>JAFDBG010000022.1 GCA_019313385.1 Deltaproteobacteria bacterium | reverse complement strand
TTACTTACGTGACATTTGTGACTTGTGTTAACAAGGGCTGACGGGAAAGATAATTGTCGTTAGAGGGAAATAATAGTTGACGTTCATCATGGCATTGCGGTAATAGCTCTCTGAAAATATCTAACTTTCATCTATTTATATTTTAGCGAAGGTATTCTGTTACGCTTATAATTTGTAAAAAAAATATCAGGAGGAATGAACATGGAAGTTTTAGCACCAATGCCGGGAAACATTATTGAAATTATAGCCAAGGTTGGTGACGCGGTAAAGGAGGACGATGAGTTGTTAGTCCTTGAGGCAATGAAAATGGAAAATCCAATCTGCGCCCCTGCAGATGGAACAGTAAAAGAGATAAAGGTAAAAGAAAAGGACGTGGTGGAAACCGACCAGATTCTGGTTGTCATAGAGTAAAAATAATTATGGTGAAAGAAAGGAGCATAAGATGACAGACTGGGGATTAGCGATCAAGATTGCCTGCGGCGGTTTTAGTCTGGTTTTTATTATACTGGTACTACTGGGTATATCGTCATGGTTGACAAAGGTAATTACTGAGAAAATTATCAAGGTTAAAAAATAAGGATCATTTGCACCCTCTTCTCCAGCTGAATTTGGAGAAGGGTCAAAACAACATACGGCATTTGCCATTGGAGGAATGAAAGTGTTTGGTTTATTAGAAAGTGGTTTTAACCTGTTTTACTGGGGCAATGCCCTGATGATACTCATCGGATGTGGGTTCATTTACCTTGCGATTGCAAAAAAGATGGAGCCCCTTCTCCTGATTCCTATAGGATTCGGCATGATACTGGTTAATCTCCCCCTTGGCGGGGTGATGGACTATGAGATGCATTTAAGGGCTCCCCAGGCGGGTATCGTCATGGAAGTTCAGATGAACGAGGAAAGCAATTTTGAAAAGGGCGTCCCTGTCTGCAAATTAGACTCGGGAGAGGTACTGACACCGGTTTTCGGAAGAATCGACTCTATCAGGGTAAAACCTGGCCAGAGAGTAGCGAAAGGAGAAATATTAGCCTCCATTATCACGATGGAACAAACAGATCAGTCGGTACTGCCTACCAAACCCATCGGTCTGCTTTCCATAATATTCAAATTCGGTGTCATGTGGCAGATACTTCCGCCTCTTATGTTTCTCTGTCTGGGTGCATTAACCGACTTTGGGCCGATGCTTGCCAACCCAAAGACCCTGCTTCTCGGTGCCGCGGCTCAATTTGGGGTCTATCTGGCATTTTTCTTTTCGCTCTTTTTCGGGTTTACAATGCCTGAGGCATCTTCCATTGGGATAATCGGGGGCGCGGAGGGCCCGACTACGATCTATGTCACTTCAATACTCGCCCCGCATATCATTGGTGCCACCGCTGTGGCCTGTTATTCATATATGGCGCTCGTGCCTATCATCCTGCCACCTGTGATATATCTCCTTACAACAAAAAAGGAGAGGGCCATCTACATGAAGCCTCAACTCAGAAAGGTGTCAAAGCTGGAAAAGGTAATATTCCCCCTGGTTGGAACCGTTCTTGTCATACTCTTTGTCCCCTCCTCAGCGCCACTTATAGGGTGTTTCATGGTTGGGAATCTGTTAAGGGAATCCGGCGTTACTGAAAGACTCAGCAAAACGGCCCAGACAGTCTTTGTTGATATCGTAACAATCTTTTTGACACTGGCCATTGGGGCATCGATGCCGGCACAAAACTTTCTCCAGCCGACGACCTTGTTCATCCTGATATTGGGCGTGGTTGCCTTCGCGAGCGCTGCCGGCGCAGGCGTGATACTGGCGAAGATAATGAACCTGTTCCTGAAAGAAAAGATCAATCCCATGATAGGGGCCGCCGGTGTATCGGCAGTTCCCATGTCCGCAAGGGTTGTCCAGGTGATGGGGCAGAAGGCAAACAAAAAGAATTTCCTTCTTATGCACGCCATGGGACCTAACGTAGCTGGCGCCATAGGCGCTGCCATTGCCGGAGGCGTGTTCCTCGGTATCCTGAGATAGGAAAACATGGTCAACGCTATAAGATGAAAGATGTTGTCAAAGAGCTTATTGGCTCCGCAATGTGATCTCTGTATTATCCGCACTTACCGGCAGATAGCGAAAGTTGTGTTGTTAGTATGAAAGGCAGGTAGAGATGGGAGTTACGATAGATAAGATCAAGGAATTCGAAGAAAAAAGGGCTGACTTATTGACGATGGGCGGCGAAAGAAGCGTTCAGAAGCAGCATGACAGGGGAAAACTGACAGCTCGCGAAAGGATTGATCTGCTCTTTGACACAAACACCTTCCATGAGGCGCAGCTGTTTGTGGAACATCGTTCCACCCTGTTCGGGCTGGATCAAAAAGAAATCAAGGCCGATGGTGTTGTTACCGGTTTCGGCAAAGTTAATGGCCGTACCGTTTTCGTGGCCTCCCAGGATTTTACCAGTTCCGGTGGCAGCCTTGGCGAAATGCACGCCAAAAAGATATGGAAAGTTATGGATATGGCAATGGATGCCAGAAAGCCTTTTGTTGCTTTAAATGATTCGGGTGGAGCGCGTATTCAGGAGGGAGTACCATCCCTGGAAGGTTACGGCGGAATTTTCTACCGTAACACCGTTGGATCAGGATATATCCCCCAGATTACCGTGATTATGGGCCCCACAGCAGGGGGGGCGGTCTATTCACCGGCCCTTACTGATTTTGTTTTCATGGTCGAAGAAACCAGTCATATGTATATAACAGGACCGCATGTAACTAAGGCTGCTATCGGTGAGCAAGTTACGCATGAAGAACTCGGCGGCGCCATGGCGCATGCGAAAAAAAGTGGTGTTTGTCACGTTGTCGCGGAAAACGATGAAGGTTGTCTCAATAAGGTGAGGGAACTGTTGTCCTATCTCCCGGATAGTTGCCACAGTCCGGTCCCCGTTATGGAATGTACCGAAAGTCCCGACGGAGAATGCCCGGAGCTTGATGATATTATTCCGGACAGGGCAACGCGTAGTTACGATATGAAAAAAATTATCATGGCGATTGCGGATAATAACGAAATGTTTGAATCTCATGAACTCTGGGCAAAGAGTATCATAGTAGCCTTTATCAGGGTTAGGGGACAGACTGTCGGCGTTGTTGCCAATAATCCAAAATTCACCGCGGGTGTCCTGGATTACAAGGCATCCGACAAGGCAGCACGGTTTATCAGATTCTGCGACGCCTTTAATATACCGATTCTAACCTTTGCCGATGTCCCCGGATATATGCCGGGGAAAGAGCAGGAATGGGCGGGTATTATCACACACGGAGCCAAGATTCTTCACGCGTATGCTGAAGCTACTGTACCCAAAATTACAGTAGTAACCCGCAAGGATTATGGTGGATCTTACATTGCTATGTGTTCAAAATCTCTTGGGGCCGATTATATCATGGCCTGGCCGACTGCGGAAATTGCCGTACTAGGCGCAGAGGGTGCTTGTAACATACTCTACCGGCGTGAGATTGCCGGTGCCGATGACCCGGCGGCCAAACGTGCCGAACTGATTGGAGCCTATGAAAAACAGTTCAACAGTCCGTATTTTGCGGCAAACTTGGCGATTATTGACGAGGTTATTGCGCCAAGGGAAACAAGGAAAAGGATTGTGGCTCTCCTTGAGGCATTCAAAGATAAAGTGGAAACAAGACCTCCTAAAAAAAAGCATAACAATATGCCACTGTAATCCAACAGTAGTCACATTTGTAAGGGTGTGGGATGTGGAGACATATAATAGAAAAGGGGGCAATAAGCCCCCTTTTCTATGTTTATTTAAATCGTCCCTACTCTATCACAGACGTGCGTGATCTTTCACGGATTGCAGACATTAAAGGCCTTGAGACGCTGGTGGAAATCCTTCCTACAAAAGTCAGTTCTCAGATTAGTATTCCATCATTGAGTGAAGACCTGGGGAAAAAATACGATACCATAAAGAACTGGATAGATATATTACAGGGACTTTATCTTGTTTTTACACTACGCCCCTGGCATAAAAACAATAGCACGGGCAATAAAAAAGGAGAAGAAACTCTATTTCTTTGACTGGTCAATGCTATCTGAATCTGGAGTTGTTTTTGAAAACCTTATAGCCGTTAGCCTTATACGTATGGCGGCAAGGATGACAGAAACCGGCATGGGAAATTTTGAAATCCGGTATCTCCGTGACAGGGAAAAGCGGGAAATTGATTTTGTCCTGGTAAAAAACGATCATCCTGTTTGCCTGTTTGAGACAAAGAATAGCGATACAGATATTAGTAAAGCAGGTAGATTTTATGGAGAAAAGCTCAACATTCCATTCTACCAGATTGTCCATAATGCCGGAAAAGTTGAAACATTTCCCGGAAACTGTTTTGTAATCCCGGCAACCAATTTTCTTATGTTAACAGGATAACCGCAAAAACCTTTCATCTGTCAACTTTCACAAAACCGCCGTCAGGGTCTGCAATTTGACAGAAAAAGGGGGCAATTAGGCTCCCTTTCTTTGTCAAGCAACTGTGTCGGTGGGTGAAGGTTGGAATGAGTCAAGAGCAGACTTGGCCCCAATCAGAAAATTATTTGACATCTTGAAGCTGATCATATAATATGATGTCATAATGATTGCAACTTATGATGTCATTTAATAGGGGAGTGAACAAAATGAAAACAATGACTGTAAGAGGAATAGATTCTGCTCTGTCGGAAAAAATGAAACAGGCAGCCAGACAGGAAGGTAAAAGTGTAAATCAGGTTGTCATAGATACAATAAAACAGCATTTCGGCATGATAAAAGAAAAAAGGTTTACAGAAGTATACCATGATTTAGACCATATATTCGGAAGGTGGTCTCAAGGAGAATTTGATAAGATTCAGGGAAAAATTGATACTGAAAGGAAAATAGACAAGGAACTCTGGTTATGAAAAGACTTCTGATTGATACGAATATTTATTCATATGCCATGAAGGGAGATCCTGAAACTATCGCAGTTTTGCAGCAATCTCATGAAATAGGAATTTGTGCTGTTAGTATTGGCGAACTGCTATCCGGTTTCAAAGGCGGCAATCGAGAACCGAAAAACAGAAAAGAACTGGAAGAATTTTTGGATACACCACGTGTGAAGATGTATGGCATCGATGAGGATACAGCAGAATTTTATGCTGAAGTCCTGAATAGTTTAAGGGAAAATGGAAAACCGATACCGACTAATGATATATGGATTGCCTCAGTTGCATTGCAGTATGGTCTAAAATTATTTTCAAAAGATCAGCATTTCAAATATGTATCCGGGTTAATGCTCGTTATTTAGATTTCGGGGATCAGGGGTCAGGAAAAAGGGGGCGATGTAAGCCCCCTTTTTCTGTCAAGCAACTGTGTTGGCGGGTGAAGTTGTCAAGAATAATGATTTGGTCCCAATTCCCTTGCAGAATTCCCCCGGCAAGAATGACAGAAACCGGTCTGGGGAATTTTGAAATCCGGTATCTCCGTGGCAGGGAAAAGCGAGAAGTTGATTTTATCCTGGTAACAGGCAATCATCCTGTTTGCCTGTTTGAGACAAAGGATACGGTAAAACCAATATGACGTAGCGTGGGGTCTCTGTGCCGCACCATCATGTTGCCCACGGAGGGGCAACGCTTATTGTTTCGAAAAAGAAAAAGGGGGCGATTAAGCCCCCTTTTCTGTCAAGCAACTATGTTGGTGGGTGTAGTTGTCAAGAGTGTAGGTTTGACCCCATTAACCTTGTTCTCTATAACCTTTTAACCCATCATGACGGAGCCAAAGTATCGGTTATAGCCCCCAACGCGGTCATCACATAGGTCCCACCAAGCTGAGCGTGAGCGGCACTTAAAGAGAACGCGGTAACCGTACCTGTTGTAACTGTAATAGTTACGCCAGTAGTTGGAGTGTATCCAGCAGCTTGACACTCAGCCAATGTTATTCCGGCAGCAAGGGGGTCATCAGCAAAATGCGCCATTGCAGCGGTATAGCAGTTCTTTACATCCGATCTTGTAGCCGCCATGTAGCCTCTTGCCCTGTACGCACCAAACTGCGGTATGGCGATTGCCGCCAGGATACCGATAATCGCGATAACGATCATCAGCTCGATCAGTGTAAAACCCTTCTGATCCTTCATCTCGTTCATTTTTACTAACATGGTTAGTTCCTCCTTGAATCTATTTTTTTGATAATTTCAAAGGTCACAAGATATCTACCCTTGATGCCTTTGACTCAATAGAGCCGCAACGAATGTGCCAGATCGCCTTTTGCCGACATAATCCGCCCCTCTGTTTGTGTAACCTGATAATATCACGGAAGATCCTTCAGTGGCAATCTTTTTTCACCCGGGCAGCCCACCGCCGGACCCGGAAGGAAAACCGGTGATTTTCACAGTTACCGGTTGCCAGTTCACGCTATAAAGGCTGAAGAGCGGGAATGACAAAGAAAGCAGGTCTGCAGTTCTGCCCACTGCCCACTGTCCACTGCCCACTGTCCACTGTTCCCTATTTATCAAACCTGTATCGGAAGGAATCGATACTTACCCCGAGAAGCTTCGCGGCCTTTGTCTTTGACCCTCCCACCTTCTGGAGCGCCCTCTCCATCAGGGTTCTCTCGAACTTCGCGACCTCTTCATTCAGATCCATGCCCTCTTCAGGTATCTCGACATCATCGACCGAGGGAAACGCCGCATCACCCGTCGCGGCCATCTCAAGGTTTTCCGGCAGGATGATGTTAGTGATCTCGAGTGCGACACTTCTCTCTATGATATTTTCAAGCTCTCTGACATTTCCCGGGAAGGGATAGTCCAAGAGCAGCGCTATGGCGTATGTGGATATTTTTTTAATTTCCTTGTTATATTCCCTGGAATACTTCTCTATAAAATGATCGACCAGAAGGGGTATATCCTCCTTGCGTTCCCGCAGGGGGGGGATTTTAACGGGTATGACATTAAGACGGTAAAACAGATCCTCACGAAAATAGCCGCTTTTTACACGCTCCCCCAGATTCCGGTTTGTGGCGGAAATGATCCTCACATCCACACTGATATCCCTTGATCCCCCTACCCGCCTGAAGGTCTTTTCCTGCACCACCCTGAGAAGCTTGACCTGCAGGAAAGGGGAGAGCTCTCCTATTTCGTCAAGAAAGATGGTCCCCTTGTGTGCCATCTCAAAAAGGCCCACCTTATCCGCGTATGCGCCGGTAAACGAGCCTTTCATGTAACCGAACAGTTCGCTCTCCAGGAGATTTTCCGGTATGCCGCCACAATTTATGACAACGAAGGGGCCATCGCTCCTGGAGCTGTTTTCATGTATGGCCAGGGCTACAAGCTCTTTACCTGTGCCGCTCTCGCCAAGGATAAGAACATTGGCAGCGGTCTCCGCCATTTTGTTGATCAGGGAATACACCTCCAGCATACCCCTGCTCTTCCCCGTCATCTTTCCAAAGGAGACCGAATTCTTCACATCCTTCATGAATTGCGCTTCTTCCTCGCCGACTCTCTTCTTGCTCAGGGCGTCCTTTACTAGTCTTTTCAGATCGTCCGGCTCGAAATTCTTTTCAAGGTAATCAAACGCCCCCTCCTTCATCGCGGCGACGGCCGTCTCCCCTGAGGCATACCCCGTAATCAGGATGGTCATGCTCTCCGGGGATACCTCTTTCAGGGACTTGAGCAGATCAACCCCGTTCATCCCGGACATCTTCAGATCGGTAATTACAAGATCAAATTTGTGTTTTCTGCAGAGGGTCAGGGCCTCTTTCCCTCCGGGAGCTGTGTTTACATCGTAACCCTCTCTGGAAAGCATAATCTCAAGATAATCTCTCATCCCTCTGTCGTCATCAACAACGAGGATTTTTGCCATTACGAAAACTCCTTTCGTTTCACTGACCCCTGACCACTGACCACTGACCACTGACCACTACCCACTACCCACTGGCCGACCGGCAGAACAATGGTACATCTTGTCCCCGCGCCCGGCTCACTTTCAATCCTGAACGTGCCTCCGTGGCTTTCAACTATCCTGTTTACAATCGCGAGTCCCAGTCCCGTGCCGTTTTCCTTCGTTGTGTAAAAAGGTTCCAGCATATTCTTCATATGCGTCTCTTCTATCCCGCAACCGGTGTCACTGACAGATATCTCAAGGAATTCATGATTACCTCCATCAATATCCGGCCTCGTTTCGATCTTCAGTGTCCCTCCATCCGGCATTGCCTGAAGCGCGTTTAACATGATGTTCCACAAGAGCTGCCTTATCTCTGTGTTGTTCCCGTATATTTCATTCCGCGTGTGCAGGTTTTTTAGAATCTCGACTTCTCCGTTCCACCCGGGGGAAAAATGGACGGATTCAAGTACTTCGTCCATAATACACGCGATATCTATCTTACAGCGATTAAGTGTATCTGGTCTGGCAAACAGCAGAAAGTCCCTCACGAGATTCTCAAGCTGATCTTTCCCCATAAGGATGATTTTCATAAGTTTCCTGTCCGACTCTTCCAGCTTGAGGTCCTCCGTCAGCAGCCTTATGGAACCGCTGATCGACGCGAGCGGACTTCTCAGTTCATGCGCCAGGGCTGCCGACATCTCGCCCATAAGCGCCATCTTCTTGTTTTTTTCCATCTCCCGCTCCATCTCCTTGATGGTTGTCAGATCCTGGAATATTAATATCCTGCCGATGCTATTTCCTTCCGGATCAATAAGGGGATATATGGAAAATCCCAGCGTCGCCGCGTCCCTCTTTGCTGACAATACGATCTCGAAACGTCTTGCCACCGGGAAAACTCCCTTACCTCCTTTTACACTGTTCATTGCCACGGAAAAATCAGGGAAGACATCGTCAACAATCCTGCCAGTGGCATCAGAAGACGGTATCCCGGTAATCTCCTCAGCCGCCCGGTTAAAAGACTTTATCCTGCCTCCAAGATCCACGGTCATGACACCGGAGCCCACGGATTCAATGATACTCTTATGGAGTATGCCCAGCTGGTCAAAGGCGCTTTCCTTCTCTGAAAGGAGCACTTTTGTCTTTCTTTCCATCTCCACCACGAAACTCGCCAGCAGGGCCACCACATAAAAGGAGGCAATATGGATGCATATCCGCAGGAAAACCTGCCCCGCTTCAACGCTGTACTGGTATGTCCCGCTGTAAATCGGGTGAATAACGCCATAAAACTCAAGGTCCACCAGAAGCCCGTAAAATATACTGCAGGCGGAGGCAATAAACGCCGCCCCTTTTTTCCCCAGAAAGAGGGCGGAATACATTATGATAAGGGGGTACAGCGTAGAGTAGACACTCTCTGCCCCTCCTGTAACATACACAAGGCCGGTAACCAGCAGGGTATCGAAAAGGCACTGGATATACACATTTATGGAGATGTTTTTTATTGATTTCGACAGGAAGATATACAAAATGGAGAGGAGATATGTTATCACCACTATGATATATATTGCGTGGGTGGACTGCGGCGGCAGCGAATCCGGCATCCTGAGCTGAATAATGGCCGCGATACCGAGCAGGAATGACGCTATCGCAAACCTGAAGAACATCAGCCATAGCACTCTCGCCTTTGCGCTCTTTTGTCCCTGCCTGTCGTTCTTCACTAAATCTCCCCTATATGCGACAGTGGTCGGGGTTCAAGGGTCGGGGGTCGAACCCCAGCCTCTGAACCCTGACCACTGAGCACTAACCACTGACCACTGAACGGTGAATAACTTTTATGCGAAGACCGGTAATCCCCCTGCTCATAGCGCTCATCTCGGGAATAACTGTGGGAAGCATTGTCAGCATACCCGGTACCGTGGCGCTCCTGGCACTCCTGGCAACTCTTGCGGCGCTGCTCTTCTCGGTTGCCCTGGGGCGCAAAGGCTCCGTTGCCTTCTGCCTGTTTATATCCCTGTTCCTGCTCGGCATTCTTAACATAAATCTCTATCTTCATCCATACTGCGGTGGGGACGACATAACATTGCATGCGGGTAAAGACAAGCTGACCGTTGAAGGACTGGTGTGCAACCCTCCCAGGGTATCGCGCGACAAAACCAATCTCGTTATCAGCTCCATAAGGATCATCAGAAATGGAACCGCTATTCCGGTACGTGGGAAGGTACTCCTTTCAGTCAAAGATAGCAACAATCCATTGAAATACGGCAATTATATCAGAGCAAAGGTCAGACTTAAAGAGCCGCACAATTTCAACAATCCCGGCGGCTTTGACTATAAAAGATACCTCCTCTACAGGGGCATCCGCCTGCGCGGATATGTAAGCAGCCCTTCGGACATCGTCATCATGAGGGAAAACGCGGGAGATTATTTCAAGACTCGGATAGAGAGATACCGTTCCCGCCTCAGGGGGTTGATCATTGAAAACGCCCCCTCTCCTGAGGGCGGGATACTGCAAGCCCTTATACTTGGAGAAAAAGAGCTCATTCCAGAAGAGATTACCAACAAGTTCAACAGGGCGGGGGTTTCCCACATCCTTGCCATATCGGGACTGCATGTGGGCATAATAGCCTTCCTTTCTCTCATTATTATCAGAACCATTATGAAGTCTTCTGAATACCTCCTGCTGAGGTTCAATATCTTCAAGGTGTCCGCCCTGTTCTCCGTCATACCCATAATAAGCTACGCCTTTATCGCGGGCCTTCGGATATCGACAATAAGGGCCACCATTATGATAGTCTGTTTTCTGGTTGCGCTCCTTGCGGGAAGAGGGCGTGATCTCTTGAATATACTGGCATTCGCGGCATTTGCCATCCTTATCATAACCCCCGCGTCCCTATTCGACGTCTCGTTCCAGCTCTCTTTTGTGGCAGTTGCCGCCATTATTCTCGTAGCCCCGACGCTGGGCGGCATGATTCCGAAGGGAACCGAGGATGGGATTTTCAGGAAAGGAATTACCAGTATCATCCTCTTCACCATTGTGAGTCTCAGCGCCATGATCGGCACATATCCTCTTATCGCCCTCTATTTCAACAGGGTTTCAGCCATTGCGCTTCTCTCCAACCTGTTTATCATACCGATAACAGGATTCGCCATCCTCCCGCTGGGAGTATTGTTCATTATTACGGCTCCCTTCGCGCCGATCGCGACAGTGTTTATACAAACCGCCTCTTTCTTTATTCGTATATCTGTTTCCATCGTCGATTTCCTGTCATCCCTCCCCTTTTCGAGCTTTCACGTAACAACGCCGACGGTTCCTGAGATTATCTTCTACTATCTTCTGATTATCACAGCTCTGAAGCTGGCAGATGCGTGGAAATCGAAAGAGGGCGAAACAGGCTACAGCTCCTCCGGCAACACGAGCACCGGTTTCTTCCCAACCGCGGTCACGCGTCTCGGAGACGTGTACATAGCCAATAGAAAAAGGGTTCTGGTGCTGTTTCTAAGTTTTATTCTGCTGTTCTTTGCCGCCGATGCCATCTATTCACGCATAAGAACATCCTGTCAAGAATATCTCGAGATAACATTCATAGACGTGGGACAGGGTAGTTCCACACTGATAAAGTTCCCTGGGGGAGATGTTATGCTGGTGGATAGCGGAGGGTTTTACGACAGGAGTTTCGATCTGGGGAAATATGTGGTGGCGCCCTATCTGTGGCATGAAAAGATAAAGAAGGTGGATATTATGGTCCTCACACATCCCGACCAGGATCATGTCGGCGGTCTTCCATATATAGCTGACAACTTTGAAATTGGTGAGCTCTGGTCAAACGGCTGTAAGTCTAAGAATGAATCCTCCCGGAGATTGAATGAAATCATCACGAAAAAAGCTATCCAGCACAGGATTGTGGATAAAGATACGCCGGAGCGGATAATCGGAGGCACCTCCATAACCATACTGAATCCGGCAAAATCGACCTCGGGAAAAGGCCTGCACTTTCCAGACTCTGATTACAACGACAACGGAATCGTAATGAAAATAACCTTTGGCAACAAGAGCATTCTCCTCCCCGCTGATATATCGGAATCTGCCGAGGCTGAGATTGCCGCGTCCGGAGCGGACCTGAAGGCGGACATCCTCATGGCGCCACATCATGGAGCGCGCACATCCAGTTCACTGCTATTCCTCAAGGCGGTCCTGCCCGAAATGGTCGTCATAAGCTGCGGTCCCGGCAACGTCTTCGGTTTTCCCAGCCAGGACGTGCTCGACAGATACGTAAAAATGGGTGTAAAAGTTCTGAGGACAGACAAAAACGGCGCGGTAACCATAAGAGTGGATGGAGAAAATATAGAAGTCAGAGATCAGGGGCTTTAGACCGGAACAGGGGGCCGTGGAAAACGGCTTTCCCTTTTGCCTTTTCCTCGGATATATGTTAGTAACTCTCGCTTGAATTCATGGGAGATGGTCCGCAATGGCAAAGATAACATCGGTAAGGGGCTTTCGCGATATACTGCCGGATGAAACACCCAAATGGCAGCGTATTGAGGAAAAGATACGAGAGATATTCTTTAATTTCGGCATTCAGGAGATAAGAATTCCAATCCTGGAAAAAACCGAACTCTTCAAGAGAGGTATCGGCGAGACCACCGATATAGTCGAAAAGGAGATGTACACATTTCTCGACCGGGGGAATGAATATCTCACAATGCGTCCGGAGGCAACCGCTTCCGTTATCCGCGCGTACATAGAGCACCATATATACGAAAAGGATCCTGTGGCAAAACTTTTCACCATCGGGCCCATGTTCAGACGCGAAAGACCACAGAAAGGAAGATTCAGGCAGTTTCACCAGATAAATGTCGAATTTCTGGGACAGGAAACCCCCCGCATAGACGCGGAACTTATGTCCATGCTGATGCATCTTTTAAGTGAAATCGGACTTGGCAATCTGAAGCTTGAAATCAACTCTCTGGGATGTGACAAGTGCCGCCCGGCGTTTCGGGAAAAGGTGACAAGCTTCCTGGAGGATAAGAAAGAAAATCTGTGCGAGGATTGCCGCAGACGGCTCGTTACAAATCCCTTGAGAATTTTTGACTGCAAAAATGAATCCTGCCAGGAGATTATATCAGCAGCCCCGGTGATTCTGGATTTTATATGCGCCCAGTGCGGGGGGCATTTTGAAGAGGTGAAGAAATACCTTGGAATCCTCCATATTCCATTTATAATAAACTCGAGGATGGTGCGGGGTCTTGATTACTATACCAGGACCGCCTTTGAGATCACCACACAGTCGCTGGGAGCGCAAAACGCTGTTACAGGCGGAGGCAGGTACGATGGTCTCGTACAGATGCTGGGTGGTCCGGACATATCGGGGATAGGGTTCGCGATAGGGTTCGACAGGCTTATCTCGATGATACCCGACGCGGACGGGCAAGACGCCGGGCGCCCGAATATCTTCATCGCGGCCCTTGGAGACAAAGCCCAGGGCTTCGCGTTTTCACTCTGCAATGAACTCAGACTTGCCGGGATCAGAGCTGAAATGGACTTCTCGGACAGGAGCCTCAAGAGCCAGATGAAGCGATCGAATAAACTTAGCTGCTCCCACACGTTGATAATAGGTGAAAAGGAAATGGAGGAGGGAAAAGCCCAGCTCAGAAACATGGGAGATGGAACCCAGGAGACTGTTGATATAAATGACACCGACAGCATTGTAACAGTGGTCAGTGGGTAGTGGTCAGTGATCAGGGGGTAAGGCTTTTTAACCCGGAGCTCGCAACACGGAAAGGATTTACAACTTGTCTGAATTTATAACCGAAGATAAACGGACTCATTATTGCGGCAGCATCAGGGCCAAGCACGCCGGCGAGAATGTTGTGCTCATGGGGTGGGTTCACAGGAGGAGAGACCTCGGAGGACTGATCTTTATAGACCTGAGAGACAGAGAGGGAATAGTACAGATCGTTCTCGATCCCGAAAAGAAACCACAGGCGCACGCGCTTGCGCATGATATACGAAGCGAATTCGTGCTGGCAATAAAGGGCCGGGTAAATCTCCGCCCTGCCGACATGATCAACCCTTCACTGAAAACCGGTGAGATTGAGATCATAATTGATAAACTTGAGATACTCAATGAGTCCGACACACCTCCCTTCGTCCTCGACGGTGAGACCGAGGTATCCGAAAACCTGTTGCTCAAATACCGATACCTGGATCTCAGGCGCAGAGATTTACAGCGAAACATCATATTGAGAAGCAAAGTTGCTTCCGAAACAAGAAGTTATCTTCAGGAGGAGGGCTTCATTGAAATTGAAACACCCTTCCTGACAAAGAGCACACCCGAAGGGGCGCGTGACTACCTCGTTCCGAGCAGGGTAAGCCCCGGGGCCTTCTACGCCCTTCCCCAATCCCCACAGCTCTTCAAGCAACTGCTGATGGTGTCCGGTTTCGACAAATACTACCAGATAGTAAAATGCTTCCGCGATGAGGATCTGAGGGCGGACCGCCAGCCTGAATTCACCCAGATAGACATGGAGATGTCTTTCATATCGGAGAGCGATATCATCAATATAATTGAGGGCATGATGGCGCATATCTTCAAGACATGTCTCGACAGAGATCTGCGGGTTCCATTCCCCCGTCTCACCTACAGAGAGGCAATCGACAGATATGGAAGGGACAATCCCGACACGCGTTTCTCCCTTGAGCTTGAAGACCTGACGGATATTGCCGGCGGATCAGAGTTTCGCGTTTTTTCCGAGGTCGCGAAGGGCGGAGGCGCGGTAAAGGCCCTGCTCCTGGCGGATGGAAAAACCCTGTCGCGAAAAGACATTGACGCCCTTGGAGCTTTTGTGGGTGGATATGGAGCGAAGGGGGTCGCATGGGCAAGGGTGAATGAAGATGGATGGACAGGATCAATAGCCAAGTTCTTCAATCAGGAAGAGATAAAACGTATAAACGAAAAAATGGGTGCAGGGCCGGGATCTCTGATACTTTTCGTTGCCGACACGGCGGATGTGGTCAACAACGCCCTCGGCGCCCTGAGGATACACCTTGCGGAAAAGCTGGGACTGATCGACAAGGAGACTCTCTCCTTTGCCTGGATCACTGAATTCCCGATGTTTGAATACAGCAAAACAGAAGAACGGTATATGGCGACCCATCATCCCTTCACCTCCCCGGTGGAGGAAGACCTGCCCTTTCTCGAAACCGACCCCGGCAAAGTACGAGCCAGGGCCTACGACCTCGTCCTGAACGGCTCCGAGATAGGAGGGGGAAGCATTCGTATCCATAAATCGGATGTCCAGTCGATGATCTTCAAGACCCTTGGATTGAGCGAAGATGAGGCAAGAAAAAAGTTCGGTTTCCTTCTGGACGCGCTGAGGTATGGCACCCCGCCGCACGGCGGCATAGCTTTCGGTCTCGACCGCATGATAATGATAATGGCGGGAGCAGAATCCATAAGAGATGTAATAGCATTCCCGAAAACGCTGAAAGCAACATGCCTTCTGACCGGCGCCCCATCGGAAGTCAGCACCGAACAACTTGCCGAGCTGTCACTGAAAAGGAATTGATCCTGACACGGCACCCTTTATCGCTTGACAGAAGCCCGGGATATTTATATAATTTACACCTGTTTTAATTGTCGCTGCATACAGCGAAATCCCACACAACAGAAGGGGGTATGAAAATGAAGAGAGGCATATTGTTAATATCTATTCTTGTTTCGGTGGGTCTTGTTTTCTTTATTTCAGGATGCTGCGCGAAAAAACAGAGTGTGACCTCGACGCCTGTCACGCAAGCGGAAGAGACAGTAGTGGAAGAGGTCATTGTTCTTGAAGAGGGAGATTCTGTCCTGGCAGAAATCCTGGAAGAGATGGCTCCTCTCACCGGGAATCACGTTGTAAAGAGTGGCGAATGCCTGTGGTGGATCGCGGAATATGAAAACATATATAACGATCCCTTCATGTGGCCATTGATCTACAACACAAACAAAGACAAGATCAACAATCCCGACCTTATTTATCCGGGTCAGACTCTCGATATTCCAAGGAGCGGGTATACAATGGATGAAGTCAGGGAAGCAAGACGCCTGGCAGGAGCGCCGCGGCCATACACACCACCAGAAGGATCTGTGCCGCCAGTTGATTAGGCACACCTTTCAACTCTGTGTTTACTTGTAGAGGGCACAAAAGGTGCCCTCTATTTTTTTATAAAGTATTTAAAGGATGATAGATCATGGTAAAATGGAATGAAGAAAAGCACATCTTCGAACACCGGCATTCGGAATTCTACCAGTGCGACCTGAAGGATGTGTCTCAGCCCAATCTGTACAAAACAATATTTCCCTATGACGAGGTGTCAAAGATAGATTTCGACGACAAAATCATGTCAATGAAACCGGCGGATGACATCTTTATAACAGACACCACCTTCAGGGATGGCCAGCAGTCGAGGCCCCCTTTTACCGTGGAACAGATACTAAATCTATGGAAGTTGCTGAACAAACTAAGCGGCAAAAGCGGCATTATAAGACAGTCGGAATTCTTTCTTTACACCGATAAAGACAGAGAAGCAGTAGATCGATGTCTCGAAATGGACTTCAGGTACCCGGAAATTACCGGATGGATAAGGGCTAAAAAGGAAGATATCCCCCTGGTTAAAAATGCCGGACTACGGGAAACAGGTATCCTTACTTCGGTATCCGATTATCATATTTTTCTTAAACTGGGACTCACAAGGAAGAAGGCCCTGGCTGCCTATCTTGGTATAGTCAAATCAATCCTGGATGCGGGCATTGTTCCACGATGCCACTTTGAGGATGCAACAAGGGCGGATATCTACGGATTCTGCGTACCGTTCGCCATAGAATTGATGAAGCTTCGGGAAGAAAGCGGCATTGATATCAAGATACGGCTTTGCGATACACTGGGCAACGGGATCAGCTATTCGCAGGCAGCCCTTCCCCGCAGTGTGCCTAAACTGGTGCGCGCGTTTATCGACGACGCCGGCGTGCCGGGACATCTTCTCGAGTGGCACGGTCACAATGATTTCCACAAGGCCCACATAAATGCCGCCACTGCCTGGCTTTATGGATGCGGCGGCGCCAATGGAACTCTCCTGGGATTAGGTGAGAGAACAGGTAACACCGCCATAGAGGGGCTCATAATGGAATATATCGGACTGAGGGGCAATGAAGCAGAGATTGATACAACCTTAATCACAGAGATAGCCAATTATTGCGAAAGGGAAATAGGTATAAAAATTCCGGACGATATGCCCTTCGTTGGCTCCGATTTCAACGTCACGAGGGCAGGTGTTCACGTGGATGGACTCATCAAGAATGAAGCGATATACAATATATTTAATACTGAAAAACTGCTGAATCGGCCTGTATTGATAGAGATTACCGACAAATCGGGCAAGGCCGGTGTCGCGCACTGGATAAATATACGTCTCGGACTGAAGGGTGAAGATGTTATAACAAAAAGACACCCCGGCATCTCAAAGATACATAAGTGGATAACCGGCGAATATGACACGGGCAGGATAACCAGCATCTCTCACGAAGAGATGGAAAAGAAGGTTAGAAAGTTCCTCCCGGAGCTGTTTATGTCTGATATGGAAAAGATAAAATACAACGCGTCACAGGCGGCAATGAAGGTTGTTGAAGAAACTGTCGAACACCCTGAAATGAAGACTATGAAGGCCGAGATGCAGGAACCCGTCATGCAGCAAGTGATCGATGAGAATCCTTCCATTCAGTGGGCCTACGTAGTAGATATAAACGGCATAAAGACCACAAAGAACATTACCAGTATAGCCGACAGGGCAAAATACGAAAATTTCGGTGTGGGAACAGACTATTCGAACAGGGAGTGGTACTATGGCCCTCTGCAGTCGGGAAAAGCCCATGTGAGCAACTTCTACATATCAACGATGACAGGGGCATTGTGCATAACTGTGTCAGGGCCCATTGTAGATGACAATGATGATATTGTCGGCATATTCGGTGTGGACATCAAGTTTGAGGAATGGGCAAACAGGGTGGAAGACATAGCCGAAGCAACACGACTCGCCCTGAAAGCGGCATACGAAGCTAAAAAGAAGAAAGACAGGGGATAAAGGCCAGGGGTCAGGGGTCTAACGCACCACCCACTGATCAAAGGGTAGTTCTTCCGGTTCGAGGTCAGAAGGAGCCAGCTCCGCTATGAAACGGGACGGAGCGGTATCCCTGTTCCATCCACTTCCGGAGCGGTTCGTGAGGGGATGGCAGAAGTACAGTTGGTCTTTCGCCCTGGTGGTTGCGACATAGAAAAGTCGTCTCTCTTCATCTTCACCGCCAGGCTCCCTCAGCGCACGTGCCAGCGGAATCATACCTTCTGAGCACCAGATCATGAACACCACCGACCATTCAAGGCCCTTGGCCTGGTGGATGGAACTCAGTATAACTTTGTGATTGTCATCTTCTGCCCTGTGAGGTTCTTCCTCAGTTACGCTGGTCATCAACGCGAGGTCGCTCAGAAATTCCTCGAGTGAACCAAATCTCGAAGAAAAATTTGATAATTGTTTCAGATCATCTTCACGTGAAGCCGTGTCCCCATATTTTGCCTCCACGCGCTCCCTGTAACCGCCATCCAGTATAGCGCTTGTAATTTCTGTCAGGGCATTAGTCGCGGACAGGTTCATAATATTTTCCAGTGTGTCCCTGAATCTCATTATGCCAGCCGCGGCGGCTTTTGGAACGCATTCCAGAAACTCATCAGAAAAGACAAAGGCGATGGGGTCATTGTTGGAAGATACAGAATTCCATATCCTGCCAGCGGTTACCTCACCTATCTTGTCGTAGAGCTTCATCACCCGCTTCCACGCGAGTTCATCAAGGGGGTTCGCGGCAATCCTCATAAACGCGGTAACATCCTTTATGTGGGCCTGTTCAAAAAACCTGATGCCGGATCTTATCTCAAAGGGGATGCCCCTCCTGACCAGCTCCATCTGCAATTCCATGGAGTGATAATGGGCGCGGTAGAGTACAGCTATCTCCCCCACAGGCACGCCCTTCCCGGCCAGCTCAATTATGCGCTGAGCGACAAAATCGGCCTGCTGCAAGACATTCCTGACAGGGACAAAGACAGGCCTGACTCCCTTCTTCCTGACCGCCCTCAGCTCCTTTTGGAATTGTCTTGAATTGTTCTCGATGCTCATATTCGCAAAGTTAAGAATTTCGGGCGTGCTCCTGTAATTGGTCTCGAGCTTGAATATCTTCGCGTCCGGATATCTTTCGGGAAACTTGACAATATTGGCAAAATTTGCCCCCCTGAAAGAATATATGCTTTGCGAATCATCCCCTACCACCATCAGGTTCCTATGATGACCGGCAAGAAGATCCAGTATTTCCGCCTGGATAATATTGGTGTCCTGGTACTCATCCACAAGTATATGCTGGAATTTTTCTGAATATTCATCCCTTATATCGGAGAAACCGGTCAAGAGTTCACACCAGTTAATAAGGATATCATCAAAATCCATCACATTCAGTTCTCTTTTCCTGATCCGGTAACGCAGGACAACCTTGAGAATATCGGTAATGCAATGGGAAAAACCGCGATATCTGTTTGCGATTATATCTTCTGTTTTTATTCTGGTATTCGAAGAAAGACCTATAATATCGCCCAAAACGTTGGGCTTGGGGAAATTTCCATCCGCGGTATGGATTCCAAACTCCTTTATGCACGTATTCAGAAGCTGCCTGGAATCTTCCGAGTCCACTATGGAATAGTTCCTTTCGTAACCGAGAAGCCCGGCGTGTCTCCTGAGTATGCGGTTTCCCACATGGTGAAAGGTTCCGCCCCACAGTCTGCCGATATCCACATCCACAAGCGTTTCAACACGGGAGAGCATGGAGCGCGCGGCCTTGTTGGTAAATGTGGCAAGCAGGATATGTTCCGGCTGGATTCCCTGCTCTATCAGATGGGCAACTCTGTACGTAAGCGCGCGCGTCTTCCCGCTTCCGGCTCCGGCAATCACGAGGATGGGACCGTTTGCGGCCTTCACCACACCAAGCTGTTCGGGGTTTAGTTCTTTTTCGTAGTCAATCACGTTTTCCGTTTATAAGGCTGTTTGGTGTCAATTATTGAGACTCTTTTTAATCTCTTCAACAGTATCTTTACTGCTGAGAGAAACAAAATTCCTGAGAAGATCCTTTCCCTCATAAAACCCGATCAGAGGCGCGGTCTTTTCGTTGTATGTTTCAAGACGGTTGAGTATCGCCTCTTCCGTCTCGTCATCGCGCTGGATAACAGGACTGCCACACTTTTTGCACATTCCGTCCGGCGTGGGCGGATTGCTCTTGATGTTATATATTTCCTGGCATTCGGAATTAGAGCAGGTCCTTCGCGTGGTAAGACGATCCAGGATAACGTTTCTTGGAACCTCAAGATTGGCCACGAAATCCAGAGCAATGCCCAGCCTGCCAAGAAGTTCCTCAAGCTCTTCAGCCTGCGGGATCGTCCTCGGAAAACCATCCAGGATAAAACCCTTTCCGCAATCATCTTCCCGCAGACGAACCTCCATAATCTCCATGATCAGAGAATCAGGGACCAGATCACCGGCATTCATATACTCCTTAGCCTTCTTACCGAGATCAGTCCCATCTTTTACAGCGGCTCGCAGAATATCCCCTGTCGAGACCTGCACGGAACCGTCAATCTCAGAAAGAAGTTTGGCCACGGTGCCCTTTCCTGCCCCGGGCGCACCCAAAAGTACTATCTTCATATTTAAACCTCCATTAATATATGTCCGGGCACATGACCCAATCAGGTTTCATTAAATCGGGATCGTGTCACCGGATAAACTATAATTTGAATGGGACGTTATATAGGTGAAACCAGCGCCGGGGTCAAGAAAATAGATTTGAGCTGACCGGCGTAAAAGATAATTTATGATTCTGTTGATTTATGGATACAAGAGAATTTACCCGCTAATCCCTGTCTATTCTTTCAATCCTTAATTTATCGTAGGTATCAATGGGTGGGGTAAAAATAATTACCTTGTTTTCATCTACCATCTTAACCGGCATTCTTACTGACAGGATAGAATACCAGTCGCCGATGTCATTTCCTCTGTCATCTAAAATATCGAATCCGTGCATCATCAAACCACAGTCCCATGCCTTTGACTGCGTATTTTTTACAATGCGTTTCAGCTTATCAGTCGTAAATTCTCTTTTCTTCCACAAATCTGAGACAAGGATATATCCCTTATCAATACCCATAATGGCATTGGGACAGGAATCGGCACCGCTTATATAGTAATCGAGGTTACTATTTACTATATAGGATTCAAATAGCCCTGTTACTTCTCCGTTCGGCGTTATCCTGCCATATCTTCCGAAAAATTCGCCATGCATGGAACAGGAAGTAAATAATAAGAGAATACAAACAAGCCCCAGGATGCGGCCAAATGCTCTGTCCTTAATAGTGCACATTTGATAACCCCCGTAAAGCAGGCTTAACGTGGTGCCTGGGGAGAGAATCGAACTCTCACAGCGCTAAGCGCCGAGGGATTTTAAGTCCCTTGCGTCTACCAATTCCGCCACCCAGGCATATAATACGCACATCTTACAGAAATCCGGTGAATTCGGCCTTCGGCGCTAATTCACTTCACCCTGCCTGTAATTTCAAAGCAGTTACTATTATTTTTAAAAAAACATGTCAAGGTTATATTAGACAGGACAAGCCGAAAAAATCAAAAAACCCCACAGAACTGCATCCACTTTCGGAGTGAAGGGACGTATTATAGATCACATGGCCTGATCTGACCAGGTCATAGAGACATTTTAGCGCTTCCGGCCCGAGTATTCCGCTATGGAGACAAGAATAGTAACCAGAAAGGCCTGAATGACAAGGAGGACGCCATCGATCGGTCTCGCGTAACGAAGGGCTATAGCGCTGATACCCAGTGTCGCGCACAGAAAATAGATAAATAAAACGGCATTCCTTTTATCGCCAAGTAACATATACAATCGATGATGAATGTGATCGGTACCAACATAATCGATCCATTCCCTCAGGCTTTTTACCTTGCCAGTCACGATTCTTTCCACCGTTGTGTAGGCCATATCGTATATCAACACCCAGAAGATCAGCACAGGCGCGGAAAACGATACGATCCGGCTACTGTCCGACCAGTCGCCCTTGATGGCCAGGGCGGCCAGCATAAAACCGATAAAAGTGCTCCCCGCGTCACCGAGATATATGGAAGCAGGTCTCTTTAACCCAAAATTAAAGGGGAGAAAACCGAGGCAGCTTCCCATCATGGCTATGGCAATCCACCCCATGAAGGGCTGATCGGTCTGAAATGCCACCATCCCCATAAACATGGACATGATCGCGCCAGCACCCGCTGCAAGCCCGTCCATGCCGTCAATAAAATTCATGGCGTTTGTCAGCCCGATAATCCAGAGAATCGTAAATAAAACATTCAACCAGTATCCCCATAAGGTATACGGAAACAGATTCAATACAATTCCGGAGTGAATCAAAATAAGGACAACGAGAATCTGGACAAACAGCTTCAGTCTGGCAGATACACCCCGCCAATCATCCACCAACCCCATCAGGGCAACAACGACCCCTCCGCATAGCAGAAAAACAAGGTCCTTCTCCAGAACCATATTCGCCAGAAGAGCGACAATGAAGGCCACAACGATTGCGACACCTCCAAGAAGTGGCGTGACTTTTTCATGAATCTTCCGCCCCCCGGGTATGTCAACAATCTTTAATTTCAGGGCAATAAGCCGCATTACCGGGGTCAATATGGCTGAAAGGGAAAAAGAAAACAGAAAGATATAGAGCCATCTTACACCAATCTCAGTAAAATGGCTGCGGGACCACGGAAGAAAAAGCGCGGCAAGAACTACAAGGGAAATATACCAGACAAAACGCCTTAACGATATCCCCTGGAAATCTGAATCAAACATCGTCCTTCTTTTTCAGCTTTGTATTTTTGTTCGTTCTGACCACTGATCACTGATCCCTGACCACTGATCCCTCTTTTCGCCTTCAGCCTACAGCCTTAGCCCCATCAGTCTGTCCACCATGCCACCGGTAATCTTGCGCGCCTCTTCATCTTTCAATGAAGGATAAAGCGGGATGGATACCGCCCGAGTCATCGCTTCCTCTGCAGCAGGGTATTCGGACAGGCCAAGATATTCGTGCAGCGGCTTGAACACGGGCCTTCTGCACCCAATTCCCAGTTTCAGCATCTCTTTCATAAATCCGGAGGAATCGTCAAGAGACAAGACATACCTGTAATATATGTGTTCTCTGCCCTCCGGAACAGCTGGAACCGGAAAGGAGATATCTCTCAGGCTTTTGTCATAAAGCCCGGCAATCTCTCTTCTTCTCTCAATAAACGACGGCAGCTTTTTCAGCTGGCTGATGCCCAGCGCCGCCTGCATATCGGTCATCTTGTAGTTATATCTTACCGAATAGCCATCTTTTTCGTCATAATCCCTTAGCCCTCTTGCAACCCCGGCAAGCCTGTCATCATCCGACAGGATCATCCCCCCCTCACCGGTTGCAAGCATTTTGGTGGCATAAAAAGAAAATATGGAACAGACACCGAAGCTCCCTGTATAACGGCCCTGATATCTCGCCCCGATGGACTGGGCGCAGTCCTCTATGACAGGGATACCCAGCGACATAATCTCATTGATCTCTGCCGGAAGGCCGAACATGTGGGGAACAATGATCACCTTTGTCCTTTTTGTTATCCTCTTTTTCAGATCATCAACATCTATATTGAATGTGTTTCTGTCTATATCGGCAATAACAGGAACGGCATTTACATACAGGACAGCATTGAGAAGAGCGGAGCAGACATAACTCGGGATAATGACCTCATCGCCCTTCCCTGCTCCAAGCGCAATCAGTGAAAGATGGAGGGCCGCCGTGCCGGAGCTGACGGCAACACCGTTTCTGACCCCGGCAAATGAGGAAAGGGCATCCTCAAATCCAGCAACCTGTTCACCTTGGACAAGCTGGCCCGATTTAAGGACATCCATAACGCTTCTGTAGTCATCTACGTCCAGAGTTGGTTTTGAGTGAGTAATCATATCTGCAACCGTATGCTATTTCGCCCTTCAAGCGATTAGAATAATCCGTGTAATCTGCAAAATCTGTGGATTATATATTCATAAACAACCTGAGCGGCACGAACCCCTCCGCCAGATGAACCCTTCCCTGGATTCCCCTGAAAACCGCCGTGGATCTCGCGGCATCAACTATGGACAACCCCTCAATATTTGTCTTTGCCACCTGGGATTCGTGGGCCAGCAGGGCGTCCATCTTGCCATCTATTGTATCCCTGATATCCACAAACACGGATGGCAAAAAATTCTGCGTGGTGGGCACCTCATAAAAAAGAACATTTCTTATGTATCGTGAAGCGGAGATAGCGGCCTTGCATAGCGCCCTGTGGTCCTGATGGCTGTCGTCGCCGTAATTAACAAAAAAGAAATCAGGCTTTATTTTCTTTAAAAGCTTTTCAATATCAACAACCATATCATTCATGCGGGGTGTAAGCTGTGTATCTTCATACCCGCCCCAGACCAGATCCCTGGCCTTCAGGATCTCCGCGGACCTGATCTGCTCCGCCTTTCTTGTCTCTGTATCTCCCCCTTTTCCACCCATCGTCATAACCATCAGATACAGGTCATCGCCGGAACTGGCGTATTTCAAAAAATTGCCCGCGCAACCAATTTCGATATCATCAGGATGGGGCCCTACTGCAAGTATTTTCATGGTTCCCCCCTCAATCCCCGATAAACGGGATAAGTGCGTTAACAAAATTATTTTCTGACAGAAGAATGCAGAAAATAATTTCTAACTTGCTAATATTTCAAGGCTCTTTTCTCCATGGTTATAAATCAGATCAACAACCGACATAAACGGTTCAAAAGCACCAAAAAGCTGATCATAAACGGGGTGAGAGTATTCCTGGAAAATGACATCTACGCCACTTCGGGCGTATCTCTCCATATCCATGTATCCCTTTCCGCCACCTCCCGCCAGATAGACACCCGCATTAAAATGCTTCGTCAATGCAATCAGTCTGTCATCCGGGTCTTCAGGAAACTCGCCAAGCTCAGAGGCAACATGGATGGGCGTCGTAATACCCAGCAATCCGGCAAGTCTCTTCACCACGTGAATATTCAATTGAGAAATGTACTGCCACTCAGACGAAAATACCTCTTCAAAAAACCCCTCAAGCAAAGACCAGCATGGGGCCTTTTTATAATTAGAGATAATCGCCTGCCTCTGACGGTGCTGCCATTTATCCTTGTTGTTAATCTCAACCTCTTTTATCGATTGAGGGTATTTGTACATAACAGGAACGGTCAGCCATTGCCAGCCATTTGCGGTCTTGATCTTGTTCCTGTTCTGCCATTCATTCTTCTTAAATTGAACATTATCAAGCAGGACAAAGATATCTGCCGTGTTAATCTTGTCGAAATAGCCAAGCCAGGGCAGATATTGCGGCTGATGCACGGAAATGATCATTTTTATCCCTTAAAC
>JAFDBG010000080.1 GCA_019313385.1 Deltaproteobacteria bacterium | reverse complement strand
AAAACATTGACGCAAACCTGCCACTTTGGTATTGCTGTCTACATGGGAATTGGATGATTGAAAAGTGGTAAGGTTATTTCCAGAACAGGTGGCAGTTTTCACCGGAATACGCATTTAATCACGAATGGTTGTTGTGG
Organism: Deltaproteobacteria bacterium; assembly: GCA_019313385.1. Taxonomy (GTDB): domain Bacteria; phylum Desulfobacterota; class Syntrophia; order Syntrophales; family UBA2210; genus UBA2210. The sequence continues at coordinate 8,144 of JAFDBG010000080.1, read as the reverse complement.
TTGACTCTTGATTGGGCCCCTGAACAGATCGAATGTACATAATCCGTGATCTTCACCAGGGGTTATTTCTTCCTGAGGGCTATCTTCAGGACATCCATCATCTCATCAACAAAATGGAAGGATATCTCTTTCCGTGTCTTTTCAGGGATATCCTCGATATCTTTCATGTTCCACTTGGGGAGGATAAGGGTTCTGATACCCGCGCGATGTGCGGCAAGGACCTTTTCCTTGATTCCACCTACGGGGAGGACAACTCCACGCAGCGTTATCTCGCCCGTCATGGCGAGGTACTTCTTGATCGGGTTACCGGTCAGCAGCGATGTGAGGGCCGTCAGGATCGTCACCCCCGCTGAAGGACCATCCTTCTGAATGGCACCCGCGGGAACATGGATGTGGAGATCCAGAGTATCAAAGAAGTCGTCGTTAATGCCCAATTCTTTTGCGTTGGAACGGATAAAGCTCAGGGCCGCCATCGCCGATTCCTTCATGACATCACCGAGCTGACCGGTCAGGGTCAACTCCTTGTTGCCCTTCATGCTGGTGGCCTCTATGAACAACAATTCACCTCCGGTGGGCGTCCACGCAAGCCCCATGGCGACGCCAGGTTTCGAAACTCTCGCTTTTCCCTCCGAGGTAATACGAACAGAGCCCAGATATTTGTGAAGATCTTTCACACCGATTGACGCCGATTGCATTTCCCCGACCGCCACCTCACTTGCGACGCCCCGGCAGACATTCGCTATCTCCCGTTCGAGGTTCCGTACGCCGGCCTCACGGGTATAGCCTGATATGATCGTCCTTAAAGCCGCCTTCGCGATCTTGAGTTGCTTTGTCTTCAGGCCGTTGGCTTCGATCTGACGGGGGACAAGATAGCGCTGGGCGATCTTGACCTTTTCATCGAGCGTGTACCCGAGAAGTTCTATAACCTCCAGCCGGTCTCGCAGGGCGGGAGGAATCGTATCCAGTATGTTCGCCGTCGTGATAAACATGACATGGGATAGATCGAAGGGCACATCAAGATAGTGATCACTGAAGGAGAAATTTTGCTCAGGATCGAGGACTTCCAGAAGCGCCGATGAGGGATCGCCCCGAAAATCCATCCCCAGTTTATCGATTTCATCAAGCATAAAGACGGGGTTATTCGATCCGGCACGACGCAGGCTCTGGATGATCCTGCCCGGGAGCGCTCCGATATAGGTCCGTCGGTGACCGCGGATCTCCGCCTCATCCCGCACTCCCCCCAGAGAGATACGGATAAATTTTCTGCCGAGAGACCGGGCAATCGATGTCCCCAGCGATGTCTTCCCGGTGCCCGGAGGACCGGCAAAACAGAGGATCGGCCCCTTCGTGTCCGGTTTCAATTTTCTAACGGAGAGGTACTCTATGACCCGTTTTTTCGCCTTTTCAAGTCCATAGTGGTCATCGTCCAGAATCTTTTGGGCCTTTTTGATGTCGAGATTGTCTTGTGTACTTTTATTCCATGGAAGGGTTGTCATCCAGTCCAGATACGTCGACGCGACCGTAAACTCCGCCGAAGAGGGGTGCATCCGCGAAAGACGGCCAAGCTCACGATCCGCCTCCTTCTTCGCCTCCTCGGGAAGGCCTATCTCTTCAATCTTTGTACGGTATTCCTCGATCTCTACCTTCGACTCATCCTCACCTTCGCCCAACTCCTCCTGGATCGCTTTGAGCTGCTGGCGGAGGTAATACTCGCGCTGGCCTTTATCGATATCACCCTTGACCTGCGTCTGTATCTTGTTTCCCAGTTCGAGGATTTCAAGCTGGTGACTCACGACCCGTGTCACCTGTTCCAGCCTCTTCTTGACATCCAGGGTCTCGAGTACCTTCTGTTTTTCCTGGGCACCCGCGTTGATCAGCGTGGCAATCATATCCGCCAGCGCGCCCGGTTTCTTGATAGACGTTGCGAGGATGCCAAACTCTTGGGGGAGAAAGGGAGAAAGCTTTACGACGCGGTCAAAGAGATTTACAAGGTTCGCCATCAAAGCCTCTACCTTGATCCCCGTTGCTTCTTTGTCGGCAAGTGCCGTCACCTTTGCCTGGAGATAGGGTTTCCCCTCGATAAGTTCTGTGATCTCGAACCGGCTGATACCCTGTAGAACCATCTGTGCCTTGTTTTCGGCTGTCTTTGCCATCTTCAAGATCGCCACGGCCGTTCCGACGTGGTGAATATCGGCAAATTGAGGAAGCTCATCGGTGGTGAACGCTTTCTTCGCCATGGCAAAGCCGATCAACCGTTCATCGGCCATCGCCTCATCGACAAGATTGAGGGCCCTCTCCCCTGTGACTTCCAGGGGAAATGTCATATGCGGATACACAACGAGATCAAAAAGCGAAAGCACCGGAAGAACGTCCGGTATCTTGATGTCCCTTAACTCTCCGGAAAGTTGTTGTTTAATCATTTATCCCCCCAGATCATTTGTAGCGTCAACAAATTAGATTATCAGCTTTGGATAATAATCCTGCGTATCTTTCTCTCAGGCGGCAATTTCGGGATATGGATTTCAAGCATGCCATCATTGTATGTGGCGCTGACACCATCGGTGTCGATGGGAATGGAGAGGGATAAGGCGCGTTCGAAATAGCCGTAGGTAATCTCCGCGAGACGGTACCTGGAATTCTTCATACGGGATCGTTCCATCCTTTTTCCGGCAATCTTCACCGTCCGGCGGCTGATTTCCAGATGGATATCTTCATCTTTCACGCCTGCTAGTTCCGCGACGACAGTTATCTCTTCAGCGGTTTCATAGATGTTAACCGGGGGTTTCCAGACACGTCTATGAAGAACATATGTCGGATCGAAGAGACGCAAGACCCCCTCAACGGTGGTACCCTGTATCTCGGTATCGGCCATACCCAGATCATCCCCAAATCTTATTTTAATAAAATCCATTTTCCGCTCCTGCAGACCAGGCTTTTCTTCTTACAACAATATTTTATATAAAAGTATAACAATGTCAAAAGCTCAAATGCTCTCGGAAAGGATTCCATTCAACCAAAACCGAAGAGCGATGCAGGGGAGTTCCCTGCCAGGCAAAGGTTTTCGTAACCGTGCGAAATATATCACCCAGTTTGCCCTGGGGAGGGCCTTTCCGGGAAAACCAGACGATATGTGATTCGGGAAGAACGACAAGATGCCGGCTGATATATTGTTTCAGAAAAATTAAGAAGAAAAGGGCAATAATTTTTCCTTAATACTATCTAAAGGGTTCTCCTTATCCCCCGTTTTAACGCTGCCCGGTTCCTTTTTCAGTATCGTGTTTGCGATGTCAAGCCGTCCTGTAATATCCCCCAAAACCGATTTTTCAAATCCATCCGTCTCCATGCTGCTTTCCTTCAGGTCTTTGTCCAGACTGGAAGCGATGGCTTTTTTCAAGCCACCCTGCAGCGCCGCCATCTCCTTCTGCGCCACATTTTTCAACCTTGACTGCAGCGTATCTGTGAGGGATGAAGAAAAGGCCATGGATGGCTGATCAAGGGTGCCGCCTATCGAAATAACAACATCAAATGTGCCGATATTCCTAAAGACTTCTGTAAGAATGGCCGCTTCCTTTCCTACGATTATCTTTGGCTCAGAAATGGTTAGCAGAAAACGACCTTCGAGATTTTCACCGCTGACGCGGAGATTAGAGTCCATATCAAGATTTGCTGAAGTAAGCCGAAGGGGAGAATCATCAGAAACCCCGACATCTTCCGACTGCAGACGGAATTTATTAATAACCAGATTAACGGTATCTTCAGCCGGAGCAACTCTATGGTCAAGTGTTCCTGAAAGGGCAACCTTCCGAGCCATATTGCCGGCAAGAGAACCTTTTAAATCAAAAAGAGCCGGTTTCCCATATATGGAAGGTTGTGTAGTAATCCCCTGAAATTTTCCAGACAGACTGGAAAAAACGAGTTTCCCGGGTTCTGCAGGCAAGTCAGAGCTAACTGAAAAATCTGCCTTTTCAATAAGAAAATCCGGATATCCTTTAATAATCGGAAATTTAACATCTGTACCTTTTATGCGGGGAACAGGAGTAGGAGCCTGCTCTTTGTTCTTTGCTTTTCCTGCCGGCATAAAATCATCCAGCTTTTTGTACCATGTAATCGCAGAGTTTGCCTTTTTAGCGATCTTCTTTCCAACAAGGACACAAACCAGATCTTCGGCTGAAGGTGTTTTAATGTTCAGCTTGGCCATAACATCCTTGTAGTCTCTGATTCTGAGTTTTTCCATCTCCCCTACGGATAAAGAGGTCTTTAGGCCAGCCATCTCTTCTTGAAGATTCTTCCTGGCTGTAATCAGGCTGTTTTTTGAACTGTTTACCCTTTGCTGTAACGCATTGACCTTTTGGATATATGCAGGAAACTGAGTTAACTCTTTAGGCCTCTGGCTTATAAGCTCCTGCAGAGATTTTAAGTCAGTATTCAAAGATTCTTTTGAGGGGAGTCCCTGGAGTTGTTTTTCCCACAACTGTTTTTTGTCTGAAATTTGTTTACGGTAATCCGCAAAAAATTCAGAAGACTTAAGCTCCATGCCTTTTAGAAGATCTTCCGGCTTGCGATTTTTTAAATCTGAAAGCACAGTAAAATCAGGAAGCGTGCATTCTTCTAATCGCCCCTTAACCGGAACATTCACATCAAGAGGCTTCTTTATCTTCTCACGTTTTCTCTTAAGACTTGCAGGCAGTTCGCCTGACCTCTTTCGAGACGTGTTAAAAGCAAGATCCTGCACCCCCATTTCTTCTATGACAATCTTTTTTTTCAGTAAAGGTCCTGCCACAAGGTCAAAGGATACACGTCCTGCCTCCACCGCGTTTCGCATCGTTTGTTCAGGGTCGGTTATCTGTATATTATGGATATCGACGTGAAGTCCGGAGAGCCTAAAATCAAGATCTCCGATGTCTACCCGCGCTCCAACAAGAAAACTGGCCTGTTTTTCCAGGACACCTTTAAGGATAGTATCCAGAAATAAAAAATTAAATATTGCAACAATGCCGACTATAACGACAAAGGCTATAAGTCCAGGCCAACGAATCATCTTCATTTTCCTACCCCTTCATAGCGTTGTAACGTGAATACCATTTATACATGTTTGATGTCTTCAGTACTTGAATGACTTTCCACTTGTTAAAACGATCCATGAAAGTTTCACGGTATTTAAGCACAAGCAACTTCCCGCCCCAATAAACAGGGTAAGAAGCCAGGATGGAAAAGGCCAGGCTCCCCATCACAATCGTGTTGTTAAAGCGCGTATAAGGGAAAAGCGTCATATTATAAAGAGAAGTCCAGAGTCCCGTAAGAATGCCTGTTCCAGCGAGAATAAACATGCCGATCTGATTGAATGCCGGATCCAGCAAAAAAGCAAGGACACTGAAGACACCCCACGAAAGGATAGCAGCGCCGACATTGACGCGGAAAAACAAAATTGCCAGAAAAACTATCAGATTATGAGGACTGTAAAGAGGTGTGAGGCCAAGGATCATGCCAAGGCTGAATCCCAGAGAAATCTGGCGTGGATCGGTATCGGAATGCATTGCTCTGATAAGTTTAAAAAGATATCTTAACATTGCTTACCTCAACTAACTGTTCTTTTTTATGTTATATCATGTCATCAGGACAGTGTGAAAGGATGTTCTCAAAGGAGAAAGAGCGATAACGTAATGGTATGATACCGCAACTTATAAAAAATTACTACTCCATTTTATTAAGGAATAGAGAAGCTTCCCCTCATCGCCCGATTGGCATGAAGATTGGAAGAAGGAGTTTTTATTGAAATCTGTTGTCTGCCTTCGTTATATGAAGATCAGCCACTTTTTCCGAGAGCCAGCCGATCTTGTCAACCTGGTGGTCATCAAACTGCGGGACATAGGGTTTTATATCCAGAAGGGGCGTACCGTCGAGGATGTCAACCTCTTCAATATACAGCGTCGTATTCTCAACCCTGGTAAGGCGAACAATGGACAACCCGATCGGATTCGGCCGACTCGGCGCCCGTGTGGCGAAGACACCTCGCGGAGTATCATCCAGGTATGGTTTGACCTGCAGTAACGAACCATTCGCGCAGTGACAATGAAACAGCAAGATAATGTGTGAAAACCCTTCGACATCTTTCAAGCCATCCGCGTATTGCGGTTTGATCTCAATCGTTCCGGCAATGCCGCGAGATGCTGTCGGCTGAATAGGCGTCCCCCTTGCTTCCTTGAAGGGAGAATGAATGATACCGATGGGTGTAAAGCGTATTTCGTCCATTAGGACTCCTTTTTTTCACTGTTATACCAGAGTTTAATGAACCTTCCAAGCCCACTTTTAGATTTCAGCATCCGCAAAAATTTCCTGCCATCAGTGTTTTCCGTGGTTCGTCGCTCGTTAATCGTGAAGCGGGAAATCGCCGTCCAGTTGATACTTGTCGATATTGATCTCGCCGTTCGCATAGGCCTCGTGCCAACCCTCGGGTACCGGCATTTCGTTATAGAGCCGGTCCCGCCACGCTTCGAGTAAGAGTCTTTCCCTGCCCATATAATCGGCGGCACACATGATTCGGTGTCCCGATGCTGCTGTCAGATCGTCGAGCCAGCGGCATCCCTCTTCGGATCGCAGGAGATGATGGTCAATAATGAGGGTGTCCACGTTCTGCGCGAGGCGTCGTGCGTTCCGTAGTGCCACGCTCTTCTGTTCAAGGGTTATACGCGGCAGGTACAGGGGTGGCCCGGAAACGAGCACCGTGCCCGGTTCCCACTCGAGTATCTGCGATACGGCGCCGTCGTCGAGAAGCTGGATGTCGGAGGCATGAACGAAGACATCGCCCCCGTCAGCAATCCGGGTCATCATGACGGTTCCCAGACCGTTGTCCGCAGTGCCGTGGGGTTGGAGTTTCGAAAACGTCATCATCCCCGCATCGGTGCCCTCGACAACGGGAAGGGTGCGACCGAGAACACGTGACAGGTCGTTGTATCGCATGGATATCCTGTTGAGGGGGTAATCGGGAGATTTGCACCAGAATCGGGTATTCCGGCAAACCTCGACGACTGAGCGCACATTGAGCTGGTACGGATTGGCATCTACAAGGGGGATATGGTCGCCATGGTAGTGACTGATTACAATATCGGTGGCTGTTTCGAGGAACGCGACAATGGCGCGGCGTACCTGTGTCCCCACGTAAACCTGCAGCGGATGCGGCCGTTTGCCCCGGCGCTGGTAACCGAGGGCCACGCCGGGGTCGATCACGATATGACGGTCAGCTGTCATCACCACGGTGCATAGACCGCGGACCCCGAGCGACTCGGTGCCGATGATTTCAATTCGCATCATTCTTTCCAATAAAAGTGGTGATCAATTTTTTCCTGTTGAATCTAAAGCTTGTTCGATTGATTTGCAAGCCGGATCCAAGTGTTCCAGTCTTGGACAATAGACCACATACAATACTGCCTAATGAAGAGTTGTGTGATCGCGGCACATTGTGCGCCATTGCTTCACAAGACACCTGTTGTAATGCCGGGGATATCCATAAAGGACTCCTGTGTTTTTGATCATACCGAATAGATCTTTGATAATACCCTCTACCGAAGGGATTTCACACCAGAATGGTGATCCACTTAACTGATAATATCTCTAAAATATGATAGGGAATACCAACTATCAATGAATAATAGAGGTTAGCCAATGAAACTGGTGTTTTTCACCATCATTATTTCTTATTTTTTTCTTATAATGGAAGTTATCCAATAAAACTTGTAACTTTCATAATCATTACTTGTTTTATCCTGACGTCTTTAACGATCTACAGCAAGCGTTTTTTCTGTCTGTCTCTACTTATCAGTATCTGATATTTTTAAAACCCGCTCATATCGAATTTTGTCAGAGTTGTGTTCCGCCGCGTTCCCGGAGCGTTCAGGAGATGCCATTGGGAAAGAAAGGAATAGGGAGTATCCCTAATTGCCCCGGAAGACTGTTTCGATCATAGCGAGTCTCCGTTTCTCTACTTTACTTCTATGGGATGATCTGACGGGTGTCTCCTCCAGCCCACCGTTGTTTAAAACGGCTCCTCGCTAAAAAGTATGGGTAATGTGATTTAGGACGTGATAGATATCCGTGATCAAGAGATGAAGGAGGTTGATACAGATCATCATGAGAGACACGGATTTATT
>JAFDBG010000128.1 GCA_019313385.1 Deltaproteobacteria bacterium | reverse complement strand
AAACAGAAGTTTATCTTTTCAGCGCAGAAGTATACCCTTAAGGGTAGTAAATGTTCGCGAGTACAATAAGTATTTGTTAATAAGCAAGTTACCGCGAATAAAAGAGAAATTTTAATCATGATCAGTATTTGTTGGAAAACGATTTGCCAAAAACCATGAATAAATTATTTAGAAACAATTTAAAGATATGCGTTTTGACAGTTGTCGCTGCTGCGCTCTTATCGACGACAGGCTGTGTGGAAACGACACAGTCAGCAAAGCTCGTTTATCAGGAACCTGACCTTAATTCACAAGATGGATTGTGCGATCACCTTCGTCAACTTCCGGCAGTAAAAAGCGTCGAACCCTGGGAAAACCCTTACGGGGAAGGGATTACGATCACTACAAAGCATTATCAGATCCACACGACGATGTTTGAGCTGCTTGTGCTAAGACAGGTTCCCGGTTTTATGGAATCGGCGCTTATAGCATATAAAAAACAGCTTCCCGTACCGATAGAATCGGAAAATTTATTTACGATATATCTCTTCGACGATCGCTGGCAATGGGAGGATTTCACAAAAAAGTTTACCGGCGAGAATTCCCCTGTCTATCTTAGCATCAAGAAAGGTGCTTACTATCTTAATGGAGCATGCGTAGCTTATAACATCGGCAGAACCCGGACCTTTTCAGTTCTTGGTCACGAAGGATGGCACCAATTTAACAGCCGGCATTTTATATATCGGCTGCCAAGTTGGCTGGACGAGGGGATCGCGACGCTTTTTGAAACCAGCAAATGCGTAAACGGGATATTTCAATTTACACCGGAACGGAACCTGTCACGACTTGGTCCTCTTCGTAACGTACTGCTGAGCGGCAAGACCATTGGGCTGGAGAAACTTATCGCTTTAAACCCCGGCGAAGTCGTCGTACAAGCCAACAGCGACGCCGTTGCCGCCTTTTACGCACAGTCATACGCCCTGACTCGGTTTTTGCGAGAAGAAGATTATGGGAAAAATCTTAGGCGATACCACAACCTGCTCATAGGAGCAGCAAAGGGGACATGGCCGCTGGATGGTACGCTGCACAAAATCGCCTCAGACCGTAACATACCGCTAACGGCAAGCTGGAACAGATATGTCTCGCCAAAACTATTCGCATACTACATCGATCCCCATTATACCCTGATGGAAGATGAGTATATGGCATTTTGCCGCAAACTGGTTTACAACATACGACCGGCACGTTAAAAATCCTAATTTCTAAACTCTAAATCCTAAACAAATTCAAAATACTAAATTCAAATTTTCAAAATATGGGCGCGCATAAATTTATTCTTGCATCGGCATCACCCAGGCGAAAAGTACTTCTGGAAAAAGCGGGGTATGATTTTCGGGTTGTTGTCTCGGGTGTCGATGAATCGCTTTTCTCTACAGAATCGGTCACTTCCATCGAGCATACAAAACAGCTTGCACTTGCAAAGGCAAAAGATGTAGCAAAGCGTAATCCAACAGAACTTGTGATGGGCGCAGATACCGTGGTCGACTTTAACGGTAAGATCATCGGAAAACCCGACGATGCAAATCATGCCGAAGAGATCACACGTATGCTTTTCAGCGAACCTCACGATGTTATAACCGGGGTTGCGGTTGTTCGTGTTTGCGGGGGGATAGAGATGGTTGAAGCTGCGGTAACGAAAGTCTTTCCAAAACAGCTTACTGAAGAGCAGATACTGTATCATATTAAAAACGGTAAATGGGAGGGCAAAGCCGGTGCTTATGGAATACAGGAAACGGGAGACGAATTTGTCGAACGTATTGACGGGTCGTTTACGAATGTAATCGGTCTTCCGATGGAACTTGTAGCGAAAATGCTCGCCAAAGCAACTGCCTAATCGCCTATCGTAAATTCTCCATTCTCATAAATAAGCTCATCGTCTGCGTATATCCGGCCGCCTTCTGTCATATCGGCTAGCATGTCCCAATGTACTGAGGATTCGTTTTTTCCGCCTGTTTCGGGGTATGCGGCGCCTACGGCCATGTGAATTGTTCCGCCTATCTTTTCGTCGAAGAGCATATTTTTGGTAAACTTCGTGATGCCCTTGTTCATTCCTACCGCTACTTCTCCGAATCTTCGGGAACCTGGGATGTCGAATATTTTGTCCAGCAGATCCTGTCCTTTAGCTGCAGTCCATTCAACTACTTCGCCGTCTTTTACTTTCAGAAAAATATCCTCTATCTCCTGTCCCATATAGAAACCGGGGTAACTGAAGCGGATGTGGCCGTTTACGGAATCTTCTACCGGGGCGGTGAATACTTCGCCGGAAGGCATATTATAAGTAC
>JAFDBG010000079.1 GCA_019313385.1 Deltaproteobacteria bacterium | reverse complement strand
ACTGAAATAAATCCGTGTCTCTCATGATGATCTGTATCAACCTCCTTCATCTCTTGATCACGGATATCTATCACGTCCTAAATCACATTACCCATACTTTTTAGCGAGGAGCCTCTTTCTCTATATCACGGTTGATTTGTTTCAGACGATGCGGCTATTGCAGCTATAATTGCTGCGCCCTTGCCGGAGCCGTCTTTAGAATTAACTAATGTTATTTTTTTGGCTTTCTCAACGTACATTTTTTTGAATACATCCGTCATTTTAGCTTCAAATCCGGGGTATTTCTCAAAGAGTGAACCGTCAATGCCGACAGTGTGCACATCCTTCAGTTCTGGATCCATCCAGGTAATTACAGCAGAGATGGCAGCAGCGCCAAGCCTGGCCGCTCTGGCTGATACAACTTCACACAGACGTTTTAGTGTTGTTCTATCGTGAGGCGTACTATTTGAAATTCCGTTATTTCTAAGAAATCGATCTATTTCATCAAGATTTGTTGTTGTATCTCCTTCAATCAGGGACATATGCTCTGCCTTCAGCGAATTCCTTTTCTTAAAACTTTCAGCGGCGTCGGAATCTTTTAGGAATATGGGGTCTCTCTTTGTCAAATCAATTAAGATAAGCCTTGTGATCTCACCAAGGTACATGCCGGATACCATTTTCTCAAGGTACATGGCGCCTGGATTGACTGAAGCCTGATCCAACTCGTTATCATACCGTGTCAGCCTGAGTTGATTAAAATTGCCCCATTCCATATTGACAATCATATACCCTTTAGCATCCGCTACTTTCAATTTCTGTATATTCGAGAGTTTCTCCCGATAACACGCGTTCGTTCCGGTACCCAATATAACGCCCAGGTCACACGTCGGGTCGGTATAGCTTCTGGCAACCAGGGTACCTACAGTGTCATTGGCAAGAGCTGTGACTTTAATGCAGCTGATATTTCTCCGGCTCAACGCTTCATTCAAAAGTATAATGATATCTTTTCCTTCGACGCCTTTCGCTGTAAAACCTTTTGTCCAGATGAGGAGTTTACCGGCGGCAATAGTTGTCTGCTCTACAGGAAAAGAAAAAGTAAACGAGAGGTTATAGAGTTTTTTCCTGTCAATACTATTTTCTGTCAGGAAGGAATCAATACAGCCGACAATAAAATCAAACAGTTGTACCCCTGTTCCTCGCATCTCTTTTTTCGGAATGACAAATTTACTGACAGCTCGAACAGTTGCGTTCCTTTTTCCGTCAAGTTCAACCGCAAGAACCCTGAAGTTAGTACCGCCAAGATCAAGCGCGATAAACGAGCCATGCTCATCTCCTTTTGGCCGGTCAACAAATGAAGGTATCATCTTCAGAGAACTTTCATAACCGGAAAGTCCTTTCTGCATTTCCGCGTGAAAGTCTGTAATAATCACTTTGATATCTTTCAATGAGATTGTGAAAAGGTTTTCCAAGTATGAAACAAATTCTTCAGAGGCAATGGGCGCGGATGTAACCACTGATAACTCCATTTCTCAAATTAATTTGAGAAGAACTTCCTTTTTGTGGGATTAAGTATAGGAAACGCGTTTTTGTATGTCAAGGGAATCTTGGCCACAAGATGTGGGGTGCTATGCTGATGACTGCGTTGAAGGTATTGTTCGGAATCCGCGCTTTTAAAGTCTTACCCCTCGTTTTAATCAAGTCAGGCGTCTTCATAGAAAGCACGTTTACCATCGGGCGCTAAAGGCCACTTCCTGTATGCGTGAATCATTTGTTTCAGTGCAGGAACAATATAATCGTCATTTTTAGGGATGCCCAGTATTTGATAGAAAGTGAAACAATCGAAGACGAACTTATCTGGATCACAGAGGTCACAGAAAAGATTGTCAAGGCAGGGGTGTTGGGCCTGTCTTGTAAAGGATCTCAGCATTTTTGTGCGCAATTCTTGCTGCCACTTCCTGGGGTAATTGTCCCAGAACCAGCCGATGATATTTGACGGTAAGCTCATATTTGTCCCACAATTTTTTCATATGGGGATCAGTACCAAACAAAAGCCGATCCTGGTATTGAACAAGTATTTTCTTCCATTCAGGTTTCAAGCGGAATCCATCTAAAAAAGCCGATCCAATGGATGCCTGTTTTCTCGGATCTTTGAAATCTTCCATGAGTCGTTCTTTTTTAGAAATTATCATATAAAGGTTTGGGTGACGGGTTAAAAAAGTATCCACCTGCATGGGTGAGGCAAATCCCATGTGGGGCACGATAAACACCTGGTTTGGCCATGCATCATAAAGGGCATGGAATTTGGGAAAATCACGTTCCGGTGCATAGGGTTCCCAATGTGTCATCAGCGGGATTTTAAATGGTGCAATCGCCTCAAGAAGGCGGGCCGTTCCGGTACGCAACGGATCAACATACCGCTCGCCGGATGGATACTGCTTGCCGGATTTTTTGTCTGCATGGGAGTAAAGTATCTCTCCGATAAACCGGTAACCATATTTTTGAATCCCTTTGACCGTAGCCTTGATAAATAATTGTGATATATCTCCGGATAATTGAAAATACTTGGGTGCACCGATTGTGATCAGATTCGGGTGCAGCTCAGCTATTTTGAGGGCCATTTTTTCATTCTGGTGCAGTTGTCTTTTGCTTCGGGCAAAAAGTGCCAGACGGGTGACTCCAGATTTTCTGACACGAATAATGGCGGCTTTGCTGTCTACAGTTTCGTCAATCTGGCTTATGGCGTCAAACAGGGGGCCTGAATATGGTGTGATATCTTTGGGGATGTTTTCACTTGTCATTGCAGCACACCGGTAATATGCTTTTTTGAGCTTTTTCTGAGTCTTTTTATTTTTGGGAGGATTCCCTTTCAGGACTGAATTCAGTGTCTTATCGCCAATTCTTTCGGCAAGGCAATTTAACAGCTCTGGTGATGCTTCTCTTATTTGACTGATATCAAATGAGTATGCCTGCATACAAAAAAGCACGAGAACGAAAAAGACTGTCAACGAAATCTTCCAGCCAATTAACCACAGTTTTTTGGATGGATTAATACCCGTGCAAAATTTGATCTTGCCTGTTTGTCTCTGGTTCATAGTCAAACCTCGTCTTGGATTAGTGCTGAATTTAAAACAATATTGCAATCTGTTTTTAAAAATTGCATTGAACGACCTTCATCACCGCGGTCCACCCAAGCATGCCGCGTCAACGCCGCCACGCTTCTTGCCGTCTGGTGAATGCTTTGGTTCAAGTAAGCCGCTGATGCGGCAGAATTGACGCCTTCAACCGCATCTTCGCAAAAATTACCACTTTTCACAACTACGTTTTCCATTCATGTCGGGAGCACGTAATCTGTCCGGTTTATAATGGTCACCAGGAGGTGGCCAATGAGACGGACAGAGTTGTTACAGGAGATCCGGATTATGCGATTTGAAGAGGCTTATGGTGTATGGACAGGGAAGCGATTGAGTCAGAAAGAAGCAGCGCGGATACTGGGGGTATGCACACGGACGTTTCGGCGTTACATTGATCATTACGAAGAGAACGGGCTGGAAGGATTGCTGGACAAGCGATTTACACAGGCATCATCACGTCGAGCCCCCGTGGATGAAGTGACAGCGCTTGCTGAGCAGTACGAAGGTCGGCACCGGGGCTGGAACGTGAAACATTTTCATTTATGGTATCGGAGTGACGGAGGGCAGAGAAGTTACACCTGGCTCAAGAACACGCTTCAATCGAGAGGGTTAGTTTCCAAGGCTGCCAGGAAAGGCACACACCGGAAACGCCATGACCCTTCCCCTTTGCCGGGGATGATTGTGCACCAGGACGGCAGTACCCATGAGTGGGTGCCGGGGAAAAAGTGGGATCTGATCGTAACAATGGATGATGCGACAAACGAACACTACAGTATGTTCTTTGTTCAGGAGGAAGGCACAGTCAGCAGCTTTCAGGGAGTGCGAGACGTCATCCTTCAAAGGGGTCTGTTCAGTTCAGGTCGGATTCTCAGAGAAATACGCTGGACGTCCCCGTATCAAGTCCGGCATGACAAAGTCCGGGTGCTATTTTGCCGGATTAATAAGTTGGCTTCCTCGCCAAATTTATTAACTCTCTGTACGTCTCGTAGGTAAAATCTTTCCCACGGCAGGGCAGGAGGGTGTTGTTGTGGTAGAGCGGTTCTTTTTCTATATCATAAGGGGATGCCTGCACTGCCTCTTTCCATATCGGTGTGCCCGGTATGGGTGAGAACTCCGCGATGACGGGTTTTGCCCCGCACGATCTGACAAAATCTATACTGTATCGCACCTCGGAGGCGCTCTGATCCGGGAGTCCGCACAGGATGTACATCCCTATATCTTTTCCATTGTAACCGGCCTCCAGCAGATAAGCGACCGCAGCCTTTGTTTCCTCATTGGTTATTTTTCCTCCGGTATCGGTCTGCCTGCGTGTGCTTGCGGTCTCAAAACCAAAACGTATTGTTCTGAAACCCGCTCGGAACATCAATCTGCTGAGAGGGGCATCTATCTCTCTCAGATGAAGACCGTTGGGACAATGAAAGGTGCAGCCCAGCCCTCTCCTCAATACTTCCTCCAGCATGGGTGTCACGCGTCTTTCCCGGTCAACAAGGAGGGCATCATCATAAAAAGAGAAGTTTCTGACACCAAACTTCCTGTTCCAGAACTCTATTTCGTCAACAACCCTTATGGGGTCTCTGGTTCTAAAACCATCGTTCAGGAGGCGTGAGGCGCAGTATGAACAGTTGAAAGGACACCCCCTTGACGTCATGACGGGGACGTGGTCCATGTGAGAGAAAAGGTCAAAAGAGGGATAGGGATATGAATCGAGATCGTCTTTATTAGGAAGTAATTGCAGATCATCATTAAAAAGATCCTTCAGGATTTTCGTAAGGGCTTTTTCGCCTTCTCCTTTCACCACAATGTCGGCGCCGGAGTGTCTTGCCGCGTGATCTCCGCAAAGGGTTGCATAGTTTCCTCCCAGAACAATCGGTACTTTGGGAATCACGCGACGGAGAATATCTATGGCCTCGAAGACACCCGGGTACCAGTAGGTCATCATGGATGTTACAAATACTGCGTCCGGTTTCTTCACGCTCAGTAGATTATTTTCGAACATGTGGGGGGGTATGCCATACCGGCCGTATCTTCTCGGGAAATCCTTCAATGCCTTCGGTTTCGGAATGCTTTCTTTGAAGAAACCGCCCCGTCCTGATGGAAGCCTCTTCGGAGTCTTCCCCTGTGTTTCTCTTTCCAGACCGGGGTGAAAAGGATCCAGACAGTCGATCAGGTCCACCTCATATCCATTCTTTTTCAGTGTGGATGCAAGATACAGAAGACCAGCCGGCTTGGCCCAGAGGTCATAAGCCGCAAAATCATGTATCCATGGATTTATCAGGAGAATCCTTCTTCGCATGATGCTTTGAGTATATGAAGCCCTTTCCAAAATCAAGAGGATCTTAAAATACGTTGATGTTTTTCCTCTCATCTGATACATCAGTGAAAAAATCAGGGGAAGCTATTTTACTGTTTAAAGGAGGTAGAAAACCATGAAAATCGGTTGGATAGGCACGGGTGTCATGGGCTTCTCAATGGCGGGACACGTCCAGGACGGGGGACACGATCTCTACCTGTATAACAGGACACAAAAGAAGACGGAAGGGCTTGTAAAGAGAGGCGGGCATTGGTGCGCTTCCCCGGCTGAAGTTGCCCGCAACGCCGAGATTGTCTTCACGATAGTCGGTCATCCGCGGGATGTGGAGGAAGTATATCTTGGCGAAGAGGGAATAATATCTGCCGGGGGTATGTGTCATACGGTTGTGGATATGACAACAAGCAGCCCGCAACTGGCGCTTAAAATAGCTGAAGAATCTTCAAAACATGGAATTATCAGTCTCGATGCCCCGGTTTCCGGCGGTGACTTGGGTGCAAAGGCGGCCACTCTCGCCATCATGGTTGGAGGAGACACCAATGCCTTTGAAAGGATACTACCCCTTCTGCAGTTGATGGGGAAAGTGATATCTCATATGGGCGGAACCGGCGCCGGACAGCATACAAAAATCTGCAACCAGATTCTTGTTGCGGGCACGATGATCGGGGTCTGCGAATCCCTCCTCTATGCCTCGCGGCTGGGGCTCGACGAACAATCGGTAATAGACGTAATAGGGAAGGGGGCTGCCAGTTCCTGGCTCATAAACAATCTGGGACCCAAAATTGTACGCAGTGACTATGCCCCCGGTTTTTTTGTGGAGCACTTCATCAAGGATATGGGAATAGCCCTGGATGAAGCCGCGGCATGTGATCTGTCACTGCCGGGACTGTCTCTGGTCAGACAGATGTACATTGCCGTGAAGGGGCAGGGACATGGCAGGCTTGGAACGCAGGCACTTATGATCGCGCTCAGGAAACTGAACGGAATATGAAATTCATACAATGCGGGAAAATAACGAGGAAACGGCCGTGAGCAGAAAGACAAAACTGACCGAGATGATAGAAGACAGGACCGCGAAGGTGGGGATTATAGGGCTTGGATACGTTGGCCTGCCACTTGCGATCCATTTTGGTAAGAGTGGTTTTCCAGTTGTCGGATTTGACTTGGATATCAAGAAGATAGAGAAACTCCTTAAAGGAGAATCCTATATAAGGCATGTCTCCATAGAACCCATAAATGAGATGATCAAAGCGGGACGGTTTGATGTAACCAGTGATTTTAGCCGCCTGAAAGAGGTGGACTGCATACTCATCTGCGTACCGACCCCTCTGACTGACAAGATGGAACCGGATCTAACCTATCTTCTGGAAACCACGGAAACCATAGCCCGGCATTTCCGGGCGGGACAGCTCATTGTACTTGAAAGCACGACATACCCCGGCACGACCGAGGAGATGATCCTTCCGCGCCTGGAAAAAGAGGATGTGAAGTGTGGCAGCGATTTCTTTCTCGCCTATTCGCCGGAGAGGGAGGACCCCGGAAACGAAAATTTCAGCGCCTCAAACACGCCGAAGGTGGTGGGAGGAGTCACCCCCTCCTGCCTGGAGGTGGCGCAAGCTCTGTATAGTTCTATTACGTACGTGGTGCCTGTATCATCGACCAGGGGGGCGGAGTTTACCAAGATACTGGAAAATACCTTCCGGTCGGTAAACATAGCGCTGGTAAACGAACTGAAGGTACTTGCCCACAAGATGGGTATAGACATCTTTGAGGTTATTAACGCCGCCGCCACCAAGCCCTTCGGTTACACCCCCTTCTACCCGGGTCCCGGTCTTGGAGGGCACTGCATACCGATAGATCCATTCTATCTTTCATGGAAGGCCCGTGAATACGACTTCTCCACACGTTTCATTCATCTTGCCGGAGAGATCAACGTTTCCATGCCCTATTACGTAATAGAAAAAACGGTGGAGGCACTGAACCGGAACAAAAAAAGTATGAATGGGAGCCGCATACTTGTGCTGGGTGTGGCATACAAGAGGAATGTTGACGATGACAGGGAATCGCCCGGTTATGCCATAATGAAATTGCTTCTGGAAAAGGGTGCTGATGTAATCTATAACGACCCTTGGATACCGCGCCTCAGACCAACGAGAAAGTATGACTTTCAAATGGAGTCAACCCCGCTCACGCCGGAAATACTTGCGGGGACGGACGCGGTTATCATAGTTACAGACCATTCAGATTACGATTTCGCCGATATTGTCAGACATTCCCGCCTTGTAATCGATACGCGAAACGCGACAAAGGGTATTGTAGATGCAGGCGAAAAAATAGTGATGGCGTAAGAAGGCTTGGGACGATCAACAGCGGAGTTTTTCACGAACTTCTCAATAATTGGGGGCAAAACCAGCCATGATAGCCGTTGTCCAGAGGGTTGCCTCTGCCGGAGTTTCCGTTGATGATCACACAGTAGGCGAGATAGAGAAGGGTCTTGTAGTGTTTCTCGGTGTTGCTGAGGGAGACGGAGAGAAGGACGCCGATTACCTCTCAGACAAGATAGTCAATCTCCGAATATTTGAAGATTCAAACGGAAAGATGAACCTCTCCATGCTGGAGATATCGGGTGAAATGCTTGTGGTATCGCAGTTTACCCTCCTTGCCAACTGCCGGAAGGGAAGACGCCCGTCGTTTGTCGGGGCTGCCGTGCCTGAACAGGCCAGTGAACTCTATGAATATTTTTTAAAGAATGTGCGAGGGATAGGCAGAGATGGATATGAAGCCGGAGAATGAAATACCCTCCCTGCCTATCAGGATAGACAAGGAGGGCGACTGGTACTACAGGGGAGCGAGGATGTTCAGAAAAGATATTCTCAAACTCTTTTTCGAAAACCTGAAGAGGGACGAGTTGGGAAGATACCTGATAGAATTTGAAGGGGACAGGTGTCTGATAGAGGTTGAAGACACACCTTTTGTTGTAAAGACCTCCGGCATGGATAACAGCGGGGATCGCGAAAACGAATCCATAGAGATCCTTCTCAGTGACTTCACCTCGGAAAAACTGGACCCTTCAACCCTGCGTATGAGTATGGACAATGTGCTTTACTGCAGCATCAAGGACAGGAAATTTGAAGCGAGATTTTCGCGGTCGGGTTACTATCAGATTGCGGAATTTATCAAATATGACGAAGATGAGAACGCCTATTTTGTGCCCCTTAACGGGCGAAATTATTATATAGAAACATATAAATCCGGAGGTACGCAATGTTAGAAAAAGATAAGATAGAGGATGGCCTCACATTTGACGATCTTCTCCTTGTGCCGGCAGAATCCAGTATCCTGCCGAATGAGGTTGATACGTCTGTGGCGCTCACCAGCAGCATATCCCTGAATATCCCGATTATCAGCGCGGCCATGGATACTGTAACAGAGTCGGGAGTGGCCATAGCCATGGCTCAGGAAGGGGGCATGGGAATCATCCA
>JAFDBG010000127.1 GCA_019313385.1 Deltaproteobacteria bacterium | reverse complement strand
GTGATATCAATATCCTTAGGTAATTTGAGACATTCGGCCTCCCAAACTTCATAATCCTGTCGTGCTTTTTTGAAAGCCTCAAGGCGTGTGAGTTTGTCTCCCATATATGGACAAAGATCTCCAGATGGACAATCTGGCTTATGTCTAAGAGCTTCTTCCTCTTCATCGCCAGGATACGGTGGTTTCTTTAAAAGAAGACTGTGCTTTTCCGAAGCCTGTTTTTCCCCCGACTGGAGAAGTGCGTTTAAGGCACCTTTTTTCTCCTCTAAGGGCCGCAAGGTCGTTTCTAAGGCATTGAGTCCTAAAAGGGTTTTTTCAGCCTCCTGGGACGATTCTAGTAACTTTAACGTACTCCTGATGTCATCCTGATAGTCCTTTAAAATGCTATCAACTGCTCTAATTCTAGCATCTAAAGTTCCAGACTCTGCCTGCTTTACTGAGAGCTTAGACCACTCATCATGAGCCTTGGTAGCCTCAATCTTTGTACTTGCTAGTTTCTCCTCGAAAACCCCCTTTTCAGCAATTTTCTCCTTAGTTTCCTTGATCCAGAGACCCTCCCTCTCAATCTCGTTTGTATTAAAATAGTGATTCCTATCTTTATCCTTGATAAGATTTTTTACCTGATCATAATAGTCGTCAAAATTGTCTGTTTTAACAATCTCAAGAAGCATCTCTTTTCTCTTAGATGCTGTTTGTGTAACGAAGGTATCCGCTCCCCCTTGTAAGTATGCAATGGAGTTAACGAAAAGTAGATATGATGCCCCAATCAGATCCTTCTCTATCCATTCTTGTAAAAATTTTAGTCCTGTGATTGCGTGAGCTTCTCCATTGACCTTAACAGCAAGCGTGTGTTTTCCCTTAGCAGTAACAGCCCTCGTGATCTCGTATACATCTTTATCCTCGACAAGTGTGAGGATTACTTCTGCCTTCTTTTGTCCAATACGAACAAGGGACGAGTTACTAGACCTGCCTGTTCCATAAAGAGCCCATATGATCGATTCAAATATGCTTGACTTTCCGCTACCTGAATTGCCATCGATAAGGGTTTTCTGTCCATCTTTAAATACCAGCTCTGTTTTTTCATGGCTTAAGAAATTATTTAGTTTTAGGCTCTTTAGTAATATCATCTTCCTCTTTTATAAGTTTTTTAATATCTTCATCTACGTCATCAGGCTTTAATACGTCTGTGACGACCGGGGACGGCATATCTAGTTTTACCACGATATCCATATGACAGTGTGGGCACTTGCATGGAAGTACCATCTTTACCTCTGTGTCTTTAGTCATTTTGTTTCTTCAAGAGATCGAGGACCTCCTGCTGTAAGCTTATAATCTTGTCTTTGCCGGTCATTGCATACCCAATGCGGGCCAACCCATAGGCGTCACACTCATTGTTGTCCAGGATCGACACGCCATAACGTTTATACGTCTCTAGCATCATCTGGTCTTTCTGAGAGTTACCCTTTCCTGTTATAAATTTCTTTAATGATGTCGGTGCCACCACATAGAATGGAATGCTTCTTTTGTAAGCTTCATGTCGAACCATATAATTCAGCGCTGATAGCTGTACAAGAGCTGTGGTGTTCCTTGCCATGAAAGCGAGTCCTTCTATGACTAAAACTTCAGGCTTATATTCGTCCATAGTGTCAGCGATAGCCTCTACTATTCGAATGATCCTTTTTAGTTCAGCCTTTGGGGTCTTTTCTTTCGTAGGCTTTGACTTGATCGTCTCACGACAATGGAGCTTACCGTCAATTAAGATGACGAGTCCAGTGCTTACTAATGATGTGTCTACTCCTATTGATATCATAATTCAATCGGTAAGTCGTGTAAACGATCAATAGTATCTTCTGCAGAATGTCCGTCCCAAACATCCGCCTGTTCTCGTTCCTCTATTTGGAACAAATTCCAATACTTTAGTTTATAATGGTTGCTAATTTGACCAGAGGGGAGAGTTGCCATTACGACAAAATAGGTGCCATCAAAACACGGCTCTCCATCTCCATGTTTTTTACTCTTATGTACGGAATATATTCCTTGTTGATACCACTCGTGGAACAATGCAACGTTATACGCAAGGCGTATTGCGTACAGTTCATTAAATGTGTGATATCCATCTGATGTTTCTCCAGTTATTTTATTCATGATTTTATAAGTTTAATGGCGTCTTGTAAGTCTTTGTGAGGGACTTTACGTACTTCTGAGTATACCTTAAGCAAATTATCTAACGATAAATCCATGCTACCGGTCTCCCCTAGCGCCTCCTTGGCCCTTTCGTGTGGATACTTCTCAATCAAGACGTATGCATCAAAGCGTGATAGCTCTTTTTTGACCGCATCTATATTAGTTTTCTTATCT
>JAFDBG010000078.1 GCA_019313385.1 Deltaproteobacteria bacterium | reverse complement strand
TATGCACGATACGAGAGAAAGTCAACAACAAAAGACAGCTATTTGTTTATATATTAATAAGTTGCATGGTTCTTACGGACATGTGCATATAATTATTGCCGAGAATGCAGGATAAATCAAAGAGCGAACGCTGTATCCGTGTCGTTTACGGACGCCACAGCGGTAGAGCATGGTTGAAACATTGAAGCGGTTGAAAAAATCGTCAATCTTGTCAAAAATACGAACATCAGCTTGAGTTTTGGAGGCGATCCTGATATGGTTCATATGAGCCCTTTCCTTTTGATATTATTGTGTTTTGTCATAAACTCACTATAAATCAAAAGACTGGGCTCTTCAAGTATTATTTGTTATAATATTAATATGTTAAACCATATCCCGCCTCGTATTTGTTAAACCCGAAAGTTGAGATGTTTATTTAAAAAATATTGTTAACAATTATGCTACGTCGAATGAATTTATTTAAAAAAAAATTGTGACAAATATGTTGACATATATTTTTATGTGATATACTTAATTAATCAATATTAATTAATTTAACCTTGACATTAATGATGACAAAAATGGTGACAAAAATGGATAAAAACAGCGTTATAAAAATTTCTACATTCAAATCCGGGAATTGCCTATTCAGCAGTAAATATGATCGAATGGAACTAGACCCTAAAATTTATGGTCTGACGCTACTATACAAGACAGTTATTTCTTTGCCAGTACTTCCGGAGTGGTCTACACGGGTTAATGATGAAATTATTAGAAAATCCATCTTTGGAACCGCAGCATTAGAAGGCAACCCGCTTAGCGAAGAGGATGTAGGTAAAATAATCGAGGACAAGGAAAAAAGGGAAGCTGTGCAAAGGGCAGAGCAGGAAATAATCAATCTGAAAACGGTCTATGAAACGATAAGGCAAGAAGAGTCTACCGACCAGCCCGCGAAACTCGAAGAATCGTCAATAAGGGGAAAACATAAGGCGATTACAAAGGACATAGATTACGTAACAAACATACCGGGAGCTTACCGGAATTACAAAGTTATGGTCGGGAATAAAGACCACGGTGGGGTATACACCCCCCCGAAGTGCTTGCCTGACATTCAGAACCTTATGAAAGAGTTTTGCAAATGGATCAATAGCAAGGAAATAATGGGGCTTGATGCGATAGTCAGAGCAGCTCTCGCACATTACCATCTTGGATTAATTCATCCTTTCGGAGATGGAAATGGCAGAACAGCCAGGGTTATTGAGGCGTCTTTACTCCACTTGTCTGGGATCAGGTTGGTACCGACTATGCTGTCTAACTATTACTACAGGAACATAGACGACTACTTTTGGGCATTTTCCTTGGCCAGAAAAAATAAAGATCGTGATGTAACGCCATTCATCAGATTTGTATTAGATGGAGTCATGGATTCGCTACAAGAGATTGAGAAAGGAGTTGTATCGAGCCTGCAGCGATTGCTTATGAGAGACTATTTAGCTTTTCTTAGAAACGCTAAAACAATAACTCAAAGGCAAAACGACTTAATTGATATAATTCTCCATTCTGAACCATATGCTGAAATAATCCTGCAGGACTTAACAAATACTTCACCATACAAAAACCTTTATCGGGGAATATCGGAAAGGACCGCACGTCGAGATCTCCAGAAGTTGTGCGATTTGCCATTACTCCTTCAAGAACATGGCAAATATAAACTGAACTTCGGCATATTCCAGTAACTAGCAAATTCGAGTTTTTTGAGCCGGTCAATTATTTAATAAAGATATTGACAGCGGCTTTTATTCTAATAATTATAGAAAGAAATCCGCTACGTTTTCTTCACACCTTATTTTATCTACTTCAGGGAGAAAGACATCTCAGGCAAGTACGGCGCTTGAACGGGATGAACCCAATCCTGTCTTTCGTCTCACTCGGCCAGCCATTTTTTCATGTGCGGCAGTTCTTCGGATGTCCATTGGGGGGACATGCGTTTCTCAAGGAAGAGGGCGAACAACTGCTCCATTGTCTTCATCGCGATCTCCACAAGGTAGATTCTCTCAAGGATTCTTCCTTCCCGGTTTTCTTCCTCCTCATCATCCGTTGGCACAGGGAGCTTGAGGGCCTGAAAGCAGAACGTGTCGGCCTTGAACGTGAATTCGAACTGGTCATTTCCCATACCGACTCTTATCCGCGCTTCCGTTACCTTTTTGCCTTTGCGCAACGCCGACTTACCCTCCTCAAGATCCGCGTGAAGTCCCCTGCAGGCCACTGTCTCGGAATATTCTCCTTCACCCGATTCCAAGACTATCTTTTGCAGGAATACCACTTCCGCGTCTCCACTATCCGGGATCATGATGCTGCCACCGCGTTCTTCGCTCTTGAACCATAGCCACGTCAGGAATTCTCTTCCTGGAAGCGGGATATCGCCGGGCGTCGACTCCGCGTCCCATGGCATTGCATTGGTGAGGGGCAGGTTGAATGATCTCTTGAACAATTCCTTGAAATCGTCGTTCACCTTTTCCGAGAGCGAGCCGAACAGCAGCCATTCTCCCGAAATCGACCAGCAGACCTCGTAGAATGAGGGAACCGGGTGCGCCCTGCTGAGTAATCCTAATTTGACGGTCTCTCTGATATTCTCTCTCTGCCCCTTGTAGAGTTTCTTCAGGCCCTTTTCCTCTTTGAACTCTTTTTCCGCTTTGAGTACTCTCAGCTTCAGGAGGGCGGGGGGCACCGACCGGCGGTCGATACGAAGAGAAGAGACGATATAGTCTGCCATAGAGTAGTTCGCGTATTCAAAATCGTTATCCAGTATATTATCAAAACTGGTCCACCCCAGGGCTTTTTCATCACTTCCGAGTGACAGCTCCCTGAAGGCGAAGAGCTTTATCTGTCTATCTATAAAATCTGGAAATTTGTCCGGCAATGGGCCGGCGACGCGATATTTTGTGAAAGTCAGAGTTCCTTTTGATAGTCCCATGGTATAGTATGTCACCTTTCTTGATTGGCAGACGTCTGTCCGCTAGGCGGGGAAACTAACGCAATTAGGGCGCTGGTGTCAAGCCATTTAGAATAGACACCCACATTTATTTGTGATAGTTGTGCACGAGATTTTGAGCAGTCAGTGTCTGGGTAACAGGTGGAGATCCTTATGAATATAAAAAGAGTGGGAATTATTGCAAACAGTGACAAAGAAAAGGCTGCGGAGTATTCGTTGCGGCTTGGCAGGTGGCTTTCAGATAGAGGCCTGGAGGTTTTCTTTGAGGAAGAGATAGCGAAAAAGACGGATATGCCCGGGATTCCCAGGAGTGATCTGGCATCCAGGGTGGATTTGATAGTCGTTTTTGGTGGTGATGGGACCCTTCTCATGGCGGCGCGCGTGGCGATGGGGTCTGATGTGCCTGTCCTGGGGGTTAATCTGGGTGAGTTTGGTTTTATGACCGTTATAAATCTGAACGAGATGCTCACCGCCATGGAGATAGTTCTTGAGGGGGGATGCAGCATCTCCAGGAGAATGATGCTAAGCGTGTCTCTGGAAGGGGTGGAGTATCCCGCGCTTAATGACGTTGTGATTAACAGAGGCAACCTCTCCAGGATGGTTAATCTGGAGACCTTTGTTGACGGGAAGTATCTAAGCACGTTCAAGGCGGATGGTCTTATCATATCCACCCCTACCGGCTCTACTGCCTATTCCCTTTCTTCCGGCGGCCCCATTGTCCTGCCGGAGCTCGACTCTATTATTATCAATCCCATATGTCCGCACACCCTGACGAACAGGCCTATTTTATTGCCGCCCGATTCTGCTATAGAAGTGATAGTGTGGACGAAGGAAGGCGAAGCGTCCATGACACTGGACGGGCAGGACCTGTTTATATTGAAGTCGGGTGACAGAGTGAGTATCAATAAGTCGAAAAAATATATAAATCTTGTAGAATCTCCTTATCGCGATTATCTGGAGATACTGCGAACCAAACTGGGATGGGGTGAGTTGCCCTGAGATGCTTACCGAACTGAGTATAAAAAACCTCGCCATCATTGATGAGCTGAATATCGCCTTTACAGAGGGACTGAATGTACTCTCCGGGGAGACTGGCGCCGGTAAATCCATAATCATCGGCGCGGTGAGTCTCCTTCTTGGGGACAGGGCCTCGAGCGATGTTGTGCGCTCTTCCGAGGAGTCCGCGGTAGTTGAAGCTATTTTTGATGTGAACGACAACGAAGATATAAGGGAAAAGCTCAAAGAAGCCGGCATGGATGCAAATGACGAATTAGTGCTCAAGAGAATTGTTTCCAGGGGTGGAAGAAACAGGATTTACATAAATGGGAATCTGGCAACACTGGGGATGCTTTCATCACTGGGAGAATCACTTGTGAATATCTGCGGACAGCGTGAACACCAGGTCCTTCTGGATGCCAATAGCCATGTCGATATATTAGACAAATTTGGCGGGCTTATGCCCCTCAGGGCCGAATTCTCCGGTCTTTACACCGACTGGCAGGCGTTGAGAAAGGACCTTGATGAACTGAAAACAAGGAATGACGAAAAACGCGAGAGGGAAGAACTCCTTAAATTCCAGCTGGATGAGCTTGAGAAAAGCGGACTGAAGATCGACGAGGACCTGTTACTGCAGGATGAGAAAAAGATTCTCGCCAACGCGAAGAGCCTTGATGAATACGCTGGAAAGGCCCATGATATTCTCTATACGGCCGAGGGCTCCGTGCTGGAAAAACTGGATGGTGTTGTAGGCAATATAAAAAAGATAAAGAAGATAGATCCCGGTCTGAAGATTTCAGAGGAAGAACTGGAGTCGGCGTTCTTTAATCTTGAAGAGATTGCTTTTGTGTTAAGGGATTATGTGAAGAGTATAACCTTTGATCCGGCAAGGCTTGAGGAAATTGATGACAGGCTTGAATACCTGGGCAAACTGAAACGCAAGTATGGAACGACGATAGAGGATGTCCTGAAAAGGAAGGAAAAGATAGGGGCGGAGCTGGAAGGGATGGCCTATCTGAACGAAGAAATCGTCCGTGTTTCCGGGGAGATTGGCCTGATAGAAAAACTGCTCCTGGAAAAAGCAAAAGAACTGTCCGGAAAGAGGAGCGGGGTTTCAGGGGTCTTGAAAAAAGCGATAGAGGATGAAATCCACTCGATGAGGATGGTCGATACGGTGTTTGAGACCCGATTTGTGAACCATCCCGGAGACGACGATATCTCTTCTCTGAATTCGAAGGGTATGGACGAGGTGGAATTCTACCTGTCGACCAATGTGGGCGAGGAACTGATGCCACTGAATCGCATAGCCTCCGGAGGGGAGTTGTCCCGGATAGTCCTCGCCATGAAAAAGGTGCTGGCCGGCAGCGGATCGGTTGGTGCTGTTGTCTTTGACGAAGTGGACAGCGGCATAGGAGGAGCGGCGGCAGAGGCCGTGGGGAAAAAGCTGAAGGGTGTGTCAAAGCACCATCAGGTTATATGTATAACACATCTCCCCCAGATAGCGTGTTTTGGGGACACACACTTTCTTGTCTCCAAGAAGGTGTACGGAGAGAGAACGAATACCAGCGTGGATCTGCTCTCGGAAACCGAGCGCCTCGACGAGGTGACGAGGATGCTGGGAGGCGTCGAGATGACGGAAAAAACAAGACAGCACGCGTCTGAGATGCTGAAAATGTCCAGAGAATAAGGTGATATAGAAGATGTTGAGGAAGGCAAAGGTAAGCGATGTAAAGGTGTTTCATCGGATGATTAATCTTTCCGCGAGCAGCGGTGAGATGCTTCCGCGATCGTTGATGAGTATGTACGGCAGTTTGCGGGACTTCTTTGTATATCTTGACGATGATGGTTCCATTGCTGGTGTCTGTGCCATGCATATCTTCTGGGAGAATCTGGCGGAGGTCAGATCCCTGTATGTGAAGGAGGAATACAGGAGATTGGGTGTCGGCAGAAGGCTGGTGGAGGCATGTATATCCGATGCGATAACGCTTGACCTGCTGAGGATATTTACCCTTACCTATCAGACTGAGTTTTTTAAAAGTATCGGGTTTTCCGTGGCTGACAAATCCGAGCTTCCTGAAAAGATATGGACCGATTGTATCAACTGTCCCAAGTATCCTGATTTCTGTGATGAGGTCGCAATGATTATGGAACCCTGATCACATAATTTTCCACATCTCCGGGGGGTGTGTTATGAAGTCAAACTGTTGGTTTTATCTGATATTATTTGTGTTATTAGTTATTCAACCGATTGGCACAGCTGAGGGGAAACAGATAACCATAGTCCACTCGAATGACCTGCATTCTCATCTTCTGGGATTTTCACCCAATATTGATTACACACCTTTAGAGGTCGACGATGATACAACCATTGGCGGGTGGGCCAGGATAGCAACGGTCATAAGTGATGTAAAACAAGATAGAACCAATCCCGTGCTGGTTGTAGATGCCGGTGATTTTCTCATGGGTTCACTCTTTCATATGCTGAGCCGGCAGGAAGCCTTTGAGCTCAGGCTGATGAAGGCGATGGGTTATGATGTTGTCACCCTTGGAAATCACGAGTTCGATCTCAAACCCGCCGGACTGGCCCGCATCTTAACGGCCAATCAACCGGACCAGATGCCGTCCGTTGTCTTTTCCAACGCGATTTTTAGCAGCGAAAGCAAGGCCGATGATGAGCTTGAAAAAGTTTTTTCCGAAGGACTTGTAAAACCCTACCTGGTGCTGGAAAAAGGGGGCATCCGGATCGGTTTTTTCGGGATTATGGGAAAGAAGGCTGCCGAAGTAGCGCCCTTCGCTTCGCCGGTGAAATTTGAAGACCCGGTTAGCGCTGCAAAAAGGATGGTCAAAAAGCTGCGTGAGAAGGAAAAGGCGGATATCGTAATCTGCCTGTCGCACAGCGGCCTTTCAGATAACCCGGAAAAATCCGAGGATGAGATTCTGGCGAGAGAGGTGCCGGGGATCGATATCGTAATCAGTGGCCATACCCATACGAAAACCGATGTCCGAAAGGTAAATGATACCATTGTCGTCCAGGCCTGGTGCTATGGAAGACAATTGGGTGTGATGGATATCGACTCGGCCGGTGGGAAGGTATCTCTGAAAGGGTATCGCCTCATCGATATCGATGACTCTATCAGTGGCGATGCCCGGATTAATGACATTATCAGTGGCTTTGAAGATCGTATCAACGAAGAGGTCCTGGCCGGGGAGGGGGTTGAGTTTCGTGAAATTATTGCGCGCACCCCTTTCAGACTTGAAATCGTGGAAGATGAGTGCAATCTGGGTAACCTCATTGCCGATTCAATCCGCTGGTACATCAATAAGCACGATTCTGATCCGGATGATCCTTCTACCAGGGTAGAAGTTGGTGTAATCAGCAACGGGGTTATCCGCGATGATATCGAGATCGGCAGGACAGGGGATGTCGCGGTATGTGATGTCTTCCGTGCCATACCGCTGGGGATCGGTTTCGATGACCGGGCTTCCATGGGTTATCCCCTTATAACATTTTATATCTATCCGAGTGAGATGAGGAAGGCCCTGGAGATACTGACCAGCGTCTACCCTTTGAAGGGGGGCGACTACTATCTTCAGGCCTCCGGGGTCAAATTTTCATACAATCCCAACCGGATGATCTTTGACCGGGTAACAAAGATATGGCTCGGGGACGAAGAGAAGGGATACAACCTGCTGGACTATTCAAAATCGAACAAGAGACTCATCCGGGTCGCGGCCGATATCTACAATGCCACATTTTTAAAAGTTGTGGGAAACTTTACCTGGCATTTTCTGGATATCGTTCCAAAGGACCGCGATGGGAATCCTGTTGACGACCTGAGAAGCGTTCGGGTCGATGCGGACAAGCAGGCCCCCGGAATCCAGGAGCTCAAGGAGTATGCGGGTGTTTTGGAGTATGTCCGGAGTTTTCCCGATATCACGGGCGATGGGGTGCCGGATATCCCGGAAAAATACAGGGGCAAACTGGGGCGTCAGCTTGTCGAGGCCAGCTGGAATCCCTTCAAACTGCTGAAACGCGGGACGCATGTTACATGGATTGCCTGCGGCGCGATTTCCATAGTTCTTTTAATTGTCATCCTGATTGTCGGTCTTGTCCGGCATGTAATCAGGCGGCGCAAGAAGACGTAAGCTTTTTAGTAAAACGTGGGGGTAGGAGTTTACGCGTCAGCGTTTTATGGTAAAACCCTTACGGGTATGGAGGTCAGTCATGAAACTGTTAAAAGGAATCATCTGGTTGGTGCTTGTAGTGATCGTTATTGGTGTTATTGCCGGCGGAGTCATTATAAACCCCTTTGGTCCTTCTACCCTGAACAAATTCACGAAGGATGGTAATCTGACCATTGCCGGATTAACCGCCCCGGTAACGGTTCACCGTGACGAAAAGGGCATGGCCTATATTTATGCCCGGAATATGGATGATCTCAGTGTGGCCCAGGGTTTTGTCGCTGCCCAGGACAGGCTTTTCCAGATGAAACTGACGAAGCTCTTCG
>JAFDBG010000126.1 GCA_019313385.1 Deltaproteobacteria bacterium | reverse complement strand
AAACCGGGAATCCCTTTTGAGGATGCCGAGAAGAAGATGGCTAAGAAGCCTGACTCGAATCCAAATGAGGGGACCATTCGCGATCCTGATGTATTCCCGCTGGGATCTGAAGTGCGGTTACTTGGATTGATAGGGGAACACCCGGACGTACTCAATTTTTTCTCCGAGAGCAAGATCCTGAAAGAACACTCACTCGTGAAGAAGCTGAAAGAGCAATGGGACGTTCTCTCGACCGAATCCAACACCGGTACGGATGGTCAAACGAATACGTCACCGGACGAAGACTTATCGACGGAGGAGACGGACTCTCCTACACCGAGCTGATCCAGAAGTCGAAGATAGTTGCAGAGGCTAGACTTGACGAGTTTCAGAAGGAAGCGTACTGGAGCTGGCGAGCGAATATGCCTATGGCGGGCGAGGGGAAAAACAAGGTTGTGATCCCCTTTAAGAATTGGTTCGCGCAACTTACGAATCAGAAGATCGAACCGGAAGAACCAGAGCTGATGGAGATCACGGATGAGGAGATTGAGTTTCTGATGAAGGCGGGACGGCAGAAGTTCAGACCGCCGGGGATGTGAGATGGAAATATTCCGGCTCTTCGGCACGATTAGCATCAACAAGGCAAAGGCCATCGCTGACATCAAAGCGGTGAACGCTGCCGGAGCCTCCTTTGGGACCAAGATAGGCAACGTATTTAGGAAGATTGGCCGTGTTGCGAAGATTGCATTCACTGTTGTCGCCGTTGCTGCTGCTGCAATGTTTGTCAGTGCCATCAAAAAGGCGGCTGACTTCGAGTTGGCAATGGCGAAGGTCAATGCTATCTCAGGTGCTACCGCTGAAGAGTTTGAATTACTGACTGAGAAGGCAAAAGAATTAGGGCTTGAAACTGCTCAAACGATGACCGACATCGCGGGGGGCATGGAAGCGTTCGCTCGTGCCGGTTTTAATGCAACTGAGATTATCTTAGCGATGGATGGGGCTGTCGCTCTAGCCGAATCTCAGGTGATGGATCTTGGGAAGGCTGTCCAGATTACTGGCGCGGTATTAAGGGGAATGCAGCTACCCGCTTCTGAAGCGGAGCGAGTTGCGAATGCACTTGCGGCGACTGCGTCATCTGCGGCGGTCACCGTCGAAGAGTTAGGCGAGTCAATGAAGTATCTTGCCCCTGTAGCGGCAGCATTGGGTATGCCGTTAGAGGAAGCGTTGACTGCTGTAGCCAAGCTGGGTGATGCTGGCTTGAGAGGTGGCCGTGCTACTCGTGCGCTAGCTACTGCGCTTGAAGGTCTGGCCGATCCTACGGATGAAGCAGCAGACGCTTTAGAACAATTAGGCATTGATACGTTCGATGCAGAAGGCAACTTCATTGGGATTATCGAGCTAGTGGGACAGTTAGAAGAGTCATTCAATGAGCTTGGCTATACCTCTGAACAAAGAATGGCGGCAATGGGTGCCATCTTCGCGGGCGCTGCCGGTGAGATGAATATCCTTATTGGAGTCAGTCGGGCCGAATTGGATCTCTATCAAGAATCAATCACTGATACAACGGTAGCGTTTGACCAACAAGCAGCCATGCTAGACACCCTGAAAGGCCAGTGGCAAATCCTAAAAGGCTCGATTGAATTGTTACTCGTGACCATCGGTACGGACATGATGCCTATTCTCCAACGGCTTGTACAGGATCGCATTATCCCATTGGTGAACAGTATCACGAAATGGATTGAAGAGAGCGGCGGATTGTCGGGTGTTATTGATGGGATGAAGACCAAAATCCGCGAATGGGCGAATGAACATCCGTTATTGAATAGCGCCATTCAAAGCATGTGGAACATACTTAAAGGCGTCGGATCGTTCATAAAGAATGTGTACCAGAAAGATTGGGCTGAGGCATGGGAGAATATCAAGGGCGTTGTGACATCTGCGGGCAAGTTTATAGTCGATGCCGTAACTTCTCTATGGAACGCCCTACCAATGTCAGATGAAACAAAGCGCAAGATCATAGATGGCACTAAGGCTGTTTTTGATTTCGTGGCTGATAAATCGAAAGAAGCTTGGGAAGGGATCAAAGCCTCTACAGAAGAGAATGCTCCTGGGATTATCCTCGCATGGGAATCTCTAAAAGAAGCTGGCAATCGTCTATGGACAGCGATTGTCGATCTTTTTGGTGGTGCGGGCGAAAGCACAATTACCTTCCGCGATGTAGTAAAGACATCTTTCGATATCATTCTCACTGTCATCACCACTTCAATTAACGGGATTGCTGATTTATTCAACATCTTATCTGCGCTTCTTAGAGGTGAATGGTCTCAAGCGTGGGTATATTTCAAGGATTTCATTGGTGGAATCTGGGAAGGCATCAAGAACATCCTCGATGTGACGGGCTTATGGAATATCGGCGTTGATATGGCACAT
>JAFDBG010000021.1 GCA_019313385.1 Deltaproteobacteria bacterium | reverse complement strand
CGAAACCTTTTCCTGATTATTTTGTCAAAGAACCGCAGGGGGAATCTCTCACCAACTGTCGCATCCTATCCCACCTGAAAACAAGTTCCAAGATGGGTTGGTCAGACGGTTACTGTACTACTGCGATAAAAGAAGATTTAACACTTAAAGAAAGGCAGTTTACCCACTACATGAAAGAAAAGAGGCAATCTGATCTCTTCAAGCTTTCACCCCGTATTCAATGAACTGGCCCGATCAGTTTTCGTGAAGACTTGAATTTGAAGTTTGTATATTTTCGATAGACGCAGTTTTAAAGAGTACACACGGAGTCTACAGGGTCACCTCTTTAATGTTATGTGATGGTATCTGGTATGTTTAGTGTAAATATTTTAGCTGCGACTCCGATTCACTCTTTTTGTTTGTAACCGTGATGGTTGAAAAACCGTCAGAAAAGGAGGGCACCGTCATGACCAAAAAATTCAAGGTTGTTGTCGCCGGGGCCGGTCCGGGCGGGGGCGCATTACGCGGCTCTGAACGCGCTCAGAAATATCGTGCAGGATCTGTCCCACGAGGATATCTCATTCCTCTTCCGCAAAGATATCCTGAATGGTGAGATGCTGACCGCTTCGATCAACGGGACCTTTATGCTGCTCGATCTGAAGACCATGGCGCTGACCCTCGCGCGATGTATATCCCGCCCGGGACTGCTGTTACAGCTCAATAAGGCGACGACTATCGGGACAAAGATTCTCAAACATTACCTGAAATACCCGGAGACCTGGGATGCAGCTGAATTTGCCGCGTGGAAAACGAAGGCGGATGACCTCTTCGGGAAGTAGGGGTCGAAGTTTTCACCTTTTCACCTACGTCCCCTATTTCTCCCCTCCAACTGTCGATTGATGATGTGATAGGATTATGCTAACGTGCACCAGCAAATAACGTGAAGGATGCGCGATCACATGCCCCTGCCATGGCCTCTTGATCTTGCAGGTTTTTATCTGCGGCGAAAACTGGGACGACAAAACATACCCCTGCTGGCAAGTTTCAAGGTAACGTACCGCTGCAACCTGGCGTGCCGGGCCTGTCCTTTTCACCGCAGGCAGGATCAGCCGGGACAGATGACGTGGGCGACCGCCTGCGAAGCTATGGATGCCCTCAGGCGTCTGGGAACCCGCATCGTGGTTTTTGAGGGTGGGGAACCTCTGATTTGGCGTGACGGTTCTTTTGGTATTCATGACTTGGTCCACGAGGCCCGGAAGCGGTTTCTTCGCGTGGCGGTGACAACCAACGGGACCCTGCCGCTGGACGTTCCCGCTCACGCCGTCTGGGTCAGCATCGATGGACTCAAGGAAACCCACGATGATCTGCGGAGTGGTTCCTTCGACCGGATCAGGGAAAACCTGGAACGGGCGGATCACGAAAGAATATTTGTCCATTGCACTTTGAACCGAAAAAATCTGGACGACATTGAGGGACTGGCACGATGGGTCCGTAGGCTGCCCGCGGTGAAGGGGATGACGTTTCAGTTTTTCTACCCATACAATCAGGGCGAAGAAGACCTTTCTCTCTCCCCCGATCAGCGGCGGCGGGCGGTGGAAACCCTGCTTGATCTCAAGAGAAGGGGGTTCCCAGTCCTGAATTCTTCCGGCAGACTGGCGGCAATGGTATCCGGTGGATGGATCTGCCATGACGATATTCTGGTCAACGTCGATCCCGACGGCTCCGTCACCCGCGGCTGCTACGTCAAGGGCCGTGGCAAGATCGACTGCGCCGCCTGCGGCTTCACACCTATTGCCGAAGCATCCGGTGCGCTCGACCTTGTTCCGGGTTCGATCTACGCGGGCTGGAAGCTGTTTCTGCGATAGCCGCAGCCGTTATTTTGTCATGGACATTCTCCGGGGCGGCGGGCGATGATGAATTTTACTTGACACTTGACCGTTGAATGTTGAGACCTGACCCCTATCACTTGCTTCCCCCATTGCTTCTTGATAGGGTAATAAACATGAGTTCACAATACGAGAAAATAAACAACATCTGCTTGCTGATCCTGGCGGCGACGGCCGTCACGGTGGCATTGATCTATACCCGGTCGATACTGATCCCCTTTGTCATAGCCTTCTTTCTCTATGTGATTCTCTCCCCCATCATTGAAGGGCTGAATAAAAAGCTGAAATGGCCGCGTGTCCTTGTCGTTGTGCTGGTGACAATAATATTTATCGTATGTATTACACTTATCAGTATTTTTATCATCAATTCCCTGAACGGTTTTTTCAGAGACGCGGCACAGTACAAAGAACGGATCGTCGAATTCGTATCGTGGGTAAGGACGACAGCCGAGGGGTTCGGGTATCAGATACGTGATATCTCGATAGAGGATTATATCAAGAAGCTGCCCTTCTTCTCTATGGCGGGAAACATCACCATAGCAGCCGGTGCTTTCCTGGGGAACCTGCTGTTGATAATCGTATTTGTTTTCTTTTTCCTTCTCGGAGAAACCGTTTCGACAACAGACGATAACCACCTGATACATCAGATGAAACACAATATATCCCGGTACATAGCCACCAAGCTCCTGACCTCCCTCGTCACCGGCATACTGGTCTTCATCCTTCTCGTCTCGTTCCGTGTCGAAATGGCCTTCCTCTTCGGCGTTCTGACTATCCTTTTTAATTTCATCCCCACGATCGGTTCTATTGTCGCCACGGTGATACCGGCCCCGGTTGTGCTGCTACATTTTGGCTTGGGATGGCAGCTTTGGATTATCCTGGCCGTCTCATCGGTCATACAGGTCACGATCGGGAACGTGATCGAGCCCAAACTATTGGGAGAACGAATGGACCTGCACCCGATCACCGTTCTCCTTTTCCTGATGTTCTGGGGCCTGGTCTGGGGCGTGCCCGGGATGTTCCTGGCCGTTCCGATAACCGCGGTGCTCAAGATCATCCTGAGCCGGATCGAGACAACAGAGACCCTCGCGGAACTGATGGCGGGACGGATTGGGGGAAATGAAGAAGATTCAGAAGGATACGATAAAGAAGGGTAAAAAGAAGTAAAGAAATTCAGTCACATCAATTGAAGCTCCCCCGCAGTCCCGTATTGCCGGGATCTCTGCCTGCGCTCCGACAAGTTGCGAACAATGCGCTTGCCGTTCAATTCCCACAGACAACTTGACATCGCATGTAACGGTGAACAATATACCGATACCCATTGATATGATTTTCAGGGGCGGGAGGGACCGTGTTCGGATACATCCTTATCTCCATCTTGACGGTGATACAGCTCTACGTGTTCTGGCGCGCGGCGTCTGTTCCGTTGCTCAGAGATCACAAGCTTTTACTGGCAGGCGCGGGTGTGGTTCTCTGGCTGCTTTTTTTGTCAGGGCGTATTTTAGGCCATGGAAGTACGGGAGCAGTGGCGTGGTGTCTGGAGGTTTCAGGCATGCACTGGATGACGGTGCTGTTTCTGCTCTTTGTGTGCCTTCTCGCGGTTGAGCTTGTTACCGGTTTCGGCTTTCTGATGTCCCGCTTCGTGCCGTCCCTTCGGGGTGCGGCGCTTATCGCGGGTGTGGTCCTTTCCATGGTCGCGTTTGTCCAGGGTCTCCGGCCGCCGGTGGTGCAGAATTATGAGGTGAGCCTTCCCGGCCTTTCACGAGATATGGATGGAACGGTGATTGTCGCCATGTCCGATCTTCACCTGGGTACCCTTCTCGGTGAGAAATGGATGGGTGAACGGGTAGCGCAGGTGCAGGCGGAGCAGTCGGATATCATCTTTCTGCTCGGTGACCTGTTCGAGGGACACGGCAAACCTCTTGATGAACTGCTTCCGGTCATGCGCGGCCTTTCAGCGCCCCTCGGTGTCTGGGTCGTTCCCGGCAATCACGAGTTTCATGGCGGTGGTACTATCGAGCTTATTCAACAGGCCGGATTCCACCTGCTTCGCGACCGGTGGGCCGAAGTGGCCCCCGGTTTAGTTGTTGCGGGTGTTGACGATCTGACTACACGCCATCGGCGCGGTCTCACGGGAAATCACATTGAAAAGGCCCTGGAGGGCCGGCCTTCGGGGGCGACTATTCTGCTTTCGCATACGCCCTGGCAAACGGAAGAGGCCGCAGAGGAAGGCGTGGGGCTGATGCTGAGCGGTCATACCCACGGGGGGCAGGTGTGGCCCTTCGGCTATGTGGTACGCATCTTCTATCCGCTGCTGGAGGGGAGATATGATGTGTCGGGAATGACGGCAATTGTCTCCAGGGGTACGGGCACCTGGGGGTCACGGATGCGCCTCTGGCATCCCGGGGAGATTCTCCGTGTGACCCTGCGCAGTGAATGATTCTGCGGGGATCAGTGACCGCCAATCACGATGCTCTAGTCATGATTGTTGCTGTTTTTCATGATCATATATGTCGCAAGGCCCTATCATATATGTCGCAAGGCCCTTCGCGATCAGGTCGCCGGCGGTGTTCCGTATCTCCACATCTCCCAGGGCCGTCTTACTTCCCTTGTAGATGATCCGTGCCTCCGCCGTAATTTCCCCCTCCCGAAAGGGTAGAGCTGGTCTGGGAAAACTGGACAGGTGCATAAGTGGTAAAGCTGCTCTATAATAAGCATCAAGGAGGAGCGGCAGACGAGCAAAAGACCTAGAAGGAATCATGCACCGGCATTCAAGGCAAAAGTGGCGTTGGATGCCATGAAAGGCGAGCAGACGCTTGTTGAGCTTTCTCAGCTTTACCAGGTTCATCCGAGCCAGATCACAGAGTGGAAGAAGCAACTTCTTGACCATGCTCCAGACATTTTGAACAAGGGCGGTAAGCCCGAACAAGAGCCGAGTGTCAAGGATCTTCACTACTAGTACAACAGGCCCCTAAACAACGCTCCTGAACAAAAGGAATCTGTTTTTAATAAGTTAGCGATTTATCTTTGACCTCTGGTCATAAATCTGATAAAAAATTCTCCTTTAATGTTAAGTTTGTTGATTCTTCTATTTCTGGAAAAGAGAATATGGGGCATCCTGCATGATGGAGCGCACAGCTTCCAGACCACCCGGTTATACAGATCCATTGAACATATGTCTTCTAACCTACAGGGGTAATCCCACGTGTGGAGGACAGGGGGTGTATATCGATTATCTCAGTAGAGCCCTGGTAGACTTGGGGCATACTGTGGATATCATATCAGGTCCCCCCTATCCCGAGCTGGCCGAGGGTATCGGGCTCCACAAATTACCGAACCTTGATCTGTATAACCCCGACCATCTTTTCAAACCGGCGAGCCTGAGCGTTCTGCTGGCGTCACCGATCAACCAGCTGGAGCTTCTCAGCATGTCCTCAGGCGGTTTTCCGGAGCCCTTTACATTTGGCCTGAGAACCTATAACTACTTCAGAAGGAAGAAGCCACACTACGACATCGTGCATGACAATCAATGCCTTTCGTACGGCATATTGGGCCTTCCGAGCCTCGGTTTTCCCACTGTGGCAACTATCCACCATCCGATCACCGTTGACAGAAATGTGGAAATCAGTTCGGCAGGTTCCCTGCTGAAGAAATTCATGACGAGAAGGTGGTATTCCTTCCTCGGCATGCAGAAGAGGGTTTCGCGCCGCCTTTCCCACATCATTACGGTCTCGGAATGTTCAAAGAGGGACATCAGCCGGGAGTTCAAGACGTCAAGCCGCAAATTCCGGGTGGTACCAAACGGAATCAATGCGGACTTCTTCTATCCTCTTCCGCATGTAAAACGTTCGAAAGATCATATCCTGGTAACGAACAGCGCGGACACTCCCCTGAAGGGATTGAAATATCTTCTCGAGGCGATTGCGTCTATAAAGAAGGAGAGGAATATCAAGCTTACGGTGGTAGGCACTCCGAAAAAGAAAGGGGTTATCGAGGGTCTTGTCAAGAAGTTGCGTATAGGAGATTGTGTCAGGTTTACGGGGCGTATCGAGTATGAAGAATTTGCTCATTATTATGCCAAAGCTACCATGGCTGTCATCCCATCGCTGTATGAGGGTTTCGGGATGCCGGCCGGCGAGGCCATGGCCTGCGGAGTTCCGGTCATAAGCACCGTGGGTGGCGCCCTGCCGGAGGTAGTCGGCGACGCCGGGATTCTCGTGCCGACTGCGGACAGCAGGGCGCTGAAGCATGCTATCGTATCGCTCCTGGATGACCCCGACAGACGTTGTCAACTGGGGAAGGCAGGCCTCGAGCGTGTGAAAAGTTCCTTTACCTGGAAACGCGCGGCGCAGAAAACCGTTGACGTATATCGGGAAGCTATCGATGCTTACCGCTGATTTTCAGATGTTAAACATAAAACCGGGAGATCGTGTCCTTGATGTCGGATGCGGCACCGGGCGTCACGCCTGTGAGGTATTCAGGACGCTGGGTGCGGATGTCGTAGGCATCGATCTGAACATGGAGGATCTGCGCAAAGCGGCGCTTACCCTGCATCTTCTGGACGATACCAGCGATGGCTCATGGATAATATCAAAGGCCGACGCCACGAAGCTGCCCTTCAAAGATAGTTCTTTTGATGTGGTTATATGCTCAGAGGTCCTTGAACATATCCCGGATAACAGGGCGGCCATCGCCGAACTGGTAAGGGTACTGAAAGAGGGAAAGAAACTGGTTGTAAGTGTGCCGAGATTTTTGCCGGAGCGCATATGCTGGGCGCTCTCGTCGGCCTATCACAACGAACCGGGCGGTCATATACGTATATACGAAAAGAGGGAATTACTTTCACTGCTGGAAGACGCGGGCACAACATGCTGGTCTGTTCGTTACAAACACGCCCTGCACGCGCCATACTGGTGGTTAAAGTGCCTTGTCGGCCACAAGAACGATACGTCCCGGTCTGTAAAGCTATATAAAAGATTTCTTGAATGGGACATTATAAGGCACCCTTCCTGGATCAGGATGCTGGATAAGATGTTAAACCCCTTGATAGCTAAGAGCATAGTTTTCTACCTCAAAAAAGGATAACTGATATGGAACTCAATGTTTCAAGAAGTATCGTAGAACAACCGGTGAACTGTAGAGAGCTGGGGGCATTTATCGCTGGATTGCAGAAGGAAAGCGGAGAGATCCCCTGGTCCGAAGGGGGGAAAACGGATCCATGGGACCACGTTGAAAGCGCCATGGGACTCGGCGTTGCCGGATATCTTGAGGAAGCCGAGCGTGCCTATAAGTGGATGGCTCAAACGCAGCTTGCCGACGGAAGCTGGTGGTCGGCCTTTCGCGATGGTGTCCCGGAAGACAAGAAGAGGGACTCCAACTTCTCTTCCTATATCGCGGTGGGTGTGTTTCATCACTATCTGCTTACGAAAGATCTTGGCTTTATCGAAGATATGTGGCCTACAGTGAGCGCTGGCATCGACTACGCGCTCAGTCTTCAGGCGCCGACAGGTGAGATTTACTGGGCCAGAAATGCCAATGGTGTTGTAGATAAGATGGCCCTTCTGACCGGTTCCAGCTCTGTGTATATGAGTGTTAAATGCGCCCTGGCCATTGCCTCGCGATTGGGAGAAAATCGTTCCGATTGGAGATGCGCGCTTGAGAAACTGGGCGATGCCCTTCGCAACCTTCCTAACCACTTCAACATGATTAAGTCG
Organism: Deltaproteobacteria bacterium; assembly: GCA_019313385.1. Taxonomy (GTDB): domain Bacteria; phylum Desulfobacterota; class Syntrophia; order Syntrophales; family UBA2210; genus UBA2210. The sequence goes on along the minus strand of JAFDBG010000021.1, from coordinate 19,398 downwards.
CGCTATTCCATGGACTGGTATTATCCTATTCTGTGTGGTGCGATTACCGGGGACGATGCGCGAAGGCGGATTGATAAATCATGGACAAAATTTGTGGAACCTAGCTGGGGTGTCCGGTGCGTCTCAGACCGTCCCTGGGTAACCATGGCGGAAACATCCGAGCTGGTGCTGGCACTCGCGGCCATTGAAAGATACGAAGAGGCGCGGCTGGTTCTTAGCTATATAATGGACAAAAAGTACGACGACGGATCATACTGGATGGGGGTCACCTTTCCCGATGCGGTTATATGGCCCGAGGAAAAAACATCGTGGACTGCCGCAGCAGTACTTTTGGCCTATGATGCGCTCAATAATCTTACCCCCGCAAACTGCCTGTTCAATCACGATTTCTGGAAAGACATGGAATCTACCGATCATGCTGATGACTCATATCAGGAACGTTATTCGCATCCAGATCCACTAATGGAAGGATAGATTACTTGAAGAGAGACCATCGCCCCTACTTCCTTAAGCATCTGGATATCAGATATCAAAAGTGGTACGTGAACCACTTTCTGCGTCCTCAGTTTGAACGCCTGGGCAAAAGAACCACATTCATGAAACCCTGGCACGTGGAACTATTCGGAGAGAATATCTCGCTCGGTAACTACGCCAACGTCATCGCTACGTCTGATAAAAAAGTAAGACTGACTGTGTGGTCAAACTTCGGGGAAAAGGGACGCATAAAGATAGGAGACTACTGCTTGATATGCCCCGGCGTAAGAATCGGCGCGGCCACGGAAATAGTCATTGGCGACAGTTGCATGATGGCGCAGGGCTCCTGCGTTACGGATTCGGACTGGCATGGACTGTATGACCGGAGCCAGCCGGTGGGTCAGACCGAGGCGGTCAGGATAGGAAACAACGTCTGGATAGGGGACAGCGCGATCGTATGCAAGGGTGTGACTATCGGAGACAACAGCATAATAGGGGCAGGCTCAATCGTTACAAAGGATATACCTACAGATGTAATAGTCGCGGGGAATCCTGCGGTTGTCATCAAAAAACTGGATAAAACCAAGCGCATAAAGACGCGTGCCGAGTGGTTTTCTGATCCGGAGAACTTGTCAAAGCAGTTTCGCGAGATTGATCGCAATACACTTGAGGGAAACACAATATTCGGGTGGCTGCGATCCATGCTATTCCCCTCAAAGGATGATTGACGGGGAGTCATGCCAGTTGTCCTCTATAGGTCATACAGTGTTTCATTCACATGGGGCGCCGACTGCCTGCTCTTTTTCCTGCCCATGTCTTCCAGAGAAAACATATCCTCACTGTCAAGTAGACCGCCCATCTCTTCTTCTATCTTTTCAGGATCTTCGCCCCTTTCCAGTCTGCCCAGCGCCTCTTCCATTTCCGGTTTAAGGCTGAAGCCGCTCGCTTCAGAGAACTTTCTCATTATCGCCGCGGCCTGTCTGGGATCATCCCCGTCTATCTTTTCCGCCACCCTGCCCAGCATCTCCATCGCCCTTTCCATCTTCGACTCATCTATTGGGGGCAGATTGTCCTCCCCCTCTCCTCTATCCGGCGAGACCACGGAAAAAACCGACATCCGGCGCTGGAGCTTCACGGTTTTGCAGCGGGGGCAGCAGGGCACCTTCTCGGTATTGACCGATTTTGAAAAGAAATTATAGATGGTATTGCACCTGGCGCAGTAAAATTCGTATATGGGCATATAAAACCTCTCTTATTTATTATGGACTTCAGTCTACAACAACAACAGTTGCAAAATCAATCCCCCCGTTTTCATCTCCGAAACGCCACGGGTGTATAAGGACGGTTCCTCATTATATGAATTTTCTCGTACAAAAACCCTTTGACAAACAGGCTTTCCTGTAATAGTAAGCATAAGTTATTATAAGTTAGTATTTTCAGGATAACATCAATGGACAAAAAGAATACAGAGCTGCTCACCGCACAAGGGGCATCGCAACTTCTTCACATCAATGAAAAAAAGGTATACGCCCTTGCCCAAGCGGGGAAGCTCCCCGGAACAAAGGTGACGGGGAAATGGATCTTCCCTCGGGTGGAGCTCGAAGAGTACCTGCGATCAAAGGCCCAGCAGACCCTCCGCAGGTCGTTCTTTGAATCGGTTATCAACAAGAAGGTGATTCTCGTCTGCGGTTCCGACGACCCGGTCCTTTCCATGGCCCAGGGATTCTTCCATAAGGAACAACCGGGCTATACGCTCTTTTCTTCGAGTGTGGGGAGCGGAGAGGGCCTGAGGCTCCTGAGCGAGGGGTTCTGCCATGTCGCCGTATGCCACCTGTACAATCCCGATACCGATGACTTTAATTTTCCGTTTCTGGGTCGCTATTTTGAACAGCCCGACGCCCTGACCATTGTCAATCTGTTTTACCGAACCATCGGTTTCATCGCGAAGGATCACGAGGTCACCTCCTTTGCCGATCTCGTCGTTCGTGATCTGCGCTTTATCAACCGCCAGAAAGGTTCCGGGATACGAGCGCTTGTTGATCACCTCATCAATACGGAAAACGTTTCTGTTTCGGATATGAGAGGTTTTGAAGACGAGGCATTTACACATCTTGGTGTTATCAACCATATCAGCAGCGGCCGGGCCGACGCAGGGATCGTAACCGAATCGGCCGCCCGTAGTGCGAACCTCCCCTTTTGCCGGATCCTGGAGGAACGATTTGACATGGTTGTTCGAAAAGAGATCTTTTTTGACAAGAACATCCAGGTCTTCGTTGAATTTCTCAAATCGGATCTCTTTAGGGGACTGCTGAGGGACATGGGGGGATATGATTCCCGGGATACCGGAAAGATCTTATACGCAAAAAAAACAAAAAAATAGAGAAAGGAGTATGTTTATGAAAATGGTATGTAAGAAGATGTGTGTGGTAGCTTGTGTGCTGGTATGCCTGATCGGACTTTCGGGCAATGCTGCCGTTGCAGGAGGCGATGTACTGAAGATGGCGACAACGACCAGTACCGACAATACGGGGCTTCTCGATTATCTCGCGCCCGTATTCAAGGCCGACTCGGGGATCGAACTCCAGTGGGTTTCAGTAGGAACCGGCAAGGCGCTCGCCTTGGGGAAAAACTGTGATGTCGACGTTCTGCTCGTTCACGCCCCCGCAGCCGAGATGAAACTCGTTCAGGATGGCAGTGTCATTGACCGGACAGAGTTGATGTTTAACGATTTTGTCTTCATAGGCCCCCCCTCGGATCCGGCAGGGGTAAAGGGGGCTTCGGTGAAGGATGCCCTCGGGGTGATCGCCTCGAAGAAGGCCTCTTTCGCGAGTCGTGGAGATAATTCCGGTACGAACAAGAAGGAACTGCAGCTCTGGAAGCACGCACAGCTTGCCGTCCCCGATAAGGAAACATGGTATATCCAGACCGGGCAGGGCATGCTCAACACCATCAATATTGCGGCAGAACGGGATGCCTACACAATGACCGACCGGGGCACCTATATCAAATACGAATCCAACTGGAAGGGGAACCCGCCTCTGGTGATTCTTGTGGAGGGGGATTCGACTCTGAGAAATCAGTACAGCGCCCTTGCGGTTAATCCCAAAAAATGTTCGAATGTAAAGTACGATCTGGCAAAGAAATTTATCGTGTGGATGGCATCGGACAAGACACAGAAACTGATCGGGAATTTTGAACTGATGAAAAAACAGCTCTTCATCCCAAATGCCAAATAAAAAAACAGTAACCTTTGTTTTAAATGGATTATATTGCACAGGGATTTATTCGATCGATTGAGCTTCTCCTTTCCGGTGACCCCGAGACCTATTCGGCAATATTCACCACACTGAGAATATCATCCCTTTCGATCGTTGCCAGTCTGATTATCGGAATACCCCTCGGCTTTCTGCTGGGGTATTTCGAATTTCCGGGAAAACGGCAGGTGAGGGCGATCGTCGATACGCTGCTCGCCCTCCCCACCGTTGTTGTCGGTCTGTTTGTCTACGCTTTTATCTCCCGCCGGGGGCCTTGCGGCGAACTGGGAATCCTCTTTACGATCACCGGCATCGCCGTCGCCCAGACCATCCTGGTTACACCGATCGTGGTCTCGCTTACGGCCACAGCCATAGAGAGCCTTGACCGGCGCCTGCGGGCGACCCTTGTTGCCCTGGGTGCTAGGGGAAGACAGATCCTGATCACGAGTCTTATGGAGGCACGGTACGCCGTCCTCGTGGCGGCCGTGACCGCTTACGGCCGCGCGATCTCGGAGGTGGGCATTTCGATGATGATCGGCGGGAATATCAAGTGGCATACCCGGACCATTACCACGGCTATCGCTCTGGAGACAGGGAAGGGTGATTTCGCGGTTGGAATAGCCCTTGGAATTGTCCTGCTGACATTTGCCCTTGTTGTGAACAGTTCACTCACTCTATTGAAAAAGAGGTCGTGATGCCGACGCACCTACTCTATCAGATCAACAATCTCAAATATCGGTACGGAGAGCATTTTGAACTTGATGTGCCGGAGCTGACCATTAAGCAGGGCTCTTCAATCGGATTCGCGGGATCGAACGGGAGCGGGAAGAGCACCCTGCTACGGATCCTCGCCTTTATCGAGCTGCCGGAAGAGGGAGATATACGGTTCGAAGGAGCGAAGGTATTGAAGAACAACGGTGGAGCGAAGCGGGACGTCACCATGCTCCTCCAGGAACCCTATCTGCTCAAACGCTCCGTCTTTGAGAACGTGGCCTTCGGGCTGAAGATCCGTGACGACCGGAAGAATCTCAAGGAGCGGGTCTATGGCGCGATGGAACTGGTGGGCATATCCCCCGAAGAATTTGCCCGGCGAAGGTGGCATGAAATCTCGGGCGGCGAGGCCCAGCGGATCGCGCTTGCGTCCCGTCTTATCCTCAAACCCAAGGTGCTGATCCTCGACGAGCCGACGGCCAGCGTGGACCAGCAGAGCGCGCGGCTCATCAAGGAGGCGATTATCGAGTGCCGCAGCCGATTCGGGATGTCGCTCATCATCGCCAGTCATGACAGGGTATGGCTCAACAGCGCCACGGACATGGTCAAGCGCATGCACGAGGGCCGGATCGTGGGGACGGGGTCGGAGAACATCCTTTCCGGGCCCTGGGATCATGAGGAAAACGGTCTCTATACCAAGGTGCTTACCGACGGACAGGCCCTCTTTGTGACAAAACCTCCGCACCAGGCCGCCGCCGGCGTAGTCAATCCCTCCGATATTGTCATATCCGTGCTTGAACCCGATGGGATATCCACCCGGAACATCCTCCGCGGGATCGTCACCCACATGACCATGGAAAGGGATTCCAGAGACATTCTGATCGAAGTGGATGCGGGAGGGCTTTCACTTCTGTCCCGCCTGACCCCCTCCGCCGTGCAGAGCCTCAGCCTGGTTCCGGGAAAAGAGGTGTGGGCCCTCTTCAAGGCCTCGGCCGTGGATTGGTACTGAGAGCGATCTTCAGGGGTACACCCCCCGGAGTGGATTCTTGCAGTCCTGTTTGTTACAACAACAACCCCTCAGAATCGTCTCATTAGAAAATCGACTACCATTCGAAAGTCTCATTATTATATTTCTTTACAGGATATCATAATAGAGCTAGTTGTTTAGTACATTTGTGGGTCTTGGGGGAAATTCGTCAAGACCATGACCTACCAATATACGACAAAAGAGGGATCGCAAAAGATTGCAGATGTGTGTGAACGAGCATGCAATAACGAGAAATGGGAGAAATGGGGTCAGACGTCATTTAGACTTCCCACTCTCCTGTCATTTAGAAGGAGCATAAGCGACTGAGAAATCTTTAGACTGTAAACCGCTGAATGAATAAGATTTCTCCCTGCGGTCGGAATGACAGGGATGGTAGATAGTGCTAAATGATTAAACTAGAAGCGTCCCTATCAATGCCCGGAGGTTGTCCCCCGGGCATTTTCTGTTAATAGGGAAGTGCTTTTGCTTACTCTTTGTTTACTTCTTCGAAATCGGCATCTACCACATCGTCGTCGGCCTTTGACGATTCGGTCTGGGCTCCACCTTCCGAAGCGCCAGCCGCGGCTTCCTGCTCTTTCGCGGTTGCCTTCGCGTACATGGCTTCTGCCAGCTTGTGCGATGCCTGTGTCATCTCTTCCTGAGCGGCCTTTATGGCGTCTATGTCGTCCTGTTCCGTGGCCGCCCTGAGTTTGACGATAGATTCTTCTATCTTGGACTTCTGGTCGGCGTCTATCTGGTCGCCCATTTCTTTCAGGTTCTTTTCGACACCGTAGATCAGCGAGTCTGCCTGATTTCTCAGTTCGATCAGTTCCTTTTTCTTCTTGTCATCTTCTTCATGGGTCTCCGCGTCCTTTACCAGCTTGTCTATCTCTTCTTCGGAGAGTCCACTTGAAGCGGTAATCTTAATGCTCTGTTCCTTCCCCGTGCCGAGATCCTTGGCGGACACGTGGACAATGCCGTTCGCGTCAATATCAAAGGTAACGTCGATCTGCGGAAGGCCTCTGGGAGCCATCGGAATACCTGTAAGCTCAAATCTTCCGAGTGTCCTGTTATCCGGCGCCATGGAGCGTTCTCCCTGCAGGACGTGTATGCTCACCGCGGGCTGGTTGTCTGCGGCTGTGGAGAAGGTTTGACTCTTTTTTGTCGGGATGGTGGTGTTTTTCTCGATGAGCCTTGTCATGACGCCTCCCAGTGTCTCTATTCCGAGAGACAGTGGTGTTACGTCGAGAAGGAGCACGTCCTTCACGTCACCGGCCAGCACACCGGCCTGGATGGCCGCTCCCACCGCGACCACTTCATCCGGGTTCACTCCCTTGTTGGGCTCTTTGCCGAATATCTCTTTGACCTTCTGCTGCACTCGGGGCACACGTGTCATACCTCCGACAAGGATGACCTCGTTTATGTCTGAAGTACTCAGGCCGGCATCCTTCAGTGCGGTCTTGCATGGTGCCGCGAGCTTTTCTATCAGATCTTCGACGAGCATTTCCATTTTGGCTCTGGTAAGCTTCATGTTGAGATGCTTGGGGCCGGAAGCGTCAGCCGTGACAAAGGGCAGATTTATATCTGTCTCCATGGATGATGAGAGTTCCATCTTTGCCTTTTCAGCGGCCTCCTTGATGCGCTGGAGGGCCATCTTGTCGCCTCTCAGATCGATTCCCTGGTCCTTCTTGAATTCGTCCGCTATGTAGTCTATCAGCTTCTGGTCGAAGTCTTCACCGCCCAGGTGGGTGTTGCCGTTGGTTGATTTGACTTCAAAAACACCGCCACCCAGCTCCAGAATGGAAATATCAAAGGTCCCTCCACCCAGATCAAATACCGCTATCTTCTCGTCTCCTTTCTTGTCGAGACCATAGGAGAGCGCCGCGGCGGTCGGCTCGTTTATTATTCGAAGGACGTTCAACCCCGCGACCTTCCCGGCGTCCTTTGTCGCCTGTCTCTGTGAGTCATTGAAATAGGCGGGGACGGTAATTACCGCATCGGTCACCGTCTCTCCCAGATAATCTTCGGCGGTCTGTTTCATCTTTATCAGTACCATCGAAGAGATCTCCGGAGTGCTGTAGTTCTTGCCCCTTACCGTTATCTGGGCATCGCCGTTTTTCGCCTTTGTAAGCTTGAAGGGGCTGATGGTGATATCGTACTGGACTTCCTTTGACGAGAATTTTCTACCTATCAGTCTCTTGACCGCGTACACGGTGTTTTCCGGGTTGGTAATGGCCTGCCGCCTGGCGGTCTGTCCGACCAGACGTTCGCTGCTGTCTGTAAAAGCGACCACTGATGGAGTGGTTCTACCTCCTTCCTGGTTTGGTATCACAACCGAGTCGCTTCCCTCCATTACAGCGACACACGAGTTTGTTGTTCCCAGGTCGATTCCTATAATTTTACCCATGTAATTAGTCCTCCTATTATATTATCCTATTTGTTTTTATTTTTTGATATAGACACCTTTGACGGCCTCAGCAATCTGCCGTTCAGCAGGTATCCCTTTTCAAATTCTTCCACAACCTTGTTGTCTTCTTTCTTCTTGCCCTCCACCTGCATCATCGCCTCGTGAAAGTTGGGGTCAAAGTCTTTGCCGATGGCCTCTATCTCCTCAACACCATGCCTGCCGAGCGCCGCGAGAAAGCCATCTCGAATCAGAGCGAGCCCATCCACGAATGCCTTAAGGTCTTCCAAGTCGGACGAGTGCTCCAGCGCTCTCTCCATGTTGTCCACTGTCGGCAGCATGTTTTTGATGAGGGTTTCATTGCCATATTTTATAAAATCTTCGCGATCTCTTGCCGCTCGTTTCTTATAATTTTCAAGTTCGGCGCAGGCGCGCAGGTATTTGTCATGATTTTCGGAAGCAGTCTTTTCGCTTTCCTCCAGCTTCGCGAGGAGCTCTTTTTTCGAGGCCGACTTCACATGGGCAACAACCCCGCTTTTTTCGTCATGCCTTGTTTCTTTTCTATCTTCACTCATAATTGTTTGATTATCCTCTATTTATCAGGGTTTGTCATCCGGGTTTTTGAACAACCTGTAATCTACCATGTCACAGATAACATGTCCCGCTGTGATATGAGCTTCCTGAATGCGGGGCGTGCTGTTAGATGAAACGTTGAGGCAGTGATCCGCTATTCTTGCCATTCCCCCTCCATCCTTTCCGGTAAAGGCGATGGTTGTTATTCCCAGTCTGCCCGCAGTTTCGAGTGCCTTCAACACGTTGCGTGACGAGCCGCTGGTGCTTATGCCCCACGCCACATCTCCTTCATTTCCGATGGCCCTTATCTGCTTGGAAAAGATCTCCGAGAAATCATAATCATTGGCAATGCTCGTTATTACTGATGTATCCGTGCAGAGCGCGATCGCCGGAAGGGGCGGTCTCTCTATCATAAATCTGTTGACGAATTCCGCCGCGATGTGTTGAGAGTCCGCGGCGCTCCCCCCGTTTCCGAACAAGAGTATCTTGTTGCCACCGCTCAGTGCCCGCGTTATGACATCGATTACCTTGACGAGTCTGGAGAGATTCTCGTTTACGAAAACCTCTTTGACGCGGCTGCTCTCCCGAAATGACCTTATTATTATGTCTTCAACGTCTTTCATGTTATCTCCGCCCATGTTGTCTCCGCCGTTTCTGGAGCGTAATATATTTATCGTATTTTCATATGTCAAGGAAGACTGCCTTTATAATTGGAAAAATGGGATTGAAAGAATGGCTGAGACGTGTTAGAAATTCTTCCCATATCAATCAGGAGAAATCATAATGAATAGAAAGTACAATCCCAGGGAAATAGAGGAAAAATGGCAGAAATGCTGGGATGATGAAAAGACATTCAAGGTGAGCGAAGATACTGAAAGGGAGAAATATTATCTCCTGGAGATGTTCCCCTATCCCTCCGGCAAGATTCATATGGGGCATGTGAGAAACTACACCATAGGCGATGTGGTGGCAAGATACAAGAAGATGAAGGGATATAACGTGCTCCATCCCATAGGGTGGGATTCCTTCGGTATGCCCGCGGAAAATGCCGCCATCGAACATGGAATACCCCCCGCGAAGTGGACAAACGAGAATATCGATTTCATGAAGAAACAGCTCAAAAGGATGGGTTTCAGCTATGACTGGGACAGGGAGATATCCACCTGTGAGCCGGAATATTACAGGTGGGAACAGCTCTTTTTCCTCTGGATGTACGAAAAGGGACTTGCCTACAAAAAGGGCGGGTCTGTCAACTGGTGCCCCGCATGCAAAACAGTTCTGGCCAATGAACAGGTGGAGGCGGGCCTGTGCTGGAGATGTGGAAGTGAGGTTGCCGAAAAGTATTTTGACCAGTGGTTTTTTCGCATCACCGATTATGTGGAGGAACTTCTGGATGGTTGCGACAAACTGCCCGGATGGCCGGAAAGGGTGCTCACGATGCAGCGAAACTGGATCGGCAAGAGCCACGGGTGCGAACTCGTCTTCTCCATGGCTGATTCCGACGATGTCATCAAGGTTTTTACCACCCGGCAGGACACGATATTCGGCGCCACCTTCATGCTGATAGCGGCGGAACACCCGCTGGTGATGGAGCTTGCGAAGGGAAAGCCCGTGGAGCAGGATGTCAGGGCCTTTGTCGAGCGCGTCAAGAAACAGGACAAGATGATGCGGACCTCCGATTACTATGAAAAGGAGGGTGCCTTCCTGGATGCCTACTGCCTCAACCCGGCGACGAACAAAAAGATGCCTATCTACGCCGCGAACTTTGTCCTGGCGGACTATGGGACGGGCTGTGTCATGGCTGTTCCCACGCATGATCAGCGCGATTTTGAATTCGCCGAAAAATATAATCTTGAGAAGATTGTGGTTATACAGGATCCTGATGATCCGCTGGAGGCCGGCACCATGACCGAGGCCTATGTGGATGAGGGAATCCTGATTAATTCCGGAAAGTTTGACGGAATGAAGAATCTGCAGGCCCTGGAGGATATAGCGGAATATCTGGAGTCCATAGGGAGGGGGAGAAAGACCATAGAGTATCGGCTGAGAGACTGGGGCATATCCAGACAGCGCTACTGGGGGACTCCCATTCCCATCATTAACTGCGAAAAGTGCGGCGCAGTTCCGGTTCCCGAGAAGGACCTTCCCGTTGTTCTGCCGAAGGATGTGGAGCTGACAGGGGAGGGGGGATCCCCGCTGGAGATGATTGACTCATTCATAAACGTCACCTGCCCCAATTGCGGCGGACCGGCAAAGAGGGAAACGGACACGATGGATACATTTGTTGAGTCCTCGTGGTATTTTGACCGGTTCTGCTGCGCGGATTGTTCTGAAAAGCCGGGTCTTGACCGAGAGAAAGTGGATTACTGGATGCCCGTGGACCAGTATATAGGCGGGATTGAACATGCCATCCTGCACCTTCTTTACGCGAGGTTCTACACGAAGATGCTCAGGGACTTTGGCGTGATCGGTGTTGATGAACCTTTTTCAAATCTGCTTACCCAAGGCATGGTCTGCAAGGAGACGATGAAATGCGCGGAACATGGCTACCTTCTGCCTGAAGAGGTGAAGGATGGGGAATGCACCCATTGCGGTCTTGAGGTGCAGATAGGAAAGATCGAGAAGATGTCAAAATCCCTGAAGAATGTTGTTGATCCCAGCTACATAATTGATGAATATGGATCAGACACGGCAAGGATTTTCTGTCTCTTTGCCGCGCCTCCTGAAAGGGATCTGGAATGGAGCGATCAGGGTGTTGACGGGTCTTTTCGTTTCCTCAGCAGGGTGTGGCGCATTGTTATGGAGTATCTTGATGATATAAGGGACGTAGCGCCTTTTGACGGCGGAGAAGAAATCGCAGGTGACCTGAAGAACCTGAGGAAGAAGACGCATCAGACGGTCAAAAAGGTGACAAGCGATATAGAGAACATGTTCCATTTCAACACGGCAATCAGTGCGGTCATGGAACTTGTAAACACACTCTATCAGACCGAACGGCCGGGTAAGGATGACAGGAAGGCTCTATCTGTAGTGAGAGAGACGGTGGAAGACATTATTGTCCTCCTGTCGCCCATAGTGCCTCATATGACGGAAGAACTGTGGGAAATGATCGGTGTAAAGAACAGGCTTTCCGAAACTGCATGGCCCTCTTTTGATGAAGCGGTTACCGCGGAGGAAGAGATCACCATAGTCATTCAGGTCAATGGAAAGGTACGAAGCAGGATACAGGTCACCGCGGATGAATCCGATGGGAAGATCAAAGAACTCGCCTTGAATGATGAAAGAATAAAACAGCTTACAGGGGATAAGGATATAGTCAAGGAGATTTATGTTCCGAAGAAGCTGGTTAATATTGTGGTCAGGTAAGGGTTGCTCAGGCTGTTTAGGCTGAAGGCATTTTTAAACGAGAGGTTTCTCATGAAAATAAAATGGATTGTATGTGTTCTGCTGCTGCTTTCCTGCCTGAGTTGCGGGTATCATTTTTCTCCGGGTGGAGAGAATATAGATGCCGGCATACAGAGGGTTTTTGTGGGTGGATTTTCCAACAGAACCAGTGAAGCGAATGTCGAGAACTATATAAGAAACGCGTTTTTCAGCCGTTTCAGGAGTGGTACCAGGTTTACTCCGGTTGCCGGCAAAGATGAGGCGGACGCGGTTTTGACGGGGAAGATATTGAGCATTACTTCATCCCACGTTGCGTACAGCAGCAGTGACATGGCCAAAGAGGATCGAGTCTTCATGACGCTGGAGGTGGTGTTTGAGAGAGCTGACAATGGCGGGGTCATCTGGATAAACAAAGGCCTCTCGGGAAGAGAGGCCTATACTGTGAACGTGAATGCCGGCACAACTGCCGCGAACAGGGAGGAAGCCCTCAGGAAGCTGTCGATTGATATGGCCGATAAGGCCTACAGGAATATCCTGTCGGGATTTTGATACCGGGACACTATCCGAGGGCGTTTACCTTTTTTGTCAATCTTGATATCTTGCGGGCGGCCGTGTTTTTGTGGAATATCCCCTTGGGGACTGCCTTGGCTATTGTTTTTGTTGTGTCAAACAGTACCTTGCGTGACTTTTCCACATCTTTTTCCTCGATGGATTTGAGCGCCGCTTTGACGCTTGTTTTTACCTGAGACCTTGCGGAGGCATTTCGCACTCTCCTCTTTTCGCTTTGTCTGGCCCTTTTTTCTGCGGATTTGTGATCTGCCAAAAATATTTCCTCCCTCGTGTGAAGTTTCAAGGGGGAATTCCTATATCACTTTACATGTCATGTCAAGCTCAAAAACCGGTTGGAGTTGCCGTATGAAAAGGGGTTGCTTTGTTATTTATAATTGTGACACAATAAGGTCTGATGCGTTCGCATCCGTAAAGAGTTGTCACTCCGGGGGGCAGGTGGGGACTTCATTTTGCTGATCCCATGAAAGGGTATTCTGATTTGAGAAAGAAAATAGCTGGTTCACTCATTGCGATAGTGGCGGTGTGTCTGATTATCACCTGTGTGTATGGGAGTGATAATTTCCCACGGCCGATGGGCGCGGTCAACGATTTCGCGGGCGTCATTTCAGGGGGGTACGCGCAGTCCATGGAGTCTCTGGCGCGAGAAGTCCTTGTAAAGACAGGAACTTCAGTGGTGGTGGCCACCATGAAGGATATCGGGGGAGATGACCCTGGTGATTACGCGAACAGGCTGTATGAGGCATGGGGTATCGGCAAAAAAGGCGAGGACAAGGGGGTACTGATATTCCTTGCGGTAAAAGAAAGAAAGATCAGGATTGAGACAGGATATGGTGTTGAGGGGATACTCCCGGACGGTCTTGTTGGAGATATCCTGGATCGGCACGTGGTTCCCTGGCTCAGTAAGGGCGATTACAACAAAGGATTGTCAAGCGCGGTGGTTGCCGTTTCGTCGGTAATCGCTAAAGATGCCGGCATTTCTCTGACCGGGGCGCCACAGACGCGCCGGCAGCCGGTATCAAGAGAGAAGAAGGGTAGCAGCATCTTCTCCTTTGTCATGCTTTTCATTGTAATGCTTCTTCTCCTGGGCACCAGACAGGGCAGAAGAATGCTCCCGTTTATAATCCTTATGTTGCTGATGGGGGGCAGGGGAGGCGGCGGAGGCGGCGGAGGCGGCGGTTTCGGCGGCGGTTTTGGAGGTTTCGGCGGGGGTATGAGTGGCGGCGGCGGCGCCGGACGGGGATTCTAACCCTGCATATCATCGTTAATCCTGTCGGTTTTTAATGTTAGGGAGGGAATCGGAAAGATGGCAAAAATAGACAAACCGGAGAAAATATTTCCCGATATCACTAGGGATTACAGCAAGATATATGGCAATGCATTGTTGTCAGTTATCCTTTACGGCAGTGCGGCGGGGGGAGACTACAGACCGGGGAAATCGGACCTGAATTTTATGATAGTCCTTTCCGAAGAGGCCATAGACCATCTGGATAAGGCGATTGAAACAGTTTCCAGGTGGCGGAAAAGGAATGTGCCAACCCCGCTATTCATGACAAAATCGTACATTGCATCTTCGCTTGATTCGTATCCTCTTGAATTCCTCAATATGCAGAAGGGGTATGTCCTGGTGTATGGTGAGGATGTGCTGAAAGAGATGTCCTTTGAACAATGCCATCTGAGACTGCAGTGCGAACGTGAAATCAAGGGCAAACTGCTTCTTCTGAGGGAAAGATTTTTGGAGACAGAGGGAAAACCCCGGATGATAAAAAAGCTGACAGGGGAATCGATAACCACCTTTGTTTCTATTTTCGGGGGACTCCTCTATCTCAAGGGCGTGGAGATTCCCTCTTCCAGACGGGAGATTGTGGAGGCGCTCGCCCGTGAAATTCCGGTTGACGGAAATGTCTTTATGGATTGCCTGGACATGAAGGAAGAAAAGAAAAAATTTGCGCCTTCCGAGATACGTGATATCTTCATGGCCTATCTGGTGGAGGTAAGAAGATTGTGGAGATTTGTTGATGAGTTAGAGTAGATTTTACCGTAAAAAGTCGGGAAACACCATTTTTCGTCATTCCGGCCTGCCTGTGCGTCGCACGCAGACAGGCGAAGGCCGGAATCCAGTTATATTAAATGGTTGTAGCTCGCCTGGACCCCGGTTTCCACCGGAGTGACGATTTTTTACGAGTGTATCTGAGTAAATGGAGTCTGGCAAATTTATCTAAACAACAGGGAGGAATATACAAATGACGAGAGGCAAGAGGAATCTTTTAATTGCGGTGGCGGTGATAGCCGTGGTTTTGTTGATGTTTTATTCCGGCATCAAGGGAACTTACAACAGCTTTGTAACGCTTGATGAAGGGGTTCAGGCATCATGGGCCCAGGTTGAAAATCAGTTGCAGAGGCGGTATGACCTTATCCCGAACCTTGTGGAGACTGTAAAGGGTTTTGCCAGACAGGAAAAAGATGTTTTTATAGGTGTCACCGAGGCCCGGTCAAAGGTTGGCGGGGCGAAGAACATCCCCGACAAGATAGCGGCAAACAACCAGTTGACGGGGGCATTGAGCAGACTGCTCGTTACTGTTGAACGCTATCCCGATATCAAGTCGAATCAGAACTTTATCAGACTTCAGGACGAACTGGCCGGCACGGAAAACAGGATAGCCGTCGAGAGGAGACGCTATAATGAGACCGTGAGGGCGTATAATGTCAGGATCAGGACCTTCCCGGCCAACATAATGGCGGGGATGTTCGGATTTACGAAGGCGGAGTTCTTCGAGGTCCCCGAATCCGCTCAGGCGGTCCCGGAAATCAAGTTTTAGGAGGTGTCGTAGCCATGCTGTCTTTTTTGAAGTCACAGCTCCTGGGTGTTGTGACGATTGCGCTTATGGCGCTGCTCTTGATTGTGGCTATGATTCCTATCTACATCCTGTCGCTGTTGAAATTTATCATACGTCTGCCCGCCTGGCAGCGGGTATGCGCGCGCATGTTGATGACAATAGCCACAAGCTGGATGCGGGGGATGATATTCATACTTGAGCTGACGCAGAAGATCTCGTGGGATGTGGAAGGACTGGATGATCTGAGCATCGATGAGTGGTATTTCGTCAACAGCAATCACCAGAGCTGGACGGACATCATTGTTGTAATCAAGATATTTACCGGCCGCATTCCTTTTTTGAAATTTTTTCTCAAGCAGGAACTCTTCTGGGTGCCCATGATTGGGACCGCGTGGTGGGCGCTGGATTATCCGTTCATGAAACGCTATTCGAAGGAGTTTCTTGAAGAACATCCCGAGTTTCGAGGCAAGGATCTTGAAGTGACCCGAAAGGCGTGTGAGCGGTACAGACATTCGCCTGTTTCCATAATGAATTTCATCGAGGGAACCCGGTTTACATCCGAGAAGCACAGGAAACAGGAATCCCCCTACCGTCATCTGCTGTGTCCCAAGGCGGGCGGGTTCGCCTTTGCCATGAGTGCGATGGCAGGAAAGATAACTAATATGCTTGACGTAACGGTAGTCTATCCTGAAGGGCCTGTCAATTTCTGGGGTCTTCTCTGCGGGCGTCTTTCCCGTGTTAGTGTAAGGGTGCAAAAGCTTGTGATACCGGAGGAATTCCTGCAGGGAAATTATCAGGATGATCCTGTCTTCAGAGAACGGTTCCAGATTTGGGTGAGTAAACTGTGGCACGAAAAGGATGAACTGATAGAGAGTCTTATGAAAGAAAATGGGACCGCCCATTCCCTGAACTGAACAGTGATCGTATAAAATCAAAAATTTCCCCTGACAGAAGGAGATTTCCCGCAGCTTATAGGAGCAAAAGAGGAGATCCGGTTTGCCTGTGAAAGTAGCTATCATTGCCCCGCCATATCCGCTTGAGGAGGCCCCCGCGCCGCCGCTGGGTGTCAGTTACGTAGCAGCCGCGTTTGAAGCGGCCGGTTGTCATGTAAAAATCATTGATTATATCGTATCCCGGTACACGCCGGAAAAGTTGAAGAGAGAGCTTGATACCTTCGAGCCGGATGTCGTCGGTGCCACCTCTGTAACCATGAACTTTCCCGTGGCCGCGGATATACTAAAGGCCGCCAAGAGGCACAGGCCTTCCATACTTGTCATCATGGGTGGCCCCCATGTATCATTTGCCGTTGCAGACACTCTTGAAACATATCCCGAGATAGACATGCTGGTTGTGGGAGAGGGCGAAAAGACCATCATGGAACTTATCCCCCATATGATGGAGCGCGGCAGCTGGCCGGATATACCGGGACTCGCCTTCAGGCAGGACGGCGGGATTGTTGTCACAGAGCCAAGAGCGCTGATAGATGATCTTGATTCCATTCCAATGCCGGCGCGGCATCTGCTTCCCATGTCAAGATACCGGGCGCTTGGCTTTCCGGTCAGTATAATAACGAGCCGGGGGTGTCCGAATTTGTGCATATTCTGCCAGGGAAGACGCATGGTGGGGAAAAAGGTCCGCTACCGGAAGGTGGAATATGTCATGGATGAGATAGAGCGGATACTGTCTTATGGCATCTCCAGGATAAACATAGCGGATGACCTGTTCACATCGAATAAGGCAAGGGTCTGCGAGGTATGTGGAGAGATCTTGAGACGCGGGCTTGATTTCACGTGGAGCGCTTTCTCGCGTGTCAATACTGTTGACAGGGAGACTCTCGAACTCATGCGAGATGCCGGGTGCGACAGCGTCAGTTTCGGCATAGAGTCCGGCAATCAGGAGATGCTCAGGCGCGTAAAAAAAGGTATCACGCTTGACCAGGCGAGAGCTGCGGTCAGGATGTGCAAAGAAGCGGGAATGCTGGCCCACGCCTCTTTTATGGTAGGTCTCCCCGGAGAGTCGCATGAAACCCTCAGAGACACGCAGGAATTTTCACAAAGTCTCAAAATACCCTATGGCTACCACTTCCTCGCGCCCTTTCCCGGAACCACCGTGCGTGAAAAGATTGAGGAATACGACCTTGAAATCCTGACTGACGACTGGACACGTTATGACGCGAACAGCGCTATTGTCAGGACATCAGCGCTTTCACCAGAAGATATTGAAGGATTTGTGGCGGCATTTGACAGAGAAATAAATGATGAATGGGAAAAGCAGGTGCGCGATTACAGAGAGGGGAGGGGCCTGCCGGAAGATGATTTCAGGGTTGAAGGGAACTTCAGAATGCAGCTTGTCTACAGAATCCTGTCCGAGGATCTGATTGAAACCTGTGGCTGTTTCCCCATGGAGCACGCGTCCGATAATGGAGCGGTCGTCATGCTGTGTGCGAAAATCGAAGAGAAGACCGGTTTCGATCCGGGACTGGTTCTCAGAACCATAGAGAGCTTTATCGATGCCGGCTACATCAAGCCGGGGCGCGCGGGAGACAACCTTGCGTGGCACTGGACGCATAATAACAGAGTTGACGTAAATTAGGGACTGACCTCTTTTCTTTTCAATGTTCCCAGAGTGTCTGTCATAGGCAGCTCGGTGAAGAGGTCGGAGGCGAGGGCCAGATTGTATATGTGCCAGGGCGCCTGTCCTCCCTTTGACGGGTCGGGAAAGATGTCGTGGATTGCGAGGAATCCGCCTGGAAGGATATGTGGGGTCCAGCAGTTATAATCGGCAATGGCCGCCCCGAAGGTGTGTCCGCCGTCGATGAAGACCATGCCGAGCGGTGTGGCCCATGATCCGGCCACGACTTCCGATTGGGCAACTATGGGGATCACCGTGTCTTCCAGTCCAAGGTCGCTTATGGTCTTTCTGAATATCCTGAAGGTGTCTATCAGGCCGGTTTCTTTATCCAGCAGATCCGGATCGAAATATTCCTCTCCCGGCTGCTGTTCTTCCGATCCCCGATGGTGATCAATGGAGAAGAGAATGCCCCCACTCTCTCTGCACCCCATGCCGATGTAAGAGGCGGTCTTTCCGCAGTAGCTTCCGATCTCCAGACATGGGCCGATGTGACTTGCCTCCCTTGCCAGCTCATAGAGGCGCATGGCCTCCTCCCGCGCGATAAACCCCTTTATATTTTTCAGTTCAATATCTTCTATGTTCATTTATATTCAGATTCTCCTCCAATTTGGTTCCCTGCCGTATCTTTCTTCTTTTTACTCGAACCCGAGCACGGTTTTTGGTCCCCACTGATCATTTTCCGGGCACCAGTTACCCCAAAATATACACGTAACCTATTATATTGTCAAGACATTTTACTTCTTCAGCGGACTCTATTTATCGGCAAGATAGCGGGTAGATACAAATTCAATGACACCCTCATGGGATTTGCCCTGCATTACCCCTACAACGATGCAGGTCAGCATATGGTGTCGCCACCCGGGAAACTTCCTCACCTCGTAGTGATCCATCCCCAGATCCGATTTGGCTTCTTCAAAGCACTGCTCGATGGCCCAGCGAACCCCCGAAAGCCAGGCGAAGGTCTTCAAGCGGGTGGATCTGCTGGCGTTCGAGATGAAGTAGGAATAAGTGGGCCATCCCCGAGACCCCTGCGCACGATCAGCCAAACCGTCCGGTCGAGCTGTCCTTCTTTGGCCAGGACGACTCGTTTCTTCATGAACTCGTAGGCTATTGGCCCCTTCGTCCCCTCGGAGACCGTTCGGCGATACCAGAAGTAGTCGTTCGTTCCCCTGGCGATCTTCTCAAAGGTGATGGGCTTCTTCTCAGTTTCCGCAAGAATGCGTTTCGTTCTTTTCTCCCCTGCATACCGGTAGGACTTCTCCAGCATCTCCACGCCAACTGCGGTTTTGTCTTGAAAGAACTCTCAGCGGGAAGTCTGCACTTCTTCCTGCGCTTCCAGTTGGCTCATCTGGCCTGCCATGTACTGATAAAAGTTTCCCCGAGGTTCCTCTCTGGAAAAACAATCGGCAAACTGGGCATGAGACCCCTTGAACTCCTCCATAAAACAGACAATATCCTCTTTATCGATCAAAAGCTTCGGGATGGGAAAACTACCATCACAAGCACGATTTTCCTGTATCATGGCCTACCCTCTGT
>JAFDBG010000020.1 GCA_019313385.1 Deltaproteobacteria bacterium | reverse complement strand
CATCTTCAGTTTGACATGCTCACCAGCTAATATGGCATAACTGGTTCCCCAGTCTACTTCTGCTTCGAGTCCAGGCTCGGGATCCAGAGGAATAAAGATCATAGAGGTGTCAAGCCCAAGCAACCTGCGGGCATCATGCACGTACTTCCTCACTGCTCTGTCACTGCCCTTAAAGCCATGTTCATAACACAGGCGAGAGTAGATCCTTTTTGCATTTTGGTGTTGCTTTTTTGGCTTATTGTTATCTCCCTCAAGCCACTTATCAATGATATCCAGATATGGACCAAGAACCGGATATGGCTGGTTCTCTCTGGTACTGTAACCACAGTGCTCTTCACTCAGTGCTTTCCTGACGGTGTTTCGTGAATGTCCTGTATCTCTGGCTATCTCTCGAATCTTCTTCCCATACACTCTATGCGCTGTTCTGATATAATTGTATTGATCCACCGTTATCATTCTCCCTTCACCTCCGGTACTATGATACCCATCAAGGTATCTTCTCTACCAGAGATCGCTATCGGGTGGGTCAATTTTGGGCTGCCGTTTGCCCTACAGGTGGGTCAATTTTAGAGTACCAAAACCAAACCGGGAATTCCCCAAAGTCTACCTGTGCCTGAAAGCCCGGTTCTGTCTCAAATCGCATATAGGCTATTCTCTGACGCTCGGCCTTGATCCGATGTACCTCTCTCTTTACTGTCTCATAACTTCCGATAAAACCCATGTTACAGAGTCGATCGTAGATCCAGGTGGCTTGATATTCGATATCTTCATCAAGCCATGAATCAATGTTATCAATGAACGGATCCAGCAGGCTTTTCCGCTTCAGCTTCTTTCGCTTAACCTCGTGATATTCCTGATTCTTCACATACTTCTTTACCGTGTTTCTGCTGATTCCCAGTTTCCTTGCTATCTTCCTCTGACTCAGTCCTTTTCTTTCCAGGTAACAATATGTCCAAAATGGTCTCCTTTTTTCCAAATCCGCCACTTCTCTTATCTTGATGGTGTCGTAAAAAGTTCCAGAATCGTCATACCGGGCTTGATCCGCTATCCAGAAGCTGTTGAATTTACTGGATTCCGGCTTCCGCAGGAATGACGAAAAATGGCGTTTTCTGACTTTTTACGAATGCGTCTATCTTGAGATTAAAAACTATATACTATAGCCTTTCCTCCCAAAAACTCCACCGAAGTGGCTCACTTTTAAACGACCATTTTTGGCTCAGTTTATCACGACCATCTACACCCGCGCCTTGTTTACAATAGCCTGTTCCTTTTTCATCTTGCCGTCACTGATACAATGAAGAAACGTTTTGTTACCGATAGACATTTCCCTGGCCTTGATTCCTTCTTTTATCTCTTCGAATGTACCATCTGTTATATGCTCCGGCCTGTTATGGGAAACAACGATATAGGAAAAACCATTTCCCCTTACAGGGCAAGGTTATCTTCCGAAGCAATCCCGGCATCCATTACGACACAAAACCTATGTGCCAAACACTGATATTATGTTATGGGGCACTACAGTCGGTCTTCAAAGATCTGCATGTCATAATATCAATAGGTTGCGTATGCACAACTGCTAAAAAGGCTCTTATTGTGCTATTTTTTGTGAAAATGAGGTTAAACATGGAGGATAGCATGGCAGTTAAAGGGAACATATTAGATTTCCTAACACAAATTTAGATTTTTCTCTTGACAAATATTTCTTGGATGATATATTGCCGACAATGTGTTATGAGGTGTGAGAACGACTTGTAGTTTAAGTAACTTAGCTACCAAATCAAGGAAAGGAGGGATTAGAGCACTAGTAATTTCGAGAAGATATAATGGTTTAAATAATCAGGAAGAGGTCGGTGGCAGTGTAAGGAGTTCCTGATGGCAGGCACATGGATTTTGGAAATGTAACATTGCTAGATGAACTTCTATTCTGGTTCCAGTGACAAGTTTTTCAATAGGTTCCATGATTTTTTAGAAAGAAAGGGAGGGAAAGACATGGATGAATATGTTGTGAAACGTAGTTTCGATAGTCTTCTTATTACCGGTATTGTCGCTTTTATTCTTTGCTTCATCGTTACTCTTTTTTATTGGCCAATCTGGGGTTTTGCTGCCAAAGCCATCATTCTTTCTTTTGGCGCGCCAGGACTTCAAGCAGTAGACGCAAAAACAGCGGCAAAATTTGTCGGTGTCTTCGCGGAAGCAACCTTTTTCTGGATGATAATCAACGCCTGGATCTGGCAGACCCTGGTTTTTGGCGGTTACGGCAAATATGCAGTAACGAAGAGTCAGCCGGGAGCCGGTCTCTGGTATACGTTAGTCGGCCTGGTGGTCGGCCTCATCGGTTTCTTTGTTATCGTCGGACTTTCCGGCATCCTCTGGAAACCATTCAGCTTTGCCATTCTGTTTATTCCGCAGAGCGCAGCAGAAGTCCATATGGCCATTGAGGGTTGGGAGGCGAGCAACTTCTATGCGCTCCCCGTTATCATGGCCAATATCGGCTATGCCGCTTTATTTCACAAATGGCCCTTTGCCGGCAACATCAAGGCTCCCTGGGACAGCGTCGGGGCAATGTCGCTGAGTTCCTATTTCTGCCTCCTAGTGTGGTTCGCGTTCATTATTCCCGGCTTCTGGCATTTAAGCCTCAGCATGGGCAAAGCCCCCAACGTGGTTGGGGTGGATCACATCTTGTCCCCACCCATGGGTTCCTGGATAACTTTCGTTGCCTACGCGCAATGCTTTATCTGGTGGTTCCTTGTTCCGGCCGAGGGTGGCGAGCATTACCCCATGAAATTTTTCACCACGAAACAACCCTGGATGGGTTTCATCGGTCTCGCTATTTGCTTGGTTATGGGTTATCTCACCCTGTTAGCCCTGCGGGTCTTTATTTATCCTATGGACCTTATGCACGGAGCGCCGCCTGATGTAGCGGTTGCATCAATTGCCTTGTCAGTTGTTGTCGCGACCCTGTTGTGGCACCACGTGTTTGACGATTTGCCCACGGCAGCCATGGTTGAGAACCAGGCCGCTCGCATTTTGATCCGAGTTGCCATCTGGTGGGTGTTGGGCGTAATCCTGGGTATAATATGGCTGAAGACTTTCAGGATGCTTCCCTTCGGTGCGAATAACATGGGCTGGGGTTACCCGGTCATGGGTCCCATAGCCGGCCAGTTTGCCTTTCTGATGGTGTTCTTGTACTACAACGCCTTCTTCGATAAGTGGCCTCTGGTCCGAAAAGTTAAGAAATAGGATTACTTGATTATTTAAGTGTCCTGTAACATTCCATAATTGTAAACCTTTGACGGCGCCAGCTTTGAAAGAATTAAGTAAATTTTCAAGGCAGGCGCCGTTACTCGTTAAATGCATTTTCACCATCAAGAAGCCCTGCCTTTGAGGTATTAATTTCAAAACGCTATCTTCGTTAACCTCGTTTTAGGCCCCTTAACGTACGAATTGTGTATGTTAGCGTCGCGTCTGTCTCGCCTTCACGATAACGTCTCTGATGCAGTCTGCACGACGCCCTATGCTTCGATCATTGTTTTCTGCTAGTTGTAGCGGACACGGATTTGTCAAGAAGATAGTGAACGGGCAAAAGGAACTTATTTCCTTCAAAGATACGGGAACACTTGATAAACCCACGTTCGTCAAGCACAACTCCAAGGGTGACAAGCGGTCTGTCGCTTCGTTTCTGTTTTGACCTTCCGCTAAAGTATGTATTAGTCAGATCATACAGTATAATGGTTTCACCAAGGGAAAAGATCTCCCTGCTGCGCATACGGAGGAAACGTTCAATGGTTTCCTTGTGTTTGAATAACAGGTCTGAGTTGCGATAGAGCATGTTGTGTCCCACATATGAGAAGTCGGCTTCCAGCAGTTCATCCAGAGCACTCTGTTCTTTTGCGTATCTGTTGAGTTCCCTTTCACTGCCGGGATGCACCAGGCGGTCAACAATCTGTAGAGTGGCAAGATTCGATTCATTGTCGGTAAATCCCAATTGCCGGAACAGATCGAAGAATCCCAGGGCCGACATGGCCTCAAAGCCGGCATGCTCGGTGCCAACGGACTTGCCATCGGATCAAGAGATGGCATTTACATCTATTGTCCTGAAATCCTGTTCATTTTCAAGGATATTGCTCTCTTTTTTCTCGCTACGTTGTTTTCTCAGGATTTGTTTTGTATAGTGCCTGGCAAGTGTCTCAATCCCGGCAGATATCGGCACCGTTGAACTTTCATAGCCACGCAGGAGATCCTCTATACAGTCGGCCTTCAAAGAACTGCATGTAATAGTATCAACAGGTTCCGTATGCGCAACTGCTAAAAAGGCTCTTATTATGCTGTTTTTTGTGAAAATGAGGTTAAACTTGGGTTAAAAATGGTCACTGGGAGATGGCCAATGAGAAGGACAGATTATGTGATTCTAACAGAGCTGTTCTTTCCTGTTGACATGATACTAATATACGATACTATATTACTGCGAATAAAAAGCAGCGACAGACGCTACAAAAAATATTTGAGAGGCCGGAGCGTTCGGATACTTAATGGAATGATATTGAGAGGTTATTTATAGCTCTTGACGCTGAAGTGACCGAAGGTGAAGGATCACGCGCACGAGTGGCGCCTAATGACGTTCGTGCTGTTTCTCACCCGCCCCATCCTAAACGAGTAACAAACAAAAAATCTGTAAGGTCTTTGCGAAGATTCTTAATAGAATCGGGGGTGAAAACCCTGAAAAGCCCTACTCTGGTAAGTTCGTTGTGCTCGTCGAACCGGAGATTCATAAGAATATTACAATAGAAGCTCGAAAAGCAGGAAAGAGTCTAAATGTATGGGTTGGTAACGTGATATCTAAGGCATTGAAAGATATCGCCAAAGGGCATTCGCTCTGACTGTAAAAGCCTGTCGGCTTTTCCGGCAGGTGACTTCTACGCTGGTTGTCTCGGACATGGAGATGTAATAACCGGAGATGCTGATATCCTTTCGAATAAGGACCAAAAAAAGTGAATCGAAATTCATAACTCAAAACCCTTGAAAAAGAGGAGTTTATTTTGCAGGAAAAAATAGTTGTCATGCCTGAAGAGTTGTCCAACAGGATAGCCGCTGGCGAGGTAATTGAACGGCCCGCCTCCATAGTCAAGGAGCTTGTCGAAAATTCCCTTGATGCCGGCGCGACTGACATCCTTGTTGAACTTGAGGGTGGAGGGAAGCAATCTGTAAAGATTGTGGATAACGGCAGAGGGATCGACAGGGATGAAGTAGAACTCGCATTTGAGAGACACGCCACGAGCAAGATTTACACATTTGAAGACATTCATAATATAGCCTCCTTTGGATTCCGGGGGGAGGCCATAGCGAGCATAGCTTCCATATCCAGGGTTGAGATGCTGACAAGGAAGAAAGACTCTCTGTCAGGCACGCGGGTGGTGGTAAAGGGGGGCAGAGTCGAAGAGATTGTTGATGCCGGCTGCCCTGTCGGCACATCTATAACTGTCAGTGACATCTTTTATTCCACGCCGGCCCGTATGAAGTTCATGAAGGGAGATTCCACCGAACAGACCCACTGCATAGACGTCATAATGAGACTGGCGCTTTCCAATCCGGTAGTGAAGATGAGTGTTGTCGCGAAGGGTAAAACCATTCTTAATATCCCGAGAACAAAAAATCTGTCAGACAGAATAGCTCTTGTGTTTGGCGAAGATTTCGGGAGACACACCCTTGAAGTCAAGGGGCAGAGGGGAGAGGCAACCATTCGGGGGATCATCTCCATGCCCGATCGCACAAAGGCAAACACCAAGGGACAGTTCTATTTTGTCAACAACAGATTCATAAGGGATCGACTCCTGAATCATTCGGTCATGACCTCTTACAGAAGACTGATAGAGCCCAGGAGGTTTCCTTCCGTTGTCCTGTTTATAGATATGCCTGCATCCGATGTTGATATAAATGTCCATCCGGCCAAGATGGAGGTGCGCTTCAGAAGCTCGGGAGATGTGTACAGCCTTGTTACAGACACCCTTTCCGGGGTGCTGTCCGGCATGTCCACTGCCAGTACCGGTTTCCCCGGGCCCTCTTTTGGAGCTAACTCGGACGCGTACAGAGAAAGGGTTGGAAATGTTTTAAAAAGGTACACTGTCCTGTCGGGCGCTGAAAAGAAAACCTTTAACATGAATATTTCTGAGGGGGGAATGAGAAAAGCGCCTGATTCTTTCGGCGGGAGAGAAGGCGGGGAGGAACTGCCGGGACTTTTCAATGAGCGTGATGTGTCGGAAGACGCGGTAAACTTTTCATCTCTTAAATACCTGGGACAGATTGCGGACACGTATCTTGTGTTTTCGTCGACCGGGGGGCTTATTTTAGTGGATCAGCATGCCGCCCATGAGAGGGTGCTTTTTGAAAAGCTGAAGGTGTCCATGAAAGAGAGGACACATGTTCAGGGTTTGCTGATACCGGAGGTTGTGAACCTTCAACCCGGCCGTTTTGATCTA
This sequence comes from Deltaproteobacteria bacterium, assembly GCA_019313385.1. Classification (GTDB taxonomy): domain Bacteria; phylum Desulfobacterota; class Syntrophia; order Syntrophales; family UBA2210; genus UBA2210. Next base: position 20,635 of record JAFDBG010000020.1, on the reverse strand, counting down.
TTGATGAATAATATTGACGCGCTGAAAGATGCGGGACTTGGCGTGGAGCGGTATGGCGAGAACACTATACTGGTAAAACAGATTCCAGCTTTACTGACAGGGTGCAATCTTGAAGCGCTTATCTCCGATGTAATAGAAGAGGTTGGGGATACAGGGAAGGCTGAGAATATCGATGAAACAAGAGACAAAGTTCTCGTCCTCATGGCGTGCAAAGGTGCCGTCAAAGCTAATCACAAATTGACAGACGCAGAGGTAGCGGCGCTGTGCAAAGACCTTGATTCGATTCCCTTCGCGGCAACCTGTCCTCACGGAAGGCCTACCTACGCAGTGCTTGACATAAGGTATTTAGAGAGGATGTTCAAGCGAAAATGACGGAACCTTGGATGGTATCTTTGATGGGAAGAACAGAAAGGATTCATATGATGGTGATATTCGATATGGTTTGATATCAGCCTCCTTGATCGATTTTGATGGTGTATCTCATATTCTCAACATTACCCGGGATATTACTGACCGCAAGCAGATGGAGGATGCGCTGAGGGACAGTGAAGAAAGATACCGGGAACTCAGTATGGTTGATAATCTCACCCAGCTTTAAAATTCCCGACAATTTTACGTTCAGCTTAAAATTGAAACAGATTGGGCGAACCGCTATGAGCAGCCTTTAACCCTTCTTTTTCTCGATCTTGATGATTTTAAGGTTTTTAACGATTCTTACGGCCATATAGAGGGAGACAAGGTCTTACGGCGAATTCCCCAAGTGATTAAAAGATGCCTGCGCGAGACGGATTTAGCTTATCGTTATGGAGGCGAAGAATTTACCGTCATCCTGCCCGTGACAACAACGGCGGATGGTCTCGTTACAGCGGAAAGAATCCGTACAGAATTCAAGGGAGAGGATTTCTATCCGTTGCCGGGTCGGGCCGTTCCTGTGACGGTGAGCATTGGTCTTACGCAATACAAGATAAAAGAAGACATAAAAACCCTCGTTCACCGAGCTGACCAACTCATGTATCAGGGGAAAAAGAAAGGGAAAGATAGGGTTTTCTGTGAGACATAACCTCAAAGGTGCGGTTCGTTTATGGAGCAAACTTGGCTTTGAAACCGTTGGTCGTTTACCCAAAGCGTTTAATCACCCTACCAAAGGCTACGTAGACGCTTTGGTAATGTATAAATGGTTGTAACAACATAGCCTGTAAGGATTGAGTCGATCCGCGAAGCGGTCGGACTCAATCCATTGTTCAATAAGCCCGATCTCATTATATAAGGGTAATGATTCGTTACAGTAGAGAGTAAATGGAAGTTGGGGTTGTAGTTTTGACAGGGTTTAGCGAAAGTTATCGTTTTTTGATAGAATAGTCGTTTTTTTACTTTTGAAATTGTCCTGAAACTGCTTGCTTCTGGTATTGGAGCAACCGACCGGCAGAATTTGGCAACAGGAATCCATCCTGCCTAAAAAACGGTTTTCTGGAAGGTAATTTCTGTCTCTGTTAATTTGCTTCAATTCAATCATTTTAGCCATTATCCAGGTTGCCAGAGTTCATGCGACCTGATGCCGTACCGGTACTCAAGTTTCCCTCCACAATGAGGACAGTAAGGCGATGGCGACCAATGTAACGGTGGTGTATGCCAGCGGGGATGTGTTGGGAGCACATGCGAAAAGCTTCGGTAATCGATCATAAGGAGTAAAAGATGAACATATCCGAGATACGCTTTCCCCGTGAATTGGAAGCGGACGGCTCTGCAGAACGTATTCGCGGGGGAGTTGATGGCTCTCACCTCAAAGCTCTGGACTGATAGCTCCCATTCCTTGAATGGACAACTATTATGTTACGTTGACTAAGGAAAACAGCCAAATGCCGCAACTCATTCTGACCGATCCCTCCAAACAGCGCTGGGTATTGATTTGCGCTGCTGTCGCAATCTTTATGTCAAACCTGGATATCAGCATCGTAAATATCGCCTTGCCGGTTATCTCACGGCATTTCAATGTCAGCATTGGAATAGTGTCGAGGGTGGTACTGGTTTATTTTCTGATCCTGACCAGCTTTTTGTTGGGTTTCGGAAAACTGGGAGATATTAAAGATTTTAGAAATGTTTTCATTGCCGGGTTCATTATTTTTATCTCTGGTTCCTTTTTATGTGGAATATCGCGAAGCATTAATATGTTAATTGCCTTCCGGGTTATTCAGGCCATCGGAGGATCAATGCTGACGGCATTAGCTCCCGCGATTGTTTCAACATTGCTGCCAACGCACATAAGAGGCAGGGCACTGGGGATTGTCGGCACCTCCGGTGCTCTCGGAATTTCTCTGGGGCCGGCTATAGGCGGTTTGGTTACCAGCTATCTTAGCTGGCACTGGATATTCTTCCTTAATATTCCCCTCGGGATTGTCGCGATTTTGATTGGCAGCCGGACGCTTCCGGGAAAACAGGCCAAGACCGTCGATTCAAGCTTTGACGTTATCGGGGCCATCCTGATATTTTTTTCGCTGATGACCTTACTGTATAGTTTGAACCTGGGGCAGGAACAGGGATGGACGTCTTGGGCGATTCTCTCGTCTTTTACCCTCTCTATTGTTTTTTTCACGCTCTTCTTCCTTCAAGAGAAGAAGGCCGCGCATCCACTGTTGGATCTGGGGCTCTTCAGAAACTGGAATTTCAGCATGGGAACGCTCGCCTCCTTTTTTGCACTCATGATCTTGAATGGCATGGTATTTCTCTTTCCATTTTATCTTGAGATCGCGAGGAAATTGACAATTGATAAGGCGGGTTTCATATTAGTAATACCATCGGCGGTTATGATCTTTATGGGACCCTTAGCGGGTAGTCTGTCAGACAAAACAGGTTCTCGCTGGTTGTGTACGATTGGAATGTTTCTTTGCGCGGGAGCCTTTCTCATGTTCGGTTTTCTTCACGAAAACTCTCCTGTGTTTTTTATAGCGTTCTCTTTAGTCTGGTTTGGTTTTACGGCAGGGATGTTTATGGCTCCCAATAGCAATCTCGTTATGGGTGAAGCTCCGGAGGGAAAACAGGGGGTTGCTTCCAGCGTTATGATGTTGATAAGACACGGGGGCGGTGTTTTGGGAATATGTATCTTCGAAACCGTTTTTTCATCGTTCCTTCCGCAAAAGATATCCATCGAAAACATGAGCATTGCTCACCCCGCAATCTCTTTCCCCATGCTGATCCAAGGATTTCATAACGCCTTTATGCTGGGAATCTTCTTTTGTCTCGCCGCGGCCGGGTTTTCATTCTTTACCAAGAAAAAGGTTCGCTGACTATCTGGCATATGACCATTTAACCCCTAAAGGGCGTTTCCCCTCGTTTCTTAACGCCAATAATGAATGATGCATCAGGCGCGGGAACGTGTTATTGAGCATTCGACAGGTTTTGGTAATCGGATCATAAGGAGAAGAGTATGAACATAGCCGACATGCGCTTTCCCCGTCAGTTGGAAGCGGACGGCTCTGGCGAAATTATTCGCGGGGAGTTGATGGCGCGCACTTCAAAGCTCTGGGCTGGAAGCACAATTGACGTGCCGGCTCAATCCCGACATGACGTTGTTGGGACTTTTTACATGTGCAAGGATTGATCTGAATGAAAAGTTCAAAACCCGAAACCTCCAAAGGGGGAAACACTCGAAACCCCCAAAAGGGGACACGCCCGAACCCCCGGCTTATTGTTATTACAGGCCCCACCGGAGTGGGGAAGACCGATCTGGTGATCAGGCTTGCCGAAATGTATGACGGAGAGGTTATCAGCGCCGACTCGATGCAGATCTACAGGTATATGGATATAGGCACCGCAAAACCTTCCCCCGAAGAGAGGCTTCGCACACCCCATCACCTGATCGATGTCGTAAATCCGGATGAAGAATTCAACGCCTCAATGTTTTTGAAAAAGGCCGATGAGGCGATTGCGCTTCTTCATAGTAGGCATAAAAGTGTGTTTGTGGTGGGTGGCACAGGGTTGTATCTAAACGCCCTGCTAGGCGGGCTTTTGAATGCCCCCGGCGCTGACGGGAAGCTCCGCGATTCTTACAGAAAAGATGCCGCGCGATATGGAAAAGGACATCTTTACAAGCGGTTGAAGGAGATAGACGCGACAGCTGCAGAAAAAATACACCCGAATGATCTTGTCAGGACAATCAGGGCGCTTGAGGTCATGGAACATACCGGGCAGTCCATTGCCGAAATACAGGGGGCACACAAGTTTGGCAATAGTGTCTATGATTACATCAAGGTAGGCCTTAATATCGACAGAAGTCTTCTGTATGACAGGATAAATGGCAGGGTTGAAAAAATGATGGAGGCTGGACTTGTGGAGGAAGTGGAAAGGCTTATGAATATGGGTTATGACGAATCAGTCAGGCCAATGCAATCCATGACCTACAGGAATGTTGTTTCCTTCATCAGAGGGAAACAGAACAAGCAGGATATGGTGAGGTTGATCAAGCGTGACACCAGGCACTATGCCAGGAGGCAGTTGACGTGGTTTAAGAGAGACCCGGACATCAAATGGTTTGCCCCTCAGGATGAAAATATGATAGGTAGCGCAATTGAAAATTTGTATGAGTAGTTTTTGTAGTTATAATAAATCAAGAAGGACATGTTATGGAAAAAGAAGAATTGAGCAAATCTTATGAATCTTATGATATTGAGGAAAAATGGTACCGGCGCTGGCTTGAGGAAGGCCTGTTCCGGGCGGAGGATAAGAGTGACAGGAAACCATTCTCGATAGTTATTCCCCCGCCTAATGTTACCGGGATACTTCACATAGGACATGCTCTGAATAATACCCTGCAGGATATTATCGTGAGGTACAAGAGAATGGATGGGTACAATACACTCTGGATGCCCGGCACTGATCACGCGGGAATAGCGACTCAGAATGTAGTGGAGCAGGCCCTTGCCAGAGAGGGAATGACAAGGCACGATATAGGAAGAGAAAAATTTATAGAGAAAGTATGGGAGTGGAAGAAAGAATATGGCGGTGAGATAATAAACCAGCTGCATAAGCTGGGGTGTTCCTGTGACTGGTCCCGGGAGCGGTTTACCATGGATGAAGGACTTTCCAGGGCGGTCAGGGAGGTCTTTGTCCAGCTCTATGAAGATGACCTGATATATCAGGGTGATTATATCGTTAACTGGTGTCCGAGGTGTCATACAGCCATATCCGACCTTGAGGTCGAATATGAGGAAGAAGCGACCAGTCTCTGGCATATACGATATCCATATGCCGAAGGAAAGGGCGAAATAATTGTGGCTACGACACGCCCGGAGACCATGCTGGGTGATACTGCCGTCGCGGTCAACCCCGATGACAAAAGATACGCTGATGTTATAGGGAAGGAAGTGATTCTTCCGATTGTGAACAAAAGGATACCGGTCATCGCGGACGATTACGTGTCCAGGGAATTCGGCACCGGCGCGGTGAAGATAACGCCATCAGCGGACCCCAATGATTTTGCCATGGCGCAGAGGCACGATCTTGATATAATCACTATTATGGACGGCAATGCCATTATCAATGAAAATGGCGGGATATATCAGGGACAGGACTGCTACGCGTGCAGGGAAAATATTGTGGAGGACCTTAAAAGGGGCGGTTATCTTGTGAAGACAGAGCCCTACTTGCACAATGTGGGGCGCTGTTACAGATGCAAGACCATTGTGGAACCCGCGGTGTCCAAACAGTGGTTTGTCAAGGTGAAGCCCCTCGTAAGGACTGCCATCGCCGCGGTTGTGAAGGGTGAGACAAAGATCATTCCTCCCATGTGGGAGGCCACATATTTTGACTGGATGGACAATATAAGAGACTGGTGCATTTCCAGGCAGATATGGTGGGGACACAGAATACCGGTATGGTATTGTAATGATTGTGGCAACACCATAGTGGCAGTTGAAGATCCTGCTGGTTGTCCCGAATGTGGGGGAGGTTCCCTCAGGCAGGACGAGGATGTCCTGGATACATGGTTCAGTTCCTCTCTATGGCCATTTTCGACTATGGGATGGCCCGACAAAACGCAGGCACTTGAGACATTTTATCCCACTTCACTCCTTGTGACAGGGTTTGATATCATATTTTTCTGGGTGGCCAGGATGATGATGATGGGACTTTACGTTACGGGAAAGGTTCCCTTCGCGGATGTCTATCTGCATGCCCTCGTTCGGGATGAAAAGGGCGATAAGATGAGCAAATCAAGTGGAAACAGCGTTAATCCGCTTGAGATGATTGACAAATATGGCGCAGACGCTCTTCGTTTTACCTTGGCGGCCTTTACCGCGCAGGGGAGGGATGTAAAGATGTCTGAGGAACGCATCAAGGGATACAGACATTTTGTAAACAAGATATGGAACGCGGCCAGATTTTCCCTGATGAATCTTGAAGATTATCCTGGAGAAACCGCGCTGGAAAGAGAAGAATATTCGCTTTGTGACAGATGGATTAAAGACAGTCTTAACAGCGCTGTGGCGGATACCAGAAAAGCCCTTGACGAATATCGGTTTAACGATGCTGCGGGCAGGATATATCAGTTTATATGGCATGAGTTCTGTGACTGGTATCTTGAGCTGATAAAGCCGGCACTGTATGATAAACAACAATCACTACAGAGAAAGCTTGCCGCCCAACGTACATTGCTGTCAGTATTAAAGACAGCCCTCCAGCTCCTTCATCCTTTCATGCCCTTTGTCACAGAGGAGATATGGCAGAAATTGACAACAGATGAGGGATGTATAATGGTAAGCAAATTCCCCGAGCAGGATGATTCCCTCAGGGATGAAGATGCAAGACGCCAGATGGATCTCACTAAGAATATTATAAACAGTATCAGGAATATAAGGGGTGTAATGAATATCAACCCTTCAAAGAAGTTGAAGGCACTCATCTCCGCCCCCGATGGTGATATGCTGTCCATTATAGGGGCAGGCAGAGACTATATAAGAGACATCGCGAAGCTGGAAGACCTTGCTATAGAGCAAAACGCCAGTGAGCCGAAGGGGTCTGCGACGGGAGTAGTAGGTTCTGTCAAGGTATATGTATTCCTCGAAGGTGCTGTTGATGTCGCGGTCGAGAAGACAAGGCTGGAAAAGGAAATGAAAAAGCTTGATAAGGACCTCGATTTCATATCCAAAAAACTGGGGAATCGGGATTTTATGGAAAAGGCGTCCAAAGATATAGTTGAAAAAGAGGAAAATAAATTTAAAGACCTGAAGGAAAAAAGCGGGGTGCTGGAAGACGCTCTGGACAGGCTCCGTAATATAGCGTGAGGATTATCATGATTTCAGACATCAGATTAAAGGAACTTATCCGGACAGCGCTTGATGAAGACATAGGTTCTGGTGACCTTACCACTTCAGCTATTCTTACAGGTGATGAACCCGGTGTCGCGCGGGTGATTTCGAAGGGAGAGATCATAGTCGCGGGTATCGCTGTCTTCAGGGAGGTATTCCATGCCCTGGAGTCGTCTCTGAGGTTCGAAGCGTATTTTTGCGATGGCCAGCCGGCGGGGAAGGGGGATCTCCTTGCATGTATATCGGGTAGTCTGAAGAGCATCCTCCTGGCGGAGCGCGTGGCACTGAATCTTTTTCAGAGGATGTGTGGGATTGCCACGGTGACACACAAATATGTTGAAGAAGCGAAGGGTACCGGGGTCAGGATACTAGATACGAGAAAGACGACGCCAGGTCTGAGAAGCCTTGAGAAATACGCGGTAAAAACAGGGGGAGGATTTAATCACAGATTCGGCCTGTATGATGGCGTGATGATCAAGGATAACCACATAACCGCCGCTGGGGGTATTTTGCGAGCGGTAAGAAAAGTGGTTGGGAATGTTCCACCCACTGTAAAGATCGAAGTAGAGGTGAAAAACCTTCAGGAAGTTGAAGAAGCCCTTGCCGCGGGAGCTGATATAATCATGCTGGATAATATGGGGACAGATGAGATGAAAAAGGCGGTTTCTCTCATTAATGGAAGGGCGCTGGTTGAGGCCTCCGGAAATGTCACCCTCTCGAATGTGAAGAGAATAGCGGAGACTGATGTGGATTTTATATCCGTTGGAGCGCTTACCCATTCCGCTCCCGCCGCCGATATATCACTTGTGTTCAGGGATTAGCCCAACAAAAACCTGGGAATTATGGATCGAAAGTTTAATAAAACCAACCTAAAGAAACTCGTTTCCGGCGGCCTTATAGGAAACAGGATTCACTTTTTTGACGAGATCGATTCAACGAATAACCGTGCGGTTTCGCTTGCAGGTAATGGGGCTGGCGAAGGTGAAGTCGTAATAGCCGACTGCCAGACAGCGGGGAGAGGGAGATTGAGGAACAGAATCTGGCATTCACCCCCCGGCAGGAACCTGTACACATCCATCATATTAAGGCCTGATATAGAGCCCGCTTACGCTCAGAGCTTGACCCTTGTTGCCGGAGTCGCTTTGGCTGAGGTGCTCTCCGGGTATTGTCCTGTCGCGCTCAAGTGGCCCAACGATATACTCGCGGGGGGCAGAAAAATTTCCGGCATCCTTACGGAGATGAGGGTCAAGGGGCAGAGGCTTGATTCTGTTGTTGTAGGGATCGGCATTAATGTAAATATGGAACCAGCCGACTTCCAGGAGAAACTTCGTAATATATCCACATCGCTGAAGGAGCAGACATCAAACAGTATTTCACGTCTTGACCTTGCCGCCGGTTTGTACAGGGCGTTCGAAAAATGGTACAGGACATTTATTGATGAGGGATTTCTCCCTGTAAGGGGCAGGTGGATGGAGTATTCGGATATAATCGGTAAAACTATCGAGGTAACAGACGGGGGTGTCGTGCAGAGTGGTACATGCCGGGGAATCGACAGTAAAGGTGTGCTTCTACTCGGCGATGAAGAAAACAAGACAAGACGTGTCTTGTCTGGAGATGTAAGTGTAACGGAAAACAGGTGATCTATTATGCTTCTGGCTATTGATGTAGGAAATTCAAATACAGTTGTCGGCCTCTATAAAGGAGATGAGCTGTTAAACCACTGGAGAGTTCGTACCGTTGTTGATCACACAATTGATGAATATGGAATGCTGATATTGAATCTCTACAAGACGAGCAAAGTCGGATCGAAATCTATCAGCAGCATTATTATATCATGTGTGGTTCCATCCATGCTGAATATACTGGAACCCCTCTGTAAGAAGTATTTTCACATTACTCCGCTCATCGTAGGCCCGGGTATAAAGACGGGTATGCCGATATTCTATGACAATCCGAAGGAAGTCGGAGCTGACAGGGTTGTCAACGCCGTTGCCGCTCATGAGAAATACGAAGGGAATCTTATCGTTGTGGATTTCGGCACAGCGACTACCTTTGATTATGTTACGCAAAAGGGAGAGTACCTGGGCGGGTGCATAGCGCCGGGTGTTGTTATATCAAGCGAGGCGCTCTTTGAGAAGGCCTCCAAACTGCCGCCAGTTGAATTAAGCAGACCTAAATCTGTAGTTGCCAGGGATACTGTGAGCAGTATACAGGCGGGTATCCTGTTCGGTTATGCCTGCCTTGTGGACGGCCTTGTGGATCGCATAAAGAAAGAAATAAAGACGGAGTCCACAGTTATCGCAACCGGCGGGCTGGCGAGTGTCATAGCCGCGGAAACCAGCAGCATTGATTTTGTCGATGAGATGCTTACGCTGGAAGGACTTAAGCTAATCCATTCAAGAAATGTATAATTCCATCCATTTTCTCAGTGCTTCAATGGAACGCCCGGCATAACGCCCGCCCCTTTCTTTTTTTGGCGCCCGGCCTTCAAGCGGAGGAAAGAGACCAAAATTCACATTCATAGGCTGAAAGGTCTTGTAATCGGCGTTTGTAATGTGACGCAAAAGTGCACCCAGAGCCGTTGTCCCCGGCGGTTCCCCCATATCCCTTCCCTCTATCTGCCGGCAGACGTTTATTCCTGCCATCAGGCCCATAGCCGCCGATTCCACATACCCCTCGACTCCCGTGATCTGTCCCGCAAAAAAAAGATTGTCATCGGAGTGGAACTGGAGTGATTTTTTAAGCAGGGCAGGGGAGTTTATGAATGTGTTACGGTGTATGCTGCCATATCTCGCGAAATCTGCCTTTTCCAGCCCCGGTATCATTCTGAGGATGCGTTTCTGCTCAGGCCATGTCAGTTTTGTCTGGAATCCCACCAGGTTATAGAGAGTTCCTTCGCTGTTTTCCTGTCTGAGCTGAACTACTGCATGGGGTCGGTTTCCTGTTTTAGGATCTGTAAGACCCACCGGTTTCATCGGGCCGAAAAGCAGGGTCTTCGGCCCCCTTTTCGCGAGGACTTCAACAGGAAGGCACCCTTCAAAGCAGCGCTTATCTTCAAAGTCTCTGAGAGGCACTTCATTGCCACCCGATATTTCCATCCAGAACTTTTCGTACTCCTCACTTGTCATGGGGCAGTTCAGATAATCTCCCTCACCGGTGCTGTCGTATCTCGATGCCCGGAAGACACGGTTGTAGTCAAGGGATTGTGCCTCCACAATGGGTGAGATAGCATCATAGAAATAGAGATATTCGTTTCCTGTAACGGAAGAAATGCTCTTTGCCAGGGATTCGGATGTGAGAGGGCCGGTAGCTATGATGACAATAGAGTCTTCGGGAATTCCGGTGATCTCTTCCCGAATTATCCGGGTTCCTGTCGATCCAAGCCTGTCTTCAATATAGTTTGAAAAAAGGGTTCTGTCCACGGCCAGCGCCTTGCCTGCCGGAACGGCTGTGGCATCGGCGGCCTCCATTATCAATGATCCCACTGTGCGCATCTCTTCCTTGAGAAGGCCAACCGCGTTTTCTATCGCGTTAGAGCGAAATGAGTTGCTGCATACAAGCTCCGCGAGGAGGGGAGACTTGTGGGCCGGAGAAAAGAGAGTGGGTTTCATTTCGTAAAGGAGGGTATCAAATCCCCTTTTTGAGATCTGCCACGCGGCCTCACACCCCGCGAGACCGCCACCTATGATTATAACAGGTTTAGTAGAGGAAGCCCCCTTTTTGGTATCTGGTTTCAAGTTTTGATTCACCCCTCGGCCGTTTCCTTATACCCGCATTCCTTGTTAGGGCATGTCTTTACGAGACCTTTCCCTCGGTAATATTTTTCAACCAGAAATGAGCCGCCGCACAAGGGGCATTTCTCCGGTATTGGCCTGTCCCACAGGGCATAGGTGCAGTTCGGATAGCTTGAACATCCGAAGAACGTCTTGCCTTTTTTTGAACGTCTCTCACAAAGACTGCCGCCACACCCCTCCTGGGGGCACTTCACCCCTGTGTCAATCGGTTTTGTGCTCTTGCATTCCGGGTACCCGGAGCAGCCCATAAATCTTCCAAACCTGCCCTCTTTTATAATCATATTCTTGCCGCATATGTCGCAGATAACGTCGGTTGTCTCCGCCTCCATTTTGCTGATCACACCATTTTCATCCTGTGCGATGTTGCCTGTGTTCTTGCAGTCGGGATAGTTGGAGCAGGCCAGGAATTTTCCGTTCTTCCCCCACTTTATTACCATTGGACTCGCGCACTTATCACATTTAAGATCGGTGGGAATTTCTTCTCTCTTGACATTTTTCATCTCTTCGCCGGCCTTTTCCAGCTCCGACTTAAAAGGGATATAGAAGTCTTCCAGTGTCTTGAGTCTTGTGGCTTTTCCGTCCTCAATCATATCCAGCTGGTCTTCCATAGAGGCGGTGAACTGGATATCCATGATATTGGGAAAGTTCTCCACAAGAAGCCCGTTGACAATGGTTCCGAGTTCTGTGGGGTGGAATCTGCCCTTTTCAAGTTCCGCGTATTTCCGGTTCTGTATAGTGCTTATGATAGCCGCATATGTGCTGGGCCTGCCGATCCCCTTTTCTTCCAGTTCTTTAACGAGAGTCGCTTCGGAAAACCTTGCAGGCGGCTGTGTGAAACTCTGCTGTGGGTTTAGTGAGATCAGGGTAAGTTCATCCCCTTTAGAGACATCCGGAAGAATTTTGCCTGACTGGGCATCGTTGCCACTGTCTTCCTTCTCTTTACTTTCCGTGTAAACAATGCTGAACCCGGGGAATTTCATTATAGAACCCTGCGCGTGAAAAAGGCAGCGGCCCGCCTCTATATCAATGCCCGTCTGGTCGAATAGAGCGGGATTCATCTGGCTCGCTATAAAACGGTTCCATATCAGTTGATACAGATGAAATTCGTCATTCTTGAGATACTGTTTGATTTTTTGTGGCGCGTATTCCATTGCGGTTGGCCTTATCGCCTCATGCGCGTCTTGTGAAGATTTTGAGGATTTGAAGACCCGGGCCTTTGCGGGAAGAAATTCTTTCCCATAATTCTTTGTTATGTACTCTCTTGCGTCGTCAAGGGCGTCCGATGCTATACGGACCGAGTCGGTTCTCATGTATGTGATAAGGCCAACGGAACCTTCTTCTCCCAGCGCTATTCCCTCGTATAGCTTCTGTGCCACACTCATCGTCTTCTTGGCTGTGAACCGAAGCCTTCTTGATGCCTCCTGCTGAAGCTTGCTTGTTGTGAATGGGGGGACTGGAGAACGCTTTACCTCTTTTTTATCCACCTTTTTTACAATAAAGGAGGCGCCTTTCAGCTCTTCGAGGAGCTCTTTTATCTGCGTTTCATTAGTAAGTTTAAGCTTTTTGGAATCTATTCTTGTCAGCCGCGCTTCAAGGGGGGGCGGGCTGTTTCCTTCCAGCAGGGCGGTAATATTCCAGTATTCCTCTGATACAAACGCCAGGATCTCGGCCTCTCTGTCGCATATTATTCTTACCGCGACCGACTGGACCCGGCCAGCGCTCAGGCCACGCCGCACCTTTTTCCAGAGTATCGGGCTGATCTGATATCCCACAAGCCTGTCAAGGATTCGCCTGGTCTGTTGGGCCTCATATTTATTGACGTTAAGCTTCAGAGGGTTTTTAATGGCCGCGACAACGGTCTTTTTTGTAAGATCGTTAAAGAGTACCCTGTAGATATCTTTATTCCCGCCTATTTCGCTCGCCACGTGCCACGCGATGGCTTCTCCCTCTCTGTCAGGGTCAGAGGCCAGAAAAATATTATCTACATTCTTCGCGGCTTTTTTCAGCTCAGAGATGATCTTTTTCTTTTCAAGGATGACTTCGTAGGTGGGTTCAAAGTTACTTTCAAGATCGATGCCCAGTTTGCTTTTGGGAAGGTCTTTTACATGTCCCACAGAGGCCTTCACCTCAAATTCCGGACCGAGATATTTCTTTATCGTTTTTACCTTTGCTGGTGATTCAACGATAATAAGTGAACTGGACATCTTTACTCCTTAATAATAAAATTTTTGCCCGGAAGCTGCTCGACATGGCCCCCGAGTTCAAGTGACATGAGAATGCTCAGGATATCATGTATTTGATAGCTGGAATCAGCGGCCAGACTGTCTACATGAACGGGCTTTTTGCCTATTAGCTTCAGGATGGCTTTTTCATCAGCATTTAATTCTTCAGATTTACCCGAATGCTCCAGCTGAGATCTTTCGTCTGGTGGTTCGACAGCTCTACTGTTAATGTTCACCTGGGGCAAGATTTCCTCTAATATGTCATATGTATTTTCAACAAGTTTTGCGCCTTCCCTTATGAGCTTGTGGGTTCCTTTCGTTCTCGGAGAATCGATACTTCCCGGAACGGCAAAGACCTCTCTTCCCTGTTCCAGGGCAATCCGCGCGGTTATCAGAGAACCGCTCTTCTCGTTGGCTTCAACCACGACGACTCCCAGTGAAAGGCCGCTTATTATCCTGTTTCTGGCGGGGAAGTTGAAGGCCAGTGGCTGGGTGGAAAAGGGGAATTCGGTAATCACGGCGCCATTTTCCGCGATTCTTTCAAAGAGTCTTTTGTTTTCAGGGGGATAGACAACATCAATGCCGGACCCCAGTACAGCGATTGTTCTTCCCTTGCCTGCGATCGCGCCGACATGGGCGGCGGAATCAATTCCCCTTGCCATACCACTTACGACGGTTAATCCTTTCATGGCGAGTTCACGGCACAGCCTTTCCGTCGTAAACCTGCCATAAGTGCTTGCCATCCTGGAGCCTACCACGGCAACATTGATGTCCTGATTGGACAGCGTTCCCCTGACGTACAGAATGGGTGGGAAATCGTATATATTCAAAAGCAGCCTGGGGTAAGATGGAGAGTTGGATGTGATTATTGAGACATTCAACTTATCAGCCAGTTCAAGCTCCCTTTCGATAGTTGCCCAGTTGTCAAAGGTTTTTATGTTGTGGGCTGTTTTTCGTGTAACGCGGTCTATTGTTTGAAGGGATGTTGCAGGCGCGTCGAAGACGGCCCGAGGAGAACCAAATGTCTTTACAAGGTTGTTAAAGCAGACATTCCCCACTTTTTCCAAGGACTTAAGGGCAAACCAGTATTCTAGATCATTGTGAGTCATTGAGACACCCTTAAGAAATAAAGTTGCAATAGTTATAGATAATTACCAAGATTGACACTATATATGGCTATCTTTGAGGGGTGTCAAGCTTTTTTGATCTGTCATACGCTTGACATCGCTCTACGGTTGTAATAATTTCGTGCCAGGATAATGAGATTTTTTGTGCAGCCGTCAACCATTAACCTGAAAAGAGATATGACTGTGTTTAAATCAAAAACTATAATTGCCGCGGCGTTTGTCTTGATCCTGATGTTTGGAGGATTGTCCTCTCTGGGCGCGCAGGACAACCAGCCTCTTGAAGAGAATCTGATCCTTTCTGTAAGGCCAGGCGGGATAGACTTTGGTATTCTAAAAAATACGGAAACCGGGGTTGCGTCGGTTGAAATAAGCAACAGGGGGCAGGGGAGGATACAATGGATGGTTAAGTGGATAGACCCCTGGCTCACGCTCGATAAATATTCCGGAGTTGTGGAGGATGGCGCGCAGGCCATATCGGTCACAGCGGATCCGCGTGATCTTCCCCTGGGACGTAATAAGGCCGAAATTGTCATAACATCATCCGGTGGAACTATAATAGTGCCGGTCTCCGTTACCGTTCTCCGGGATAGTAATGATATATACAAACCGAAGCTGGAAGAAATCAGGCTGGGATCAATCACCAAGACTCAGGTCGGCAGAAAGATTTGCATGAACGCTGTCGGTATATATTCGGATGGTTCCAAAAGGGATATTACAAAAAAGATAGAATGGATATCTGAAAATAAAAGAACGGGATATTTTGTCGATAAAGGGCTCTTTATTGGAAAGAAAAAGGGGGATGTCCGTGTCTTCGCAAAGGTGGGCGGTGTTAAAAGCCCTGTCGTTACAATTCATATAGATGCCCTTGACGGGCCTCTCCTGAAGGTCTATGTGCCGAAGATCAGGCTGGATCATATGGAGAAAGACTCGATTGAAAATATCTCCATGACCCTGCGAAATGCCGGCAAAGGAGATTTGGAATGGGAAATCATAAGCGTTGAGCCCTGGCTTCTATTGAATGATGGGGCCTCTTCAGGTGTCGCGGGCAGGCAAAAATCAGAACGTATCACCAGACTTAGCGGTACGGACGGGAAGAATATAAAGATTGCTGTGGATGTCACAGGGCTTCCGGAAGGAAGGCACAACGGGACTATTATGGTAAGATCAAACGGAGGAGATGAAGAAATAACTGTTCCTGTAAACATTCTTTCCCTCAAATCCATATCTGTTGTCCCTGCTTCTATAAGAATGGCGGTTAATCATAAAATGGTATTCAGGGCAACCGGCATATGGTCTGACGGAAGCAGGACCGATCTCTCAGGAGGTTCGAATGGCAGGTGGATAGTCTCTGATCCATCCACTGGATACTTTTTGCGCAGGAGACCTGTTTTTGTGGCTAAGGGAGCCGGTAGCACGGAGATCAGCAAGGTGAGGGGGGGGGTGATCAGCAATGTCGCGGTTGTTGATGTTGAAAAGGATGTTGCCGATCCTGTTCTAATGGTGTCGCCGCGCGAAGTGGATCTTGGCACAATAGGTCCAGGCGAGAGTTCAAAGGGTGTTATTTCCCTGAAAAATGTTGGGGGAGGAGACCTGAGATGGCTGGCAAGCAGGATGGGGGATTGGATATCTCCATCTGATAGCGCGCTTTCAGGAACGGCCGGGATGCCCGCCCGTTACCTTCGTGTTTCCGTTGAGTCTATGCCAGACGATGGAGCCTCAGTGGATGGATTATCCTATATCCAGATTGTGCTTGAAGCGGGAGATAAAACAGTATTTTATAGAAAGCCTCTGTCTCCTAGAAGTTACAGGGAAGAGCTAAAGCTATCCTTTAATGGTGGAGAGAGAACCGTATTCCTGAAATTTGAGGTGGCGAAGAAGGGGGCCCGACCCTGTATGGACGTAAGACCACTCGGGATAGATTTCGGCAGCGTTGAGACGGGCAGAAAATTCATGAAAAGGGTTGAATTGAAAAATGTGGGGAAAGATGTCCTGAAATGGAAAGCGATGTTGCAGGGGAAGAGAAAGAATTTCAGGGGAATAGCTCTTGAAAGGGGCAGATACGTTTCGTTCGCTAATGAGGCCGTTTCAGGAAAAGGCAAATATCGTGTGCCGGGACACCTGAGATCAGCAGTCGAAGTCTCCGGCGAATGGTCTGAAGAGAGGGGTTATCCATATAGCACGGGCGAAAATGACATTCTGAGATATTCATTTTCGGGGAGTGGCTTAATCCTGTTCCTGTGGAAAAATATATATGGGGGGACCCTTGATGTATTTATTGATAACCGGATGGTGGGTGAGATAGATTGCGCGTCTGAGGAGAGAAAAAGGATCGAGTTCCCTGTGGCGGAAAGCTTGGCGGATGGAGAACCACATCTGCTTGTTCTAAAGGTAAGAGGTGGAACTGTGGAAGTTGAAGGTGTGAGGGTTTACACCGCGGGTCTCATAGAGGGCAGGAGGGGATGGATAAGAATATCTCCCGAAAAAGGGACGACGACGAATGAAGTAGACTACATTAATGTGACGGCCAACACCGAGGGTCTGTTACCCGGTTTGTATAGTGAGAACATCATTTTTTACTCCGGGGAAGGTGTCGAAATAGTTGAAGTTGCGCTTGATGTCAAAAGTGATAACATCTCGGAATTGATCGATATCTACAGGTATACAAAAGAGACGGAATCCCTGTTGTCTTCAGGTGTCGCGCGGGAAGATTTTCCACTTGAAGGATACAGGAAAGGTGAACTGGCATTCAGGCTCTTTCGCAAAGACACGCCGGGAACAACTGAATTCTTCCAGTGGCATAATCCGTCAAAGGGAACCCATCTCTATTCCTACAGTCGTTCAGGTGGAAAACATTCTCTCGAGGGGTATGTCTTTGATGGAGCTATAGGAAATATCGCGACCCTTAAACTGTCCCACACAAGAGACCTGTACAGATGGTTCAATCCCGAAACGCGGGCATATTTCTACACAACGGACACGAAGGGTGAAGGTTGCGCGAAAATGGGATATATATACGACGGGGTGGCGGGCTATGTCAGATGACGAAATGCCTGGTGTTTTGTCTTGACAAATATAAGCAAAATGACTAAAAGAACCTTTCTTATCTGAACAATGCGCCAGTAGCTCAGCTGGATAGAGCAACGGACTTCTAATCCGTAGGTCCCGGGTTCGAATCCCTGCTGGCGTACCATAAATATCAGGGGTTTACGAGTCTAAGATGTGACTTGTGACCCCTGTTTTTTTGAGGGTGTGATAAATTTGTGATAACTGCCCCCTCAAATCTGTCCATAACCTCTATGGATGCCCTGAGGCTTTCGGTATTGTGATGGGCGTATCTCATCACCATTGAAGGACTCTTCCATCTTCCCAGCTTCTGTACCTCGTAGATGCCGACCCCTGACTGAACTAGACGGGTTGCGAACGTGTGCCGCAGATCATGGAAACGGAAGTTGTGAACCTCCGCTTTCTTTGTCACTCTCTTGAAGGCTCTTACGAGATTCATGTTGTCGATCCTGGTCTTGTTAGCACTGGGAAATACATGATCAAACTCTGAAGAACACTGGCGATACCGTTCACTTAAAAGCCTAATAATCGTCTCATTCAGGGGTAGGGTGTCGATCCCCCGGTTCTTCTGCTCAAAGATCGTCATAGTTCGCCGTTCCAAGTCAATCTGCGACCACTTCAGATCAAGTATCTCGCTCTGACGAAGTCCCGTATGGATGGCGAAAATAATAATCTCCCGAAGCCATGGTGCAGAGACACGAAGAAGCCTTTTCTCTTCCTCAGGAGTCAACCAGCGTTCAATGAAGTTGTTTACCCTGTCTTTCCTGACCCTCCTGACGGGATTATCCTTGACCCATTCCCATTCCAGAAGGGCAAGATTAAAGGCATGACCCATAAGAGTCAGTTCATAATTGATAGTGCGGGGTGAGACCCCATCCTCTCGCCTTTTAACCTTGTAATCCGAGATCATCGCAGGGGAAATATCAGCCAGATTTCTGTTTTTGAAAAAGCTGAGAAGATTCTTCGCCATTCCTTTGTCTCTCAGATGGGATTTTTTTACCTTATTAACGGAAGAGTGCTCTTGCAGATATTTGTCCATGAGTTCCCCGAAGGTATGCTTCTGAACAGATACATTTTCAAACCACTTGCCCTCTGCAAGTTCTCCTTTTATTTTGTCAAAGATCCGTGTGGCCAGCTTCCTGTCCTCTGTCTCTGTTGAGCGCCTGAACTGCTGACCATTATGAGAAAAACTCATCCACCAGACTGATCCTCTTCTATATAGACCCATTGTGTATCTCCTTTGTGGGTCCCTCGATCAGGTCTGATTTCCCGTGAGAGAGATTATAGACTTGATTGATACTATGGTCAATTACCAATCGAACAGAGAAAGGGTATAAACTAAAACACCCCCACCCATCTGTAGACTGCCTACCACTCCCAAATGGTGTTGATATTCTTTGTCTTTTTCAGGTAGGCAGTGGGGTAGAGAGTTGTCAAAGCCTACCAACTCTCTATCTATATGTCCGAATAATATAAACTGAAACTGGGTATGCACAGTATAAGGGGTTGAAGCATGGCGTGTTACAGATAACGCCATGCCGGATTCTTCAAGACGATCACCCTGAAGTAAATCATCGGTTTCCTGGTTGTAAGCCGAGACACATTCTTCCTTGGTTACGGGTTTTCGGTCGGGATCGGGGTAGCTCGCTCTCTCTCTGCGGTTCGCTCCTCCCCCTTCATGATCCCCAAAACCAGAGGCTACAAGTTGAGTCGTTTCTCGATTGGTATCTTTTGTCATTTTGTTTCCCTCCTTCATGAGAAGGGAATGTAGCAAAATGACAAACAGGACAACCGGACAGAAATTGAACTATTTTTTGTCCATCAGAAGGGGACTAGCACAATAGGATTTTAAACTGGATACTTATTGCTTCCTGAAAGTGTTATTATGAATAATTTCTAGGCTGTAGTAGATTTTAAATGGAAATTGTGATAGCGGCTTACTAGACTACTCAATTGAGGTGATTTGCGATGAAAAGACTTGTAATTTATTTATCTATTTTTTCAGTGTTGCTTTTTACATGCTCCTGTACCTATCATTCTTCGTTGCCCCCGAATACAACATTCAAAGACCCATGCGTGAACCAGAAAACACCCATGAAAATTGGGATTATTGTTTCACAAAGTCTTAATAATCATTTTGTTAAGAGTAACTTGGGTGGATTTACAGCTGTTGTCAGAGTCGATGAAACATTACAAAAATCAATCTACGACTTATTTGCTTGCTATTTTACACAAGTGGCAATAGTGAGTGATGCCAGTAAGTTCGAAGGGTTAGATGCTTTAGTGTACTGTGATTATTCTGTAACAGGATTGAATACCTTGCTGAAGATAATGATTAAGGATAGCAAAAGTGATTTTGTAATTGCAGATTACCGGCAAGAAGGGCATATAGCGTACAGTGAACCCGGTTGGTTGGGATTTGTAGGTGGTTTAACCCTTTTTCTCGCTACGCCCGTTTTGACACAAGAAGTCGGATCAATTTATGAAGAAGCACTTATTGACAACATAGCGGCGTCAGTTTCTCAAATAAATGCCAAGATGCGAGTCGATCGTAGAGTTAAGGGAGTAAAGAGGTTTGACACGGCTAAACTAAAAGAGGGGATGAGTGAGTCAGAACTTAAAAATTACTATGGGTCAACTAAGGAGACTGTACTGAATGACCCCTTCACTTCTAATGCAGAGTATAATATAATTTTATTTGAAATATTACCATCTTTAAATTCTGATAAGGTTAATAATGTTCAACCCTACACAGCTTGGGCAATCTTTCATAACAATAAAGCAATTGCTTTTGGAATAGGCAAAGAAAAAGAAGCGGAGCACTCTATTTACTCAGCACTTGTGAACCAAAAATATGCTTCGGGCAAACTCAAGCAATCTCAAGCAGAACGAATGATTTTTGATAATTTTAGACAACTTTATGGTGAACCAGAGCCTATCATCAAAGAAATAGCAATGTTTCGGATAATGCTGGCAGAAAAAATGGAAACAGGGAAAATATCACAATCAGAAGCCAGTTATCTCATAGCACAAAAAGAATCAGAAGTCGCCGAACGCCTAAAAGAAATACAGATAAGGGAAGAGCGGCGGCTCCAAGAAGACGCCTCCCGACGTGCTCAAATAGAACTGCA
>JAFDBG010000125.1 GCA_019313385.1 Deltaproteobacteria bacterium | reverse complement strand
AGCCCCAAACGCTCTGAAACTATCCTTCTGCTTGTTTAATACGTCAGACAGCCGGTCTTTACCGGCAAAAAGAACCTCAATCGTTTTGTTAACGTCTGCCATTTTCCTTGTTTAGATCCTCGTAAAACAGAGCCCACAATTCCAGTTCTGTTGGCGACAAGAAGGCTGGGAAAAGGTCTGGACGAACCTCGAACAAAAGACGCCCCTGAAGCTTACACAGCGATAAAGTCGCCCTTATTTCGGGGTCGCTCCAGAGGCGCGCCGCTTTTTTTGCTCTTGCCCAAGACCGGTCAGCACGTAAATCTTTTGCGCAATCAATCCGAATTCAATTGGAAAGACGCCAGCGAATTTAACAACGTCCTCATATTTGAAAGCGGGCTTAACAATGCCCATCTGCACGATGTGAAGCTCTCGAACGTGATCGACTGGCAATGAGTCCTTTGAACCAGAAGTCAAAAGCCTTACGGCCTCAGAAACCGCCTTTGTCTTTGTCTCGGCGGCCTCCACCAGCTTGTAGACTTCTGTAGCTGTCTGAACCTCTTCCTTAACCTCCGACACCTCAGGCCCCGTCAGGCCTCTGACAGTGATGATCGGCTTCTCACCTTCAGGGAAGAAACCAGCAAGACCCGGCAATTCAAGATCGGCTTTTCTGTGCTGAAAGTTTGCCCGCTTGAATTCTTGAAGATTGAAAGTCATGTCGCCCCCTTTAGCCTGAGAAGTCCGAAGAAGATTTCTCGGAACTGATAGTGACTTCCGCTTGGTTTGGGTCGGAAACAGGGTACCTTCTCGACATGCCGATAGTCCCTTGGGTGAGCTGGAAAGGAGACTTGTTTTTGTCGGGGAAGAATTTAACCGTCAAAATCTCGTCCCTGTTGGTCACTAGGGAGTCTGTAGTTCCGTCTTCCAGGAGAGCCGTAAACCCTCCCTGTCCAAGACTCGAAGACCTGGACGCAGACTGTCCGTCATAATACTGAGTAGAGTTGACAGTGTGCGTGGTCTCGGCGGGGGTATAGTCCAAGGCTTTGGACAGGTCGGAAAAGATAGGAGAGCTGTACTGGATGTAAGTCCGTTTCGCAGTAGGTCCAGTGTGGCTAGCAGGTAGTTGCGATTCGAACTCGACGTGCGCATTAGTTTCGGCGCTGGTATCTGCGGCCAGCCCTCGCCCTATATTGTCAGGAATGTTTACAGGGAAATCTGCCCTCTCAGAATGCTGGCCGGGAACCTGTAAAATATCGGCTTTTGCGATGACCGCAGAGCTTGCCGTCATCCTTACCTGCGCTACCTCGACCGAGTCAACAGGGATAAGGGGTGGTCCGCCAGAGGCGGCTCTTGTGTCGCTGAAAGTGGTGTCGGTTGCCGTAGTCCCCGCAACGACTGCAATCGCGCCCGCGCTCGTCATCGTGATGGAGTTGATCCTTGCAAACGATCCCGTCGGAGTAGTAAGCGCCTCATCAACAGACGCGCCGACAGAATTTACAACGCCCAGGGATTGGGCAGAAAACGCGGCCACGTCCACGACGTCCACAGATCCAGAAGCGGGTTCGGTAACAAGCTTAGACCCGGTAGTGATCCCGTTTGGTCGGACAATTGGCTCCGATCCTGATTTACCAGACCAAAGACTGTCCGCGCTTGTGAATGTTTGTCGGTTTCCCGAATCGGTCATAACGATAAATGTTACCAGGGTTACCCCAAGCTCAATCTGTACTTTTGCGTTAGCTGATGTTGCCATTGTAAACTCCTTTAAACGTTAAGAAAAAACCATGGAACACCGGCAATTAACACGGTCTCCAACGGATAGGTTTGGATCTAAGGGCCACCGTGGGGAAACCCCATTTGGGGATGGGTTTTGTGTGAATTTGCCGTTAATGGGGGCGGTCTCGCCATCTCTTCGCACATGACCAGGGCGCACATTAAAATTAGAATCCACCCATTGTTTAGTCTGCGCACCTGCCATGGCCCCTGCTGTTTGCTGTCCAACGGATGAAGCGGCACCAGTGACCGTTCTGGAAATCCTCAACGCACGAATAGGTCCGAAAATTCCAACGTCGTCAATGGCTTGAGCTATGCTGGTTACGCCAAGTCCGTTTCCGATTCCATCAACAACCTGCTCCATTACCAATTTTACAGTTGATCTTTGTATTAATGACGCTTCGGTCAGGATTACCGCCTCCCTGTCGATGGTTTCGTTGACAGCGTTTTCAACCTCATCATTTCGAGTAGCCACCACAACATCGTCTGCGGCCATGACTGCGGCCATTCTATACTCACCGGCGGTCACATCAATAACGGCATCAAAAGACTCTCTCAGGGCGTTTTCTGCTGAAAATTCGGTCTTATCTTCCCTCAGAGCGGACAGAATAGCCTCTTTCTGAGCGACGAGCATTGGTTCCCAAGATTTTGACGCTCTAACCTCTGCAAACTTTTCCCGCCTTTGCGC
>JAFDBG010000077.1 GCA_019313385.1 Deltaproteobacteria bacterium | reverse complement strand
AGAATTGCCCAATATAATATCCGTTACAAGGATAGAGATGTAGACTGTCACGTTCAGTAGCTGAAAAATTTAAATCGAAGGAAAGACCATGGCAAATGTAATAGTTGTCGGAACCCAGTGGGGCGATGAAGGAAAAGGAAAGATCGTTGATATTTTTGCCCGCGAAGCGGATGTCATAGCCCGTTTCCAAGGAGGCAACAATGCGGGACATACCCTGGTTGTTCAGGGGAAACAAACCATACTTCATCTGATCCCATCGGGAATCCTTCACAATCACAAGACCTGTATCCTCGGCAACGGCATGGTCATTGATCCCGCGGTATTGATCCGGGAAATCGATGAACTCCGGGAGAAAAACCTTTTTCCCCCCGACACAAAACTCTATATCAGTGAAAACGCCCATATCATCATGCCATATCACAGGAGCCTGGACAGCGCCCGCGAGGGGCGCAAGGGGGCGGGAAAGATCGGGACAACGGGAAGGGGTATCGGCCCCGCTTATGAAGACAAGATCACCCGCACAGGCATCAGGTTTTGCGACCTTCTTAACAGAGAAACCTTCAGTGAAATGTTGCGCATAAACATCGAAGAAAAAAATTTCTACCTGACAGAATTCTACAACGAAGGGCCTGTGGAATATGAGGCCATATTCGATGAATATACCGGATATGCCAATCGTCTCAGGGAATACACGGCAAACACATCCCTCATAATTGACAGGAAAATCAAAAAAGGCGGGAATGTTCTGTTTGAGGGCGCACAGGGTTGCCATCTTGATATTGACTATGGCACCTACCCCTTTGTGACATCTTCCAACACATCCGCGGGCGGCGCCTGCTGCGGATCAGGCATAGGCCCCACAAAGATAGACGCCGTCGTGGGTATCTGCAAGGCATATACTACCAGGGTCGGAGAGGGTCCTTTCGTAACAGAGCTGACCGGAGAAATGGGTGAGAGGCTTCAAAAAGCGGGGGCAGAGTTCGGCGCCACGACAGGGAGAAGGCGCCGATGCGGATGGCTTGACATGGTCCTTGTCAAAGAATCGGTCAGAATCTCCGGAATAACCGGTATAGCCCTTACCAAATTGGACGTTCTCACTGGAATCGACAAAATAAAGATATGCGTCGCGTACAAAACGAAGGATGAGGAATTCACGGAGTATGTCCCCCCCGACACAAAACTGTTCGAACAGTGCCGCCCCGTTTATGAAGAAATGGATGGATGGTCGGAAGACATACGCGAGGCAAAAACCGTAGATGATCTGCCGGTTAACGCGCGAAAATATATCGAAAGGCTGGAAGAACTGGCCGGAGTCAAAATGTCTCTTGTTTCTGTGGGACCGGGAAGAGACGAAACCATTATGCTGGATAATCCGTTTAATTAAACCGCCAGTTCAGGGAGGTATGTTTCATTAAAGATATTTCATTCGATTCAAAAGAACTCGTTCTTCAGTGCGTGAACGCGGCTCTGGAAAGAAAAGCGGAAGAGCTTGTTATACTCAAAGTGGGGGAGCTTTCATCCTTTGCCGACTATTTTGTTATATGCAGCGGAAATTCAGACCGGCAGATACAGGGGCTTGCCGCTCATATAGGGCAGAAGCTGAAGAAGGCGGGGATATTCCCCCTTGGAATCGAGGGAGAACGTTCCGGAAGCTGGATTCTGATGGATTACGGTGACGTGATAATACATATTTTCTACAAACCGGTCAGGGAGTTTTACGATATTGAGGGGCTGTGGTCGGACGCGCCCAGAATGGCCATCGGAGAATCTGTACAGAAACTGACCGTTCTCAATGATGATATGTGAGGCAAAAGAAATAGTCTCCGGTCTTGCCGACATACTGTTTCCCCCAGAGTGTCCTGCATGCGGAACCGTCCTGATCACTGATGGAGAGCACCCCTTCTGTACCGAATGCCTCTCCACGATACATTTTATAACCTCCCCCCTGTGCACCTCCTGCGGTCTGCCCTTTACAGAGACTGATGGAGCAAATCATCTCTGCGAAGAGTGCATCCTGTCGCCCCCTCCTTTTTCCCTGGCCAGGTCGCTGGGAAAATATGAGGGAGCCCTGCTGGACACAATCCACCTCTTTAAGTATCATGGAAAGGTATCGATTGGAGAAGCACTGGGGAGGATGATGGCAAAGGCCTGTTACGACTCCCTCGCGACAGGGGATTATTCGCTGATCATACCCGTTCCCCTTCATCCGAAGAAATTGAGGGAGCGGGGATTTAACCAGTCACTTATCCTCGCGAGACAGATATCAAAAAGGTTTTCCGTTCCCATTGACTTTATCACTCTCAGGAGGATTATCCATACAGAATCGCAGGTCAGCCTCTCAAGACAAAAAAGGGCGGTAAATGTAAGGGGCGCCTTTGAAGTAACAGATCAAACCGGAATCGAAAACAAAAAGATATTGCTGATAGATGATGTCTATACCACAGGCAGCACGGCGAAGGAGTGTTCAAAAATATTGATTAAAAACGGCGCAAAAGAGGTGGCAGTGCTCACTCTGGCAAGGGCCTGACACAAAAAGAGGTGTCCATGGACAAGATATTATCCAGAAAAAATCTGAGAGAAAGGCTTGAAACGCTCAGGGACGAGGGGAAGAAAATAGTTTTCACCAATGGTTGTTTTGATATTCTCCATGTCGGCCACGTAAAATACCTCAACCGGGCGAAGGGGCTCGGCGACATCCTGGTCCTTGCCCTCAACAGCGATTCATCGGTAAAATCCATAAAGGGACCATTAAGACCTGTTGTCCCCCAGGATGAAAGGGCATACATAATGGCAGCCCTCTATATGGTGGACTATGTAACCATCTTTGATGAAGACACGCCCCTCGAACTGATAGCATATATCGAACCCGACATACTGGTTAAGGGAGGGGATTGGAGCGAAGACACCGTTATCGGACGCGAATCAGTGGAAAAAAGAGGCGGGAGAGTTGTTATTATTCCACAATTCAACGAGTCTTCAACGGACCATCCGGCGTCAACAACAAATATAATAAAAAAAATAATAAATGCATATAAAGACGATGAGTAATTTTTTCTTTACAAAGATAGCTTCATTGTATATATGAACATATTCAATTTAAGAAAGGGAAGATACACTTAAATGAAACCTGATCAACTCGAATATTTTAAGGATCTGTTCACTCAGAGAATGGAAGGTTTGATGGGCGGAGCGGGCAAGACAGTTTCCGAAATGACCGAAGGCTCTGAAAGTTTCCCCGACGTAACAGACAGGGCATCTCAGGAATCCGACAGGAACTTTGAGCTCAGGATCAGGGACAGAGAAAGAAAACTGGTAGAGAAAATTAAAGCGGCCCTTCAACGCATTGATAACGGCACCTTTGGGATATGCGAGGTGTGCGGGAAAAAAATATCGCAAAAAAGATTGATGGCACGTCCGGTTACCACCCTCTGTATAACCTGTAAAACACAACAGGAAAAACATGAAAAACAGCGGGGAGAGTAAGGCGCATCCGCATAAGCCTCAACTGCCCTGAGGGGCTTATTTCTTACCCCCGAGCACAGCATACGTTTTGTTATGGTCCCGCAATCTCCACGGAAAGACACCGTCCAGGCAGAGCCCCTATCTAAATGAAAAGATCCTCATTCCATATAGTTTTTATCCTGGCCGTATCCTTGGGTTTCATCCATGCGGGATTCGCGTATATCCCCTCTGCCAGACAGATTCTGCAACCATTCCCGAAGGCATACAGCGGTCTTCATACCATAAGAATCGACATGGAAACCGTGATATATGACGATCTGTCCGAAAAGACAGAGGTCAGGGAACATCTCCTGATAAAGAAAGAGGGCGCGTTTAGATCCGAAAGGGCTTTTCCGCATGGGGATAATATCCTGATACAGGATGGGGAAAAGACACTTAATCTGGGTGTTGAAACGGCAAATGCCGATGAAAGAAGATTAGACACCGTTTTCCCCACCATATTTTTTCAGAAATCAGTGAACGATCTGCTTAATGCCCTCAATTTCCTTGGCGTGGACACCGGAGCCGTCAGCATCGACAGGATGGACGGGGAAATCGTCTTCGTTGCAGGCAGAGGCCTTGAGGCAGCGCCCGGAAGCCGGCTGTGGATAGAGAGGAAGAGAAGCCTGCCCCTGCGATTCGTCGGAGTGGGAATGTCCGGCGGAAAACGGATCGTTCTGAGGGCTGAATACATGGATTATCACCAGGCGAGCAAACGCTTCTGGCTCCCTGGAAGGATAGAGTATTACAGGAATGACGTCCTGTGGGTTGTCAGCATGCTTAGAAACATCACCATAAATGAAAATCTGCCCGAAGCCCTCTTCAGTATGCCGGAGGAGGGAGACTCCTGCTTTCCTGTCACAAATTTTCTCAACATCAAGGAATAATTGATGTTTGTCAATGTAATCGTAAGCATACCATCAGCAAAGCCTTTCACTTATGCCGTGCCGGATGGAATGGAAAATCAGATAGCTGTCGGCAAGCGGGTCTTCGTGCCATTCGGCAGGAGGAAAGTTACAGGCTATATCGTCGGATCAACTCCCTCAACAGAAATAAAATCCGTTAAAAATATTATCGAACTGCTGGACACAGAGCCCCTTTTCAACGCGGATGATCTCGAATTCTACCAGTGGACATCGGATTATTACATGTATCCGCTGGGGAAGACACTGAAGGCGTCTCTTCCGGGCGGGATAGACGTGGTAAGCAACCTGTGGGCCTCGCTACCCGATGATCGGAAGATGGGAGAGGAGGGCCTGTCCGACGCGCAGCGAGGGATAATCGGGATATTGAACGAGCATCCCAACGGCCTTTCCGCGGACAAACTGAAAAAAGGCACCGGAAAAAATAATGTTCTCGATGATCTCAGAAGGCTTCAATCCCTGAAATATGTAACCTTGGAAGACAGAATCAGGAAGGCCGATGTAAAAAAGAAGAAGGAAAAAAGAGTAAGGATAACATCTCCCTTCCCTCCGGAAATGAAATTGACCGAAAAACAGCAGGCTGTCTGCGATTTTTTAAAAAGACATGGCGAGGTCGGGTTGCCGTCACTTTGCGAAGAATTCAAAAATGCTCAGGCCACGATAAAACGGATGGAAACAAAAGGCCTGGTACACATATCCACAAGGGAGATCTACAGAAGCCCGGGCAAAACTCCTTGTATCGGGAAGCAGAACACACACATAATCCTGAATAACGAGCAGAATTCGGCCCTCGATGAAATAGTCCTGGGGATAAAATCCCGCGGGTATTTTCCCTGCCTGCTCCACGGCGTCACCGGAAGCGGAAAGACCGAGGTGTATCTCAGGGCGATAGAAGAAACCATCAGCCTGGGCGGCAGCGCCATCTACCTCGTGCCGGAGATAAGCCTGACGCCCCAGCTCAGGAGCAGAATAAGAGATAGATTTGACAAAACCGCGGTCGCCATTCTGCACAGCGGCATTGGGAAAAGCGCGAAATATGACGAATGGCGGAGGATACAGAGGGGTGAAGCCCGGGTTGTCATAGGAGCGAGATCGGCCATATTCGCCCCGATCAGGAATCTGCGGCTTATTGTGGTAGATGAAGAGCATGATTCCTCATACAAACAGGATGATCATCTCGCGTACAATGCGCGTGACCTGGCGATAGTAAGGGCAAAACAGAGATCAGCTGTGGTGATTCTAGGCTCAGCGACACCCGGCATCCAGACATATTTCAACACGAAAAGCAAAGATTTCAAGCTCCTCGAACTGACCCAGCGGGTGGCCGGAAGGGATCTCCCCCGCGTAGATGTCATTGACATGAAAGAAGAAGGACGATCGGGAAAAAACGCGCCCATTTTCTCCCGACCCCTTATAGACGCTGTCCGGGAAACACTCGACGCCGGCAAACAGACACTCCTTTTTCTGAACAGGCGGGGATTCCATACCTTTCTCTATTGCCTCGACTGCGGCTACATATTCAAATGCCTTAATTGCTCCGTCTCCATGACACACCACCGAAACGACAATTCTCTTCGATGCCACTACTGCAACTTTCGCGTAAAAGCCCCTCCGGTATGTCCCTCATGCGGGGGTTCCCGCATAAACAGTTACGGCATGGGCACCGAGAGGGTGGAGGAGGAAATAACAACACTCTTCCCCAGCGCGAGGGTAAAGAGAATGGACAGTGATTCCACCTCAAAACGAGGCTCATACGAAAAAATTCTCAAATCCCTCGACAGAGGTGAGATAGATATCCTTGTTGGAACACAAATGATCACAAAAGGTCATGATTTCCCAGGGGTCACCCTGGTCGGGGTCGTATCAGCGGACAACTCCCTGAACATTCCCGATTTCAGGGCCGCGGAAAAGACCTTTCAGATACTGACGCAGGTTTCAGGCAGAGGGGGAAGGGGAGATTCGCCGGGAAGGGTTATCATACAGACCTTCAACCCGGACAACTACGCCATAAAGCGGGCTCAGGAGTACAACTATATCAGCTTCTATAATAACGAGCTCCAGACGCGCCTGGAGCTTGGCTACCCGCCCTTCAGCCGTATGGTAAACCTCACAATATCAGCCACAAATGAAGCCCGGATCATCGACTGTGTCAAAAACCTGAATACCGTTGCCAGAGATCTTGCCCGGCAGGCAGGTGAAAATATCTCCGTGCTGGGACCCGCGGAGGCCCCCCTGTCCAGAGTTAAGGGTCGTCACCGGTGGCACATGCTCCTGAAAGGAAACGACATAAAAGCCCTCCACACACTAGCCGGCAACATACTGGCAAACACCACAGAAATCGGCCTGCGTATCAGAGTCGATGTGGACCCTGTAAATTTTATGTGAACGAAGAATAGGGTCTGGGGAAAGTTGAAGGAAAAACATATTGCCATCCCCATTCTTTTCCGGCATGGGGATACTTCCGGTCTAAGGCGTGCGGCAAATACACCTCGCCGTAACCCTTCGCCAAATCGTGTTCGTGGATTAATTTAACACGTTCAAGATGTATCTTTAACGTCGGGTTGACACTTTCCGGAAGTGGAACCAGCCGGTCTTTATCACCTTTTCCGCTGTGAACCCTGATTCCATTTATTTCAAAATCAATATCCTTAATCCTCAGTAGGATACATTCCATCAACCGTAGACCACTTCCGTAAAGGAGCTTTGCCATAAGCTGGATCGGGCCGCTCATAGCGTTTAAAACTCGCTGTGTTTCTTCCTTGCTCACAACTATTGGCAGGCGCTGAGATCTCACATCCTCTATCCGACCTTCAAGAGGCATCTTGAGGACTCCCCTGTAAAGAAAAATCAATGCATTAAATGCCTGATTCTGCGTGGATTTTGAGACGGTCTTTTCAACAGACAGCCAGGTCAAAAATGCTTCGACCTCGGACTCGCCCATGACGTTAGGATGCTTTTTATCATGAAAAAAGATGAACCGTTTGATCCGCCTATATAAGTCTTCTCTGTACAAAAAGCATAGTCCTTCAAAACGCATGACATCACGCATCTGATCCAGCAATTTGCGAGGTTTTTTATGATTATAAAATTCTTGGTTTTTCATTAAAAATTATGCTACATCAATGTGAGATTGGATTTAAGAGACAATAGGTCAATATCATTGATTTATTGTCTCTTAACATTTAATGGTCATGAGTAAGAAACGTGATTACATCATCGAGCTTCTGGAAAAGAGAGGACGAAAGGACGTGTCAGAATGGAAGATGTCATAGGAATTTTTTGGTTCAAGGACGAGGCTACTTACCGCAGGGCGCTTGCGATCTTTACAGATTCCGAAAACATGCCCGACAGTTTTGAAAACTGGCAAGATCTTGTCAGAAGGCAATGCGAATTGATTAAGGATAGTGGCAATATCGCTATTCGCGTAGAAACCGATCTGGAAACATTTACCGCTTGGTGCTCGTCCCGTGGATTTAGAGCCGATTCCTGGGGGAGAATCGCGTTCGTCAACCATATCGAGCTTGAGTATCAGAAGACCGGCAAAGGAACGATCATTGAATAGCTCGTTGAGTTTGTCCTGCAGAGCCGAGGAATCAATGATTGTTTTTGAATCGATCTCAGTATAGTAGAATTTAACTCTACTTGTTCTGGGTTCAGGAAAACACTTGTGAAATTTGCGAACCCGTATCTGAAACGATTCTTTGCATTAGCCTAAGGCTTACTCGGAGAGTGGAACAATCCGGGTGGGCGGCAGAAACGCTTTTGATATGTGATGGGATTATGTGACGTTTAGGGGATCAGGTCTTCATTCTTGGAGGTCTATACGGGAGCGAAGAAACTTATATAGGTGCTTGCGTCAAGGAAATTTTGAATTTATGTCAACAAAGGCGGTTTTTACCGGAAAGGTTATTGTCACCAGTTGTGCAATCGGAATTGGTTTCAGTCCATAAAAGCCGCCCAATGCCTTCCACTCCGAGCGGGCTATTTCGACGCATTTTTGAATCTTAACTTTTAATCGACCTTCCTCGTTTTTGTGTCGGCTATCGCTATTCTCCGCCCGCCGTGTGAAGGCTGGCGTTATGCTAAGGAAAAACAATGAATCGCAAAGGCAAAAAAATTGGGTGGATTGGCGGCGTTATGCTTTTAGGAGGAATCAGCATGAAGCAGTTGGTAATGTTAGCACTTATCTTGTTTATTATGATCTCGTCGTAACTATTCAGCACAATGTTCTTTCACATCCATAAATGTTGGGCACTTTCCCTGAAACAGCAGGCGCAAGGCATCGGACGCAGTAACGCCTTGTTTTCTGCACGTTGACAG
>JAFDBG010000124.1 GCA_019313385.1 Deltaproteobacteria bacterium | reverse complement strand
GTAATGTATGCCGCAGAGGTTGCCGGTTACAAAATATAAGCAAATGATTTCGCTGTAAAAATGTTATTTTCAACCCTTACCGTCTTGATATTGATAGAAATCAAGGGTGCGAAACTTGAGATAGTTATAATTAAAAACGCCACAATATAATAAAAGCCACGAAGGCTCTCTAAAGTCAGAAGACATGAGCACTCGTGGTTTTTGTTATTTTTATGGAGGAGAAAATGAAAAAACTGGCAACAATATTTAGAGGAATAACTGTTTTAATCCTGACAATAGGCCTTATGGGATCAGCCGGTGTGTTTGTCAATGCTCAAGCTGATGAAATCCGTATTGCAGACAGCAAGGGAGACTGGGGCTATCCCAACCCCTATCGCCATTATCCGAGAGGTCCGGGCTATGTGCGCATGAGCTGGGTATTTGATACGCTGATCTGGAAAGACGAGAACGGCTATATACCTGCCCTGGCCAGATCGTGGACTTATAATCCGGAGACACTGAGTTTTATATTTGAACTCCAGGAAGGAGTAAAGTGGCACGACGGCAAGCCCTTCAGCGCTGCAGACGTTGTCTTTACCATTGAGTACTTTAAAAAGCATCCATACAGATGGGTGCCGATTGGCGATGTTTCAGGCGCCGAGGCTTTTGGGCCGAAAAAGGTGGTAATCAGGCTGAAAAAGCCCTATGCGCCCTTTCTGGCCTATGTGGGCGGAGTCATGCCGATTCTTCCCAAACATATATGGCAAGATGTGACAGATCCGAAAAAATTCAACGATCCCGGATCTTTTATCGGTTGCGGGCCTTACAAATTTATTGATTTCAACAAGGCCAAGGGGATCTATCTTTACGAAGCCTTTAAGGACTATTACCAGGGGCGCCCAAAGGCTGATCGTCTGATATATATAAAATCCGGCAAGCCGCTCATGACTCTTTCCACCGGCAAGGCTGATATGGCAAACATAAAGCCTGATATGGCAGATGCCCTGAAGAAAAATGGAATGGTCATTCTTGTAAATGCCAGAGGCTGGAATAAAAAACTTATGATAAATCACACAAAAGCTCCTTTTAACGACAAACGCTTCCGGCAGGCCCTTGCTCATGCTATAAACCAGCAGGAAATTATCGACAAGGCCCACCGCGGCTTTGGCTCTCCGGCTTCTTTTGGACTGCTTTCACCCGACCACGAATTTTACAATCCAGACACCCCAGCCTATGCGCCGGACCAGGCTAAAGCGCGCCGAATCCTGGAGTCGCTGGGATATAAAAAGGACGGCCGGGGTTATTACTCAAAGGATGGCCGGCCGCTCAAGACCAGGCTTCTGTCTTCAAACATCACTGTGGCCGGTGAATCGGTGGCCGACCGTGACGGCGAAGTAATCAAACATCAGCTTGAGTCGGCGGGCATCCATATTGACCTGGTCAATATGGAGCAGGCAACTACGGACGCAAAAGTCAAGAAATGGGATTTTGATCTTGCGATCTCTGGACACGGAGGGCTGCTGGGTGATGCGAGAATTCTTAACAGGATGATCAATCCAAAGGCAACAGGTTCGGTTAACTCTGCACGCTTTGGAGCAAACAAGAAACTGCTTAAGCTGCTGAAAGACCAGGTTGCCGAAATGGATGTTGTCAGGCGCAAGGCTCTGGTTTACAAGATTCAGGAGATATATGCCGATGAAGTGCCGGCCATTTCACTTTACTACCCGGCCTCCATGGCTGCCTATAACCCGGAAAAGGGAATCAAGTGGTACTATACCAAAGGAGGCATCGGCTTAGGAATCCCGATTGCTCAAAACAAGATGTCTCTTATTAAGTAAGGTTTGCTGTGACTAACAACTCAACTCATTTTAAGCCAAGGCGGCTGGGCCTGGCCATCACTTTCGGCCTGACCGCCCTGGCCATGCTATACCTGAGTTATTCTCTGCCACGACTCCTGCCGGGCGATTTTGTTACAGCCATGTATGCCAGTTCTCAAGTTACACTTACAGCAGAGCAGGAGGCGGAACTCAGGGCTTACTACACCGAAGAACCGGGCTTTTGCAGCTATCTGCTCAGGCTGTTCACGCTTGACTGGGGATATTCCTATGCCTTTTTAACTCCCGTGTCTGTTCTGTTTCTTGAGGCGCTGCCATGGACCATGCTTCTCCTCGGCGCCGCCCATATCATCTCCATGTCTTTAGGCTTTATAACAGGGGTGGAGGCTTCCTGGAGACACGGAAGCCGGATAGAAAAAGGGATGGTTGGCGGCATGACATTTCTGGAGGGTATTCCGGAAATCAGCACCGGTATTATTCTCCTTCTCCTTTTTGCCCTGAATTTACAATGGTTCCCCGCTGCCGGAGCTGAAACGGCCTATGCTGAAGTTTCGTTCCTGACCAGGCTGGCCGATATAGGCCTTCACCTGACCCTGCCACTTGCCACGCTGGTTCTGGCATATCTTCCCGGCAACTTCCTGCTG
>JAFDBG010000123.1 GCA_019313385.1 Deltaproteobacteria bacterium | reverse complement strand
CGAAACCTTTTCCTGATTATTTTGTCAAAGAACCGCAGGGGGAATCTCTCACCAACTGTCGCATCCTATCCCACCTGAAAACAAGTTCCAAGATGGGTTGGTCAGACGGTTACAACAGTACCACATCATGGCTCTTATTCTTAGTACCCTCAATTGCATTTTTCAGAGAGTGGCTTATCAGTTCTTCATATATTCCGGGTTTTAATGTCATATATCTCCTAGAACAATATTAAATGTTAAATGGCCCTGCTATTAACAGAATCCATAAAAGGAAATGTCTGCAAGCGTGCAGCTTCACATACAATCAGACTTCTGCATTGACTTGGATCCGGGTGTATATAGTAGCGCCTGTCTTTTGCAATATGACTGGTGACTGTTGTTGACGGCTTACCGGAAATCTGGACATGGAAACGATCGGTAAAGTAATTTTTGCTAAGATTATTTTTTATATTGTGTTTTAATGCAGAAAAGCCTTCTCCCAGGCCACCTGGCCCGGCAAAAAGATCAATTATTGGAATAATTGTCATTTTTCATTGGCTCAAATAGTGTAAATAAAAATCGAAACACCATCCCCGTGGACTGTTATGTTATGATTTCCTCACCCGAAAAAACAACCGTATGGATCTGTATCTATCTCTGCAATCAATTTAGCAAGATCTCGAGATGACTTACATGGGTCGTAGGCGTACCACTTCATATTGGCTCTATGCCAGAATAGCTACCAGACATTCTGGCTCCTTACGAACTTGAGTTTTGCGCAGGGCATCCCGGTCTGTTCATCCGGCTTATCCCATCGAGGGCGAATTTCATAAAGAATTACGTCCTGACCTTCGATTTTATATTCATATCGCAATTTGTCTCTGATAGATTCAGGCGCCCTTTTATTACACAATACACCAACAAAATTGTTTATCTTGTATATCTCTATCTCTGTGAATGCCATAATTTATTCCTTTTGTTCATAACATCTGAAAAATGAAAAACCCCGCCTCTGTTTTAGAGATACGGGGTTTGTGTGATTATCTGCCATCTTTGTGGCCTTTCGTGTGCTTAATCTGGACTCCGGTTTTCACCGTAGTGACGGCTTCTTATGAAGTACCCTTGTTTTTTTGTTAAGACTCCTGCATATTCGACAAAAAACCGTGAAATGTCAAGGGAAACCAAAATCATGGTTCAATCGGATAATTAAAGGGTTTTCTGAAGGGGCGGCAAAAGATTCTGAGACGAGTCAACCCAGTTCAAGGATAAAGGTTTGACCCTGTTTTCTCATTAAGATATAGTTCCTGATGTTCAGAACTTACCCATGAGGATACAATTGTAACGTGTCGAATTGAGATACATATTGATGACAATAGCTGCTTGGCCACCGTGTTGTGAAAGACGCTATGGAGATTTATTTTAACGGATGAAAACACCTGCAAGAGAAGTGATTAACAGTGATATATTAACGGAAAAGAGCATCCTTATCTCCGTTATGATGACATCTTTTTTTACGACGTTTATCGGCAGTTCAACGAATCTGGCATTGCCTTTAATCGGGAAGGAATTCTCGGGGAGCGCCCTTGTTCTGAGCTGGATTGTAACCGGTTATATCCTGGCATCAGCCACATTTCTGCTGCCCATGGGAAGAATTGCCGATATTGTGGGGAGAAAAAAGATCTTTCTTCTGGGAACGGCAGGTTTTACACTTTTCACGTTTCTATGCGCGATTTCGTGGTCAAATGCTTCTCTCATCCTTTTCCGGGTATTGCAGGGAATAACGGCTTCCATGATATACGCGACGGGAATGGCAATAATCTCTTCCGTCTATCCGGCCGGTCAGAGGGGCAAGGCAATGGGGTTGGCCGTAACGGCCACGTATATTGGTCTTTCATTAGGGCCTGTCCTCGGAGGGTTTATATGTCAGCATCTGGGATGGAGAAGCATCTTTTACTTTACCGCTTTTGTCGGTTTGGCTTCTGTTGTGTTTATTATGATCCGTGTGCGGGATAAAACAATCGGTGCGCGGGGAGAGAAATTCGATTTTGCTGGCAGTATGCTCTATATGTTTGGACTTGCCGCACTTTTATACGGTATGTCATCAATGTACAGCACATCATGGGCAAAGTACATTCTTATAGCCGGCGTGATTCTCATGACGGGTTTTGTCCTTCTCGAATCAAGAACACCCTTCCCTCTCATAAACCTGCGGCTGTTTTCCCATAACATCGTCTTTGCCTTTTCCAATCTGGCTGCGATGATCAATTACAGCGCCACGTTTGCTATCGGTTTCCTCCTTTCTATTTATCTTCAGGTAATCCGTGGATACAGTCCCCAAACAGCTGGTCTTGTCCTTCTCGCACAACCTGTCATCATGGCCCTGTTTTCGTCACTCGCCGGTTCGCTTTCAGATAGGATCGAACCTCGTATTGTTGCTTCCTGTGGAATGGGGCTTAACGCGCTGGGCCTTTTTCTTTTTACTCTTCTTGGCACCACGACACCTGTCT
>JAFDBG010000076.1 GCA_019313385.1 Deltaproteobacteria bacterium | reverse complement strand
TTATTTCCCTCTAACGACAATTATCTTTCCCGTCAGCCCTTGTTAACACAAGTCACAAATGTCACGTAAGTAAAAGACTCCAAATAAAATTGCTCCCGGCATTCCTACCGGGAGCAAAAACCTTAGAATATAAGCCCTACAAGCAGATATCCTAATGAAGGACAGAACAATGTTCCCAAGCCGGTATAAAAAGTTGCAGTCAAGGCTCCATAGGGGACAAGTCCTATGCCTGTCGCAGCCAAAGACCACCTTGGCCTTGTGTTCGTCTTTGAGCGTTACGATAACGCCGGCCAGAATCTTTATCCTTGCCGAAGGATACATCGTCGTTGATGACGATGCCACGGGAAAAGTTTTTTCCTAAGAAGGGCAAAGAGAACACAGGCTTTACCAAAGAGCGAACGCTGTACCCGTGCCGTTTACGGACGCCACAGCGGTGCAGCATGGTTGAAACGTGAAAGTGGTTGAAAAACTCGTCAATCTTGTCAAAAACGTGAACATCAGCTTGAGTTTGGGAGGCGATCTTGATATGATTCATATGAGCCCTTTCTTTTTCTATGTATGTGCTCTTAATCTCTGCATTTTTTCTGTTGTCACGCTCCCTGGGAGTGTTTTCCCGGGTTTTCTGTCTTGACAAATTTATCCACACAATCAATATTATGCGCATGACGACACATGATATTCTTTTCGATATCACTGTGATTGTGCTATATTGCTGTCACGTACGGATTTGTCAGGTGCAAGATAGTATTTGTGAAAACAGAGGATATAACGGAAAGGATTTAACTAATGAAAAAGAGACTGATGATTACAGTGGATGGTCCCGCTGGTTCCGGGAAGAGCACTGTAAGCAGAATACTTGCCGAAAAAATATCCTATATGTATCTGGACACGGGGCTCCTTTACAGAGCGATTGCCTACAGGGCGATGCAGCATGGAATATCCATAGCGGATGATGAGGCGCTTCGTGAATTGTGCGACGGCATTAATATCCCCCTTGAGACGTGCGGGGATATGAGGGTTCTGATAGATGGAGAAGATGTATCGGACAATGTCAGGACTGAAGAGATTGGCATGCTTGCCTCGTCGATATCTGCGGTTCCCGCGGTGAGGGACGCCCTTCTTCCGCTTCAGAGAAGCGCTGGAAAACATGGGGGTATAGTGACCGAGGGTAGAGATATGGGAACAGTGGTGTTTCCCAATGCGGATGTGAAGTTCTTCCTGGATGCCGATGTAGATGAACGCGCAAGGCGCAGGTACGAGCAGCTGATAGAGAATGGAGGAAACGCCAATCTTGATGAAGTCAAGCAGGGATTAAAGGTGAGAGATTATCGGGATACAAGGAGAACAGTAGCACCGTTGAGGCCGGCAGACGATTCCGTTGTTATTGACACTACAGGAATAGATGTGGAGGGAGTGATTGAGAAGATGACAATTATAGTGGAAAAGCATGCAAGACAGGCCGGTAGTTAGACCGTCATTATTTGACAGCCCCTTTTTTTTTATCCATAACGTCTATTTTTTCTGAACTTTCATAATATGTTTTATAAAACACCTGCGATGCGTTATTGTCCTCGGGCGCAGTTTTGAACGGATTGCCCGGATTATCGATGGAGTAAGAGAGATCCAGACTGGCATTTTGTCTTGATAAGTGTCATACATTCGTGGCAGGGTATGACCTGAGAACGAAGAGGGGTTATCTTGATCTCTTCAGGAAGATTGATGAGTCAATCAGTCATCGTTTAAAGAATCTGTTTCTGAGCAGTTTTGTTTATAGAGAACCAAATTTAAAGGAGATTAAAATGAAAAGATGTTTGATTTTTTTCTGTATTTTGGGCGTAATGCTTTCGGGATCGGTATGGGCCGGAGGTGCAGGAGACCAGAAGAAAGTTGCAGTGCTCCCATTTTCGGTTCACAGCTCAGAAGACATAAACTATGTAAGGGATGGGATATGGGATATGCTGATCTCCCGTCTCTCTGCGAACAACGAAATAAACGTCATTACCAAACAGAAGGTCGGAGAAACGCTGGATAAATTAGACAAGAAGGAGATTACAGTTGCCGACGTTTATGGTTTTGGTAAAAGGCTGGATCTGGATTATGTTGTGTGGGGAAGTATAACAAAGATCGGCAACAGCATAAGTCTTGATGCGAAACTTCTCGATGTTTCCACCTATAAAACGCCTGTTGGTGTGTTTGAACAGTGTCAGGGGCTGGACGATGTGATACCCAGGATAGGTGATTTTGCGAAAAAGATAAATTACTATGTTCTAGGGCAGACCCCCCCAGCTTCCACGCTTGCGGCCCTGCCAGCAACCGGAGCGACAGGTTCAACTGCCAGCCCCTTACAAGGCCCTGATGAGGCCAAGGTCATGCAGACAAGCCGGGGCACATTTACTTCTGTCATTAACCCTTCCTTTATCACGGCCGCCAACCCGCTTTCCCGAAAAGGATTCTGGATGAGTCAGAAATACAAAAAGACTTTCAAGGGAATGGATATAGGAGATGTTAATGGTGACGGTTTGAATGAGGTTGTAGTTATAGATGAACGCTCTGTAATGGTATATCAAAAGGTCAAAGAAGATTTCAAGCTCCTCAACAAGATCCCGGGAAAGGATTACAGCAGCTATATCTCGGTTGATGTAGCTGATATAAATGGGAATGGCATAAATGAAATCATAGTGACAAACATGGAAAACCGTAAGCTTGAATCCTTCGTGCTGGAATTTCAGGATGGGAAATTTGTCATGATAGCGTCTGGTCTGAGATGGTTTTTGAGGGTTGTTAACCTGTCAGGTATGTCGAAATTGTTGGGACAAAAACAAGGGATGGACGAGGCCTTTAGCCGTCCCATATATGAAGTAGTTTGCAACAATGGAGAGTATACAGAAGGTAAGAGGATGTCTATACCGGAAGGACTTTCCGTTTATGGCCTTGCTATTGGCAACGTGGATGAAGGTAGTGCCAATAGAGTTATCGCACTTGATAGC
Source organism: Deltaproteobacteria bacterium (assembly GCA_019313385.1). GTDB lineage: Bacteria > Desulfobacterota > Syntrophia > Syntrophales > UBA2210 > UBA2210. The sequence goes on along the minus strand of JAFDBG010000076.1, from coordinate 6,055 downwards.
CACGGACACATTTATATTTACAAAGAGACAAGGGAGTCTGCTTACTTCAAGATCCACGTTATGGGGGGAAGCGATAAACTGATATGGAAGAGCGATGAGGTGTTCGGAGGGTCCAACAACTACTTTTATTTTGGGGACGTCCTGGCGACTACTTCTGACAATGCGTCCGGCCCTGAGAAGGTGTTCATCAAGGAAAGGATACTTACCTATGATATCGATGGAAAAGGGAAGGAAGAGATCATCGTCGTTAAGAATCTATCATCTATTGGCAGGGTGATGAAAAATGCTCGAGTGTTTACGCGCAGTGAAATATATAATCTGGGGTGGGATGGTCTCGGGATGGCCGAGAACTGGAGGACGAAGAAGATTCAGGGATATGTGGCCGATTACCAGATCAAAGATATAGACAACGATGGTAAGGACGAGGTTGTACTTGCTGTAGGACTCGGGACGACCCTGTCGAGGAGTGTAATAGTGGCTTACGATTTGGATGCCAAATAGATTCAGTGGGATCTTGACACGTAAGCAAATATAATGTAGGAATACGTCGCAATTCTAGAGGCGGTGTAGCTCAGATGGTTAGAGCATACGGCTCATATCCGTAGTGTCCGGGGTTCAATTCCCTGCACCGCCACCATTTTAAAACTAAAAAAGCCCTGGAAGACTCTTCCAGGGCTTTTTAGTCTCACTGGTTGTTTGTTGCAAGATTATGCAAATGAAAAAACTAAATCCCTATATAAGGGATAAGCTGTCCGATATAGCGAGACCCCTGCGCGTGGGATAGATGTGATTATCCAGTATGGTTATAAGGCCCTCTTCACGAAGCCTGCCTAACACGACATTCTTTTTATCAAGCAGGTCAAAGCTATATCTCTCGGAGAAATCCTGAAGATTAATACCCATTTTCGTGCGAAGGCCCAGATAGAGCGCTTCCAGCCGGAGCTGCTTCAGTGTCAGTATTTCGGACTTCTCGATGGGGGGCATTTTCTTGTTGACTTCCTCGATATATCTGTCGACACAGCGATGATTCCACCACCTTCTGTTGCCGGAAAATGAGTGTGCCGCCGGGCCGAGGCCGAGATAGGGAGTATGATCCCAGTACTTCCGGTTGTGCCTCGACATGAATTCAGGGTCCCTTGCGAAATTTGAGACCTCATAGTGCGTATATCCAGAGGCTTCGAGCAGTTCGGATGTTTTTATAAAAAACTCGTAAAGGAGATCTTCATCGGGAGGATCAATCTCTCCAGCCTTGTATTTCCTTCCCAGGGGTGTTGAAGGCTCCAGGGTCAACTGGTAACAGGAAAGGTGCTCCGGCCTGAATGACAAGGCTTTGCGCAGTGTGTTCATCCACGATTCCAGGTCCTGTCCGGGTACTCCATAGATGAGGTCAAGACCAATATTACCGAACCCCGCATTTTGGACATCTTCTATCGCGGATATCGCGTCAATCGAGGAATGCCTGCGTCCGAGAAATGAGAGGATATGTTCGTCAAAGGACTGTACGCCGATACTGATCCTGTTAATACCCGTTTCAAAAAGTGACTCAGCCGCTTTCCGGTTGAGATCCCCGGGATTTACCTCAATAGTAATCTCTGTATCGGAGGACAAAGGGAAACATTTGCGTATACCGTCAATAATTTCCGCTAACTGAGCTGAGTCAAGCAGGGAAGGGGTGCCGCCTCCCAGGTAGAGGGTGTCGAACCGGTTGAAAATGCCGCGATACATCTCCATCTCTTTCAGGATGGATTCTATGAAATGGGGGATTTTTTTGGTTGAAGTGACCGAATAGAAATCGCAGTAGGCACATTTGGACAGGCAGAAGGGTATGTGTACATAAATTCCGGGTATCATTTTTTTCCCTTGACCCCTGTTTTTCTACGTATTGTCGGATTTCAGTATCGCTATGAACGCGCTCTGGGGGATTGCCACAGAGCCTACCATCTTCATCCGCTTTTTGCCCTTTTTCTGTTTCTCCAGCAGCTTTCTCTTACGTGTTATGTCGCCGCCGTAGCACTTCGCGGTAACATCTTTTCGGTATGCGGATATGGTTGTGCGCGAAATTATCTCGCCTCCGACAGCTCCCTGAATAGCTATCTTGAACATCTGTCTCGGGATCTCCTCTTTCAGCCTTTCGCACGCGCGCAGGCCGCGTTCCCGGGCGGAGCCGCGATACACAATCTGAGAGAGAGCGTCCACTCTGTCCCCGTTGACCAGTATATCAAGGAGGACAAGACTGCTCTGCCTGTAATCTATAATATCGTAATCGAAAGAACCATATCCCTGCGTAATGGATTTTAAACCGTCGTAAAAATCGTATATGACATCGGCAAGAGGCATTTCTATAACCAGTTCGATGCGTCCTGGACTGGGATAGCTGAGGGCTGAATTTTCACCCCTCTTCTCCTTGCACAGTTTCATGACGGCCCCCATGTAGCGTTCCGGGAACATCATGGCCGCGCGTATGTAGGGCTCTTCACTTGTGGCTATGGACATGGGATCAGGGTAATAAGCCGGGTTGTCTATATAGAGTACCTCGCCGTCGTTCAACGTAAAACGGTATCTGACGCTGGGGACGGACAGAATGATGGAAAGATTATATTCCCTCTCCAGCCGTTCCTGAACGATCTCAAGGTGCAAAAGGCCCAGAAACCCGCAACGGAACCCCTGGCCGAGGGCAATAGACGAATCTTTCTGGTATACAAACGACGCGTCATTCAGCTTGTATTTTTCGAGAGACATCGCCAGTTCCTCATAGTCATCCGAGGCAATGGGATAGATTGAAGCGAATACAACGGGTTTTGATTCCCTGAACCCGGGGAGCGGCTCCTTGCGGGGGCGTTTATCCAGAGTGATCGTGTCACCGATCTGGACATCCGACACGGTCTTTATGCCAGCGATGATATATCCCACGTCGCCTGCCGAGAGGCTGGCTTTCTTCTGGCGCGGGAGCAGAAAGGAACCCACTTCTTCGACCCGGTGAGTCGTCTCGTCGTGCATGAGACGTATTATGTCACCGGTCCGTATGGTACCCTCAAAGACACGGCAGTGTATGATAGTGCCACGGAAGGGGTCGTAATGCGCGTCAAAAATGGTTGTGGCCAGTTCGGCCTCCGGATCTCCTTTGGGTGGAGGTATCCTGTGTACGATTGCTTCAAGGATCTCTTCAACCCCTGTCCCTTCTTTTGCCGAACAGGGAAGGCTCGCGTAGGGGTCAAGCCCGAGTTCCGAATCTATCTGTTCCATTACCTTGTCCACGTCAGCCGAAGGAAGATCAATCTTGTTGATGACGGGGATGATCTCCAGATCATGCTCCATGGCCATGTACAGATTCGCGACAGTCTGCGCCTGAACCCCTTGCGCCGCATCAATGAGCAGAAGTACCCCCTCGCAGGATGCGAGAGACCGTGAAACTTCGTAGGAAAAATCCACGTGACCGGGGGTGTCGATAAGGTTGAGTATATAGTCTTTACCGTCTCTGCTCCGGTAGGGGAGGGTGATGGCCTGGCTCTTTATGGTAATGCCGCGTTCTCGTTCGATATCCATGTTGTCCAGGATCTGATTCTTGAAGTTGCGGTCTTCGACCACACCACAGTATTGAATCATCCTGTCGGCCAGGGTGGACTTGCCGTGATCTATATGTGCTATTATGCTGAAATTTCTAATATTTTTCATAATAAGATAAAAAGCCTTCCCATTTAAAGAAGGAAGGCTTTTATACAATTTTATTGGAATTTTTTCTAGCTTAATTTTTCGAGGAGTTCTTCACTGACCTCTTTAACTCCGGGCAGACCGTTAACACCGATCACCGTTACCCGCTCCTTGAAATAATTGATACCGGCGGTGGTTCCCGTCTCGGTGTCATAGTAGATATCGTGCCTCTTGCCGATGGCCGCCTCGTCCTGATCGTCGGCACGGGCGCTCAATTCACCGCCGCAGACTCGGCACACAACGGTTCCGTCTTTTTCGACCGGCTTGATCGCGTCGATGTAGATATTGTTGGGATGGTTGTTGTCGTTTACGCACAGCCGCCGGCCCATGATCCGATTCTTGGATGTCTGCCTGTCGAGTTCGATCTCTATGACATAATCCAGCTTGATCCCTTCCTTCTCCAGCGCCGCATACAGGGCTTCCGCCTGGGCCAGATTTCTCGGAAAGCCGTCCAGGAGCCAACCACCTTTGCAGTCGTCCTCTTTCAGGCGGTTCAGTATCATGGGGACCGTTATCTCATCCGGTACCAGCTCTCCCCTGTCGATATATCCCTTTGCCTTCTTGCCCAGTTCCGTTCCCTTGGAGATGTTTTCCCTGAAGATGACACCTGTCTCGATGTGAGCCACCCCGAACTTCTTCTGAACAATCGCACCCTGAGTTCCCTTGCCGCTTCCATTTGGTCCAAAAATCAAAATGTTCACTATCTTAATCTCCTTTCACTGAAATTCAGTTTTTAACAGGCCCTTTGGCGCGATAAAAACTGCAAGTCCCGAATCAATACCGATAGCGAAGCGTATCGGCCTATGCTGCAATACCCCATAGCTTGCCTTGCTTCTGGAGCAGGAACGTTATAAGGGATTATTCTGATTATCGCAAGAGTAAAAGTTACTTCTTCTCAGCTATTACTCTGACTTTTGCGTTCAAATTCAATAAAAAAGATTTTCTGTTCTGCCGCAGTGGTTGTGTCTCATCACGATCTTCCTGAAAAATTGCTTCAACGACTTTTTCCCGGTCACCACTGAACGTGTTGAGGTAATTTTCTATGCGCTCCTTGAAAGACACCGTACTTTCAATGGATTTTCCAATGTGTTTCCTGGCGTCATCTCCGGTCAGTACATGCAAGTGGGCCATAACCAGGATGTCTATATCCAAAGCGGTCAGCTTTTCGAGAGATGCCATATAGTCGATGTAGCTTGATGAAAACTCCGACTGTATTTCATTGTTGCTATAGATACCCACTGCTTCACCTGCTATCAGGGCCTTTATCCGTGGTATGTAGAAAGAGAGAGAGTCCTTTGTATGGCCCGGTGTCTCAATGACCTGTACCTTCCATCCTCCGCCGTAATCCAGCTCATCACCATCTTTTAGAATCGAATCAACCACCACAGGTGCAAAGGAGACATCCTCATTTCCTATAACATCTGCGAAGTTCTTTTCAAAAGTGCGGCTGAGTGTGCGGATTAATTCCACGGCGCTCGGTTTTTCCAGTATCTTCGCGGCATGGGCGCTTGCGGCTACCTTAAGGCCACTGATTTTCCTTTTGAGAAAAGGACAGGCCCCGCAGTGGTCAAAGTGTGAGTGTGTAAGAAGGATATGACCCAACCTGTCAGGATTACCCAGGTGTGTTGTAATGTCTTTGAGGTATTGAGGTCCCAGAGCCGTTACCCCCGCGTCAAAAAGGACAGGGGTCTTGCTTGCCATAAGGAATGCAGGCATGAAATGATACCCTGTAGAATAAAGCCCGTCGCATATCTTTCCAGTTTGTTCTAATATCATCACACACCCTTTTTTGGTTTTGTTTGCTAGTAAATGAGATAATACCAATGGATTTCTCGAAAAAATGTAAACTGGATAAAGGTCCAGCCTCCCTCAAACAGTCGAAGGAACCTACCACCAGCTACTTTCTAAAAGATAATACGGCCTGTGTCAAGCTGTTGCCGAAATGGTACTGAAGAAACCGACAAAAAAATGGTTTGCAAAGATACCGCGCATGACGAATATCCGAATAGCCATTAAACGAAAACCGAAATTGATCGGAATGCAGGGTTGATATTTCATTCAGATAAAAATGTTAAACAGTTTTGCTGATTACGAGAGTTGTAAGTCTTCAGATGAGAAAATCCTGGCAGGTAATCTAAAAAAAAATGACACACTGCGGTTTGTATAACCATAGTGTGCCATTTTATTGATATCAATGTTTACAGCTTTTTACATTGCCCTCACATTAGCGGCCGCGGGGCCTTTCTGACCCTGCTCAACATCGAACGTTACGCGCTGACCCTCTTGCAAAGACTTGAAGCCTTCAGCCTGAATCGCGCTGTGATGTACGAAAACGTCTTTGCCGCCA
>JAFDBG010000075.1 GCA_019313385.1 Deltaproteobacteria bacterium | reverse complement strand
ATCTGTTTCAGATTGCCGCTGACCATACGTATTCCGACAAAGAACAATCCCAGTCCGCCAATGAGCATGGCAAAAGATTCGAACTGCACGAAAATCCTCCATTTGCGTTAAATATAAAGATATTACAAACACAAAAATTCGCGTACCCTTTACAGAAGGCACGAAGCTGTCAATAGCTCGTCCCCGGTCGGGTACAGCATCATAATTGCTCAGTGAGTATGCGGTATCAGAACATGTAACGCAACTCTAGTACAATAACCATCGGTGAAATGCAAAGTAAACTTGAGCAAGATAACACTTGATATTTCTGACTGCTTACACATATAAGAGGAGACTTTTCAATTATTCTGTGGCTTGTTTTGTTCAACGGGAGAACCGGCGCTTAAAGGTGACGCTTCCAACAGACATGGCTGGCGAAGTAATTATGTTTCGTTTTTTTACGATTAGCATCGTCAACTTTATCGCGATACTTATGACAGTAAGAAAGAGGAGACCTTATGGATTTGAATGTAAAAAATGAAGAAAAGGGAACGCTGGTATCCGTCACCGGCAGAATGGATGCTGTTTCATCGCCCGAATTCGAAAAAGAACTGGGAAGGTTGATTGGTGAAGGGAATGTCAATTTTGTCATCGATTTGAATGGGCTTGACTACATAAGCAGTTCCGGCCTCAGAAGCGTTCTGGTAACGGCTAAGAAGCTCAAGGGGGTAAAAGGGCAGATATTGCTCGCTTCTCTTCAGGCCGTCGTAAAAGAAGTCTTTGCAATTTCGGGGTTCAGTACCATCATCCCCATTTATGAATCAATAGAAGAGGCCATGACGGCACTGTAATCGCGCGCGGGAAATTCCCCAGCCTTTATTGCCCCGGTATTACACGCATAATTATAGAATCTGATTGTGGATGCATTTTATGAAATCTTTAAAGCTTGCAGCCATTATTGAAAATCTTGACCGGTTCATCTCCTTTGTCCATACATGCTCGGAGGAATGTGGTTTTGAGGGCAAAAGGGCAATGGAAATAGAGCTCGCTGCAGAGGAGGCTCTGGTTAATATATTCAATTACGCCTATCCCGACGGAGAGGGGCAGGTGGAAATGCAATGCGCATTGAATGACGGCAAAAAATTCGTAATAGAAATACATGACAGGGGTATACCGTTTGACACCCTTTCCCGTCCCGATCCCGATACAACGGCTGATATTGGAGACAGGGAGATCGGCGGGCTGGGAATCTATTTTATTAAGAAAGTGGCTGACGAGGTGAGATACAGCCGCAATGATGACACGAACATTCTTACTATCATATTTATGGCGTAAGGCATGGTTACTCCCCTGTCGGTAATTTCAAAGTTAAAATTATCGGAACCGTTTGCGGTTTACAGTTGACGGTTAACGGTTAAAAAACAGAAGGTAGAGGAGAATTATGGGATCCTCCAAATAGTGTGGAAGGAAGCGAAAGAATTAATTAAAGAGCTGAAATCAATATCCAGAATGTTTCAATCGTTGCATAGTTCATTGAAGAAACAGTGAACTGTGAACCGATAACCGTGAACGGTTATAAATTATGTTGCACATGAGATTAAAGAAATCCTGTAAAATTGTCATCTCCTTCGCGTTTTTCCTGATTATTATATGCGTCGCGCCCGCCGAAGGTGGCGATGCCCTGAAAAAAGTGTCATTCATACCTCAATGGGTCCCCCAGGCCCAGTTCGCGGGTTACTACATCGGGCTTGAAAAGGGTATCTACAGGAAACACGGTATCGATCTCACCATCATTACCGGCGGGCCGGACTATTCGCCATCGGATCTCCTTATGGATGGAAGGGCGGATTTTGCTTCGCTCTGGCTGTCTACTGGAATTCAGATGCGGGCCGGCGGAGCGAAGATTTTCAATATTGCCCAGATAATGCAGAGATCGGCGCTGATGCTTGTGGCCAAAAAGTCGAGCGGCATTGAAAAGCCTCTGGACATGAATGGCCGAAAAGTCGGGCTATGGGGGCCGGTTTTTCAACTTCAACCCCGGGCATTTTTCAGAAAATACGACCTTACAATGCGGATTATCCCCCAGTCCTTTTCCGTCAATCTCTTCATGAGGGACGGTGTCGATGTGGCCTCGGCAATGTGGTACAACGAGTACCATACAATTCTGAACTGCGGTATCAATCCCGATGAACTGACCACATTCTTCTTCCATGAACATGGTCTCAATTTTCCTGAAGACGGCATTTATGTGCGTGAAGAGACATACAGGAAAGACCCGGCGCTGTGCGCGGCCTTTGTCCGGGCCTCTATCGAGGGGTGGCTGTATGCCTTTGATCATCCCGATGAGGCTCTGGATGTTACAATGAGGAACCTCAAAAGGGAGCATATTCCCACGACTCTGGTTCATCAGAAGTGGATGCTGGAAAGAATGAAAGATCTGATTTTGCCGGAAGATGGTGAGGATACAGGCATGGGAGGACTTCAGATTGAGGATTACAGCCGTGTCGCACTGAGCCTGAAGAGCATGGGGCTTATAGAATCGGTCCCCGGATTTACCTCTTTTTATAAGGTGATTAGTGATAAAGATGAAAAATAGGGGATTGGCCTTCAAACTTATACTGCTCATTCTGAGCAGCGTCACACTGATTTTTCTGCTGATTTTCGGCTACAGCTACATGTATTCCAAAAGAATTATCGTCGAGAATGTCGAAAAGAACGCGACGAATCTTGCCCGGGCGACGGTAAATCAGATCGACATCGTCCTCCGTTCTATTGAGAAGGTCCCTCAAAATCTATCCTGCGTCCTCGGACAATCGCTCTGCTCCGGCAATGAGCTCAACAACCTGTTAAAATATATTGTTCAAAATAATAAGGAAATTTACGGGTCTGCGGTTGCCTTCTCGCCTCTTGCATATGACGACAAAAAAGAACGATACGCCCCCTATTTTTATAAAAGCGGCGGTGAAATAAAGTATTCCGATCTGGGGAAGGCGTCATACCAGTACTTCTTCCAGGACTGGTATCAGATTCCGAAAGAGTTGGACAGGCCTGTCTGGACCGAACCCTATTTCGATGAAGGGGGCGGCAACATAATAATGTCCACATATTCGGTACCCTTCTACAGAACGGTGGATGGGGAAAAGGGAATTGCGGGAATAATTACATCCGATATCTCATTGTCGTGGCTCCAGGAAATAGTCGCCTCCATCAAGATAGCGAAGACAGGGTACGGCTTCCTCATATCCCAGAACGGCACCTTTGTAACCCATCCCAAAGAAGAACTCGTCATGAACGAGACCATTTTCAGCCAGGCAGAGGCGCGGGGAGATGATGGACTGAGGAAAATCGGGCGGAAGATGATTCATGGGGAATCTGGGTTTGTTCCCTTTCGCAGCATGCTGACGGGGAAACTGTGCTGGATGGTTTATGCGCCGCTTTCCTCCAGTAAATGGTCTCTGGGCGTCCTTTTCCCGCAGGATGAGCTGATGGCCGATGTGGCGCGCCTCAATAAAACTGTTATAATCCTTGGTGTAATCGGTTTTGCCTTTCTCCTTGTCATCATCGTCTTCATTGCCAGATCGATAACGAGGCCACTGAGCGTTCTTGCCGGCGTAGCCGAAGATATCGCGACGGGAAACCTCGATGTATTGATTCCCGAGATCAAAACGGGGGATGAGGTGGGAAAACTCGCCCAGTCCTTTGACTACATGAAAACATCATTGAAGCAATATATTTCCGACTTGACGGAAACTACGGCCGTGAAGGAGAGAATCGAGAGCGAATTGCAGATAGCTCACGACATCCAGATGGGGATTCTGCCAAAGATCTTTCCTGCCTTTCCCGAGATGTCAGAATTCGATCTATATGCCACTATTGAACCGGCACGAGAAGTGGGGGGGGATCTCTTCGACTTCTTTTTTCTCGATGACGACCATCTCTGTTTTAACGTGGGCGATGTTTCGGGGAAAGGGGTACCTGCATCTCTCTTCATGGCCATTACAAAAACGCTGATTAAAACGAGGGCAACCAAGGATATGCCGCCTGAGGTTATCTTGAATCAGGTCAATCAGGACCTTTCCGAGGATAACCCATCACTCCTTTTTGTCACGCTCTTTCTCGGTATTTTAAATATCAAGGACGGAACGATAGAATACTGCAACGGCGGCCACAATCCACCTTATATTATTCGTGCAGGCGGAGAGATAGAAGCTGTTGAAACTACCAGCGGGTTAGCCCTGGGTGTTATGGAAGATTTTTCCTTCCAGTCGAAACGGTTCGTTTTAAACAAGGGGGATGCCTTATTTATCTACTCCGACGGTGTTACCGAGGCCATGAACACCGAACATAAACTCTTCTCAGAAAAGAGACTTGAAGGCGAGCTATACAGGCTTAAAGACCTCCCAGTTGGAGATATCCTGGCTGGAGTCACGGAAAAAATCCGAGAATTCGCGCAGGATGAGCCCCAGGCGGACGACATCACCATGATGATCATCCACTATAACGGGAGTGATGATTCTGTAATTTGAAGTCTTTTGATTTTTTATTTAAAAACAGGGTGGGATTTATGCTTGAGCGTAATCCACAAAACTCCATTAGATTAAATGCGTAAGTCCCCGATTTCATACATACTTGTCTCTACCGGTCCTACCCAATCTTTTCCAGATTGATCCCCGTTGTCTCAATGCGAAAGACCAAGGTAACCACGGCGCCCAGCAGCGAGGTCCCCATGAGACCGTACAAAAGGGCCTCCGTGCCGATACTCCGCAACAGCAGGGGAAAGAGAAAAACCATCAGGGGATTAGGGGACGCTCCTTGGCAAAGGATGCGGCAAACCCCGCGCCCTTCCCGCGAATATGAGTGGGAAACACCTCCCCCGCGATCAGACAAGTCATGGCGTTAGGTCCCATATTGGTCATAAAACTGAAGAGCATAAACCCCGCAAAGATACAGAACATCTTTGTTCCCCCCTCGGTACCCAGCGACAGGGACGCAAGAAAGAGACCGGCGGCACAGCCGATAAACCCGAGCACCTGTAGTCGTACCCGCCCTACCCAGCGTATCAGTATGGATGATGCTGGCGATGTTATGGATGTGGATGGTCTTGGCGCCGATAACAGTGGCCAGGATGGTGGGTGTAAAGATGCCGATACCGTAAGTCCCCAGATCCTGAAAAAACCAGGGAACGGAGGCAAAAATGGTTGCCCTGATATATCTGCGAGAGAAGAGCTGACCAAAGCCCGCCGCCGTTGCGGGCTCGTCCCCCGGCAAGCGGCCTTCCGATTCGGGAACTGCCAGTTTAATACGCTGGGGATACGAAGGACACCGGGCAAGCAGCCGTTCCGTCTCCCGCTCTGATCCTGATCGTCTCTGCCGGAGGATGCACCAGCCCCTGATGTAGCGTTACTTGGAATACTCACAGTACAACTTCTCCTTCTTGAACAGGATTAGGGGACGCTCCTTGATATGTTGATTAATCGCTTTACAATAAACTTAATTTGTTTTCCTTTGCAATCTTTTCACCACGGCTTGTTGATTGGCTTACTAACATATTCGTGAGACTGCCTACGTGCTAATGACAACCTGGTATTAAATAATTTGAGAACATAATCGGTATCCTGCCAATCGTTTTTTTTCTTCCCATTATTGCAGTATGACCACTATACGCATACTTATCCAGAAACTTAAGGTCAGCTACATCTTAGATCTGAGATATAGCGCCCCAGGCGCATCTATCCTTGATCTACGTGGCATGTCGATCTTCGTAATAGATTGTATTCTATATGTCAATATATGAAAGAGCGTCCCCTATATTTCCCAAATCCTTGTCCTTGACAAGAACCAATATTTTTTTATATTATGCATCGCTCTCAACAGAGTCAGTAGAATAGATAATAACGGGTCAAAGGGTCAAGATTATACTCAAGGCATTCGGCCGCCTGAATCATTGAACCCTTTACATCAACTAAACATGATGCCCGGGATATTAGAGGTTCAATTATGTCGATCTTTCAGAGAATAATAGAGCAAAGAATCAAAGAAGCTCAGGACAGGGGCGAGTTTGATAATCTTCCCGGAAGCGGCGAGCCGCTCAAAATTGAAGATGACAGTCATATCCCCGAAGAGCTCAGGTTGGCCTATAAGATCCTGAAAAATGCGGGTTGCATCCCGCCTGAGCTTCAGCTCAAAAAAGAAATCAGACAGATGGAAGACATGCTAGATAAAATACAGGATGAAAAAGAGATGTACCATCATCTCAAGAGGATCAACTACAAAATTATGAAATTGAAAACCTTAGGCAAGGGATCCCCGCTCCTTGAGGAGACAGAGATCTATCACAAGAGAGTGGTTGAAAAATTAAACCATAAATGATCTGAAGGCCTGTTATAGGTGGGGACGCTCCTTGATATATTGATTAATCGCTTTACAATAAATTTAATTTGTTTTCCTTTGCAATCTTTTCACCACGGCTTGTTGATTGGCTTACTAACATATCCGCGATACTGCCTGCGTGCTAATGACAACCTGGTATTAAATAATTTGAGGACATAATCGGTATCCTGCCAGTCGTTCTTTTTTCTTCCCATTACCACGGAATGACCACTATACGCATATTTATCCAGAAACTTAAGGCCAGCTACGATTTTAGATCTAAGATGTAGCGCCCCAGGCGCATCTATTCTTGATCTACGTGGCATGTCTATTTTCGTAATAGATTGTATTCTATATGTCAATATATGAAAGAGCGTCCCTATATTTCCTCTTTCCTCATATTTCCTCTCAAAACCTTGTCCGATATAAACTTCGCAGCCAGTTCTTAGCGAAGCATCAGTATGATGTTATAGCAGAACTCCCTTGAGTATGTTCATAACAGTCGTACCCCCTTTCGACTGTGCATATTCGAGAACTATAGGGATAAATTTGCCCACCATATCGGGCTTCATTCCAAGCTTAGAAAAGATCCCGGCTAAACTGCTCATGGTAGTTGCCGACGTGGACTTTTTACCCGCGAAGGATTTTAACCCGCTGAGCAGGCCAGAAGAACCGCTCGTTTCAGGGGCAGCCGAGATAAGGGAATCTGTCCCTGGGAGTGCCTTGGCGACCGTTGAAAAATCACCAGTACTAAGTTTGGACTTCGCGTATTTGAAAAGAGCACCGGCACCGCCAGTCGCCTGATTTTGGGTAACTCCGAGTTTATCCGTCAGAATAGTGATTAAATCACCGGTATCGGCATGTGTCGGACATACCGCCCCAAAAATGAAAAGAAACAGAATCGGCAAACATAATCTGTATAGTACTTTAGCCATTTGACCCTCCTGTTATCAAAGTTTTTGTTCTTCCCCGGAGACCACCCCGACGAACGCGATATCCCCAATTCGGTGCATCAGATAAGGGTTTTGCGTGTTTTGGGAATTTCTTGTAGGGCATATTCCTTATTGCTTGTCCATTAAAGGAAGAGCGGGAAGAAAGATTACAATCCTTTCCACCCCGCTGATTCCTGAGTTTGCTTACTGGATAATCTGTATTTCCACACGACGATTGATGGCACGACCTTCTGCTGTGCTGTTATCTGCAATTGGCATTGTTTCACCGCGTCCGACCGCTTCCATACGATTGGCACTTATTCCTTGACTGACAAAATAGTTGTAAATGGCTTCGGCACGCTTCAAAGAAAGCATTGAGTTATAATCTTCTGAGCCCATAGAGTCTGTGTGAGCTTCGATGACCACATGTACTTCAGAATGCAGCCTCAATAACATAACGTTTTCATCCAGCACCGGCATCGATTCAGGCTTAATATTGGGGCTGTTCGAATCGAACCGGACTCCACAAAGGACAATCCTTTCCGGCATGACCTCTACAATTTCTTCAACGACTTCGACAGTTTCTTCAACAATCACGATAGGTTCTTCAACATCCTCATAAAAGACATCCTTCATAAACTGATCGAACATTCCTTCGTTTTTAAGCAAGTCACCAGCCTTTACGTAAACACAATTACCTAGCTGGCTGATTTGTCTCAGTGTCGCCTCCCCTTTCTCATTATCTGCAAGGGAAATCACATGAAAACAAACATCAGGATACTTTGAGTGAGTGTTTCTGGCCACGTTCACCGGATCTTCGCCTCTGTTAACCTTTCCATCAGAAACAAGAATCACCGCCGTTTTACCCGGCATCTGATCCAAGACGGTATTCAAAGAATATATACCATCCCCCATCGGAGTGAACCGACTAAAAAAATCATTTTCATCCAAGACAGCATTCAAAGCCCCGCCAACCTCCAGTCTGTTGTAAGACATGGGATCCAGGACTTCTTCCCACGGAGCAAAAAGATCCACTGCACAGCGATAGTTCAACTCCGGAATCTTATCGTTCATATCAAGAAGCACCTTTTTAGCAAGAATCATATTAACCTCATTCAAACTTTCATGAGTCAGGTACATGGAACCCGATTGATCGAGAAAGATAACAAAGTTGTCTACTTTGTTAACAATTTTGGCATTTACGGGAAAAGCACTAATAAACAACAGCATGAAAATCAATACGCCTGTAAAGCACCCTCTTTTCATTTGACTATTCATTTTATGCCTCCTTAAGTTAATGGTTCTGCAAGATCCATCGAATTGGATCACCACAAATTTCGTTTAGCAAGTCATAGATTTATCTACTATCACCGCTTTCCAAGGTTGACGTTTTATATTACCCTAACACAACGATATTTCATCCTTTATAGCCTAGATGTCATTTTTTCGATTTGAAAATTATTCCCTGGATGTGCAAGTCTCCTGTATCGATTAAACGGAGGCAGAGCATGAATTCCGGAAAAATGATCTTTGCCCAGTTTACTTACAGAGAAAGTCTGAGAAATATCCAGGTCTGTCTGCACAGGAAGGCAATAACCTTCTTTACGAGACCTTGCATAATTATCTCCTCTTAAGTGAGAAATTAATTTACAAGAAACGGTGAAATCTCAGCTAGAAACATCATGTTGAAGATGAATTTCAGAATGACAAAACGACTCATCAGATAGATAATCGAAACAGTTGCAGGTAGATTGGAAATGTCGAACGCTGATTTCCTGATTCCTCCTGCTATTATAAAATATTGACTCGTCCTTTTCAAGCTTCTTCTTTGGCGGTGTCAGAAGCAAGTAATTAATCCGCCATAACAAAAAAACAAAAACCCCATCTCTCATTGTGAGAAACAGGTACGTATGATAATCAGACCATAACTCCCCCCCCTCTGGGGTTTACGTGTGTTCGAAAGCATATATGATGCGTTCAAGATGAAAAATATGCTAAACCACTAACTCCATTATGATATCTTGTCAAAAAATATTATAGTCAGACTTTCAAACGGTAATAATCGATTTTCTTCCGAAACAGTTCTGGGGAGTAGTAGGTACTCAACAACAACCCCGGTAGAAATACACTGAGATTATCGAGATATAATCAAAAGTTGTGTATGGGATATCCGAGAGTGTATCCTTCCGGGGCCATTGCGAATGAATCCCCTGACCTTTTTTTCCTTAATATTCATAACGAACCGTTCCCATCACTACGTCATTATCCTTGAAGTAATGAAAGATTGAGGTGCCATCCAGTGTTGTTGCCCCCTCCCCCCATATGCCGGCATATGCCAGTTTGATGGAGAGGCCATTCTGAAAATCATACCCTATCTCCGGCCAGAATATCGTTCCTCCGTTCCGCGTTTCGAAGATACCCTTGATTTCCATCGTGATATGACCATCAAAATAGCTGTCTTCAAATTTACAGGTGATGATATCTGTAAAGTATGTGGGATACAGACCACTGTCCAAGTATTTTGACTGGAACCATTCGAAGGTGAAGACCGCATCGCCCGTGTGCCTTTCTATCAGTCTGTCCATGGGGATAAAATAGTTGAATCCGGCGGCATAGGATATGTGGTGAGCCCTGTCGATCTCGAACGGAAGGGTCAGGCTGGTAACATTCTGTTCGACGACCCCAGCCTTGTCGGGGGAATAAGCGGCCTCGAGCTGGACGACGAAGTCACCCAGCGCCGCGGAGATGTCGAAACCGAACATCGTGACGATGGAGGTCTGCGACCTGACCTGGAGCGCGACAGGTGTTGTGCTCTGGAGAATAATCTTGTCCGGGAGGAAGAGTTGGTCTTTGTCCGGGCCGCGGTATCCGCTCACGGACATATCGACCCCTCCCCTGCTGGTCGACAGCCGGGCGCCGTACCCGACATTGTTGATATCGGCACCGAGTCTCTCCGGCTCATCGGAAACGATCGGCAGGGGAAAACTGTTATTTATCGCGAGCGCCCAGAAGTTCCCCTCGGGTGCCATAATTGGAGGGATATGCACCGGCACGAAGACGGCCTCCAGCGTATAATCACCCAGGAAGAACATCCCGGACAGGGAGGGGACCCCGACCTTGTTCTCGTCGTCGTCCCTGAAAAGTATCTCCCGCATGTCGGATGGGTTGAAGTATGACGTCGGATTAAAGGCATCAGCCGTCCCCCAGCCGTATATCTGATTCCCCGCACGCAGCCTGAAACTTCCCCCGCCGTAGTTGAGATAAAGCTCGTCGAAGGATAGCTCGGCCTCCTGTGACGAGAGCCTCAGGTTTCTCGATACCTGCTGATCTTTCGCGTACCGGTAGCGGTCATTCGCCCTCTCGTTCAGGTACGTCTGGAACAAATACATGTTCGAGACGGAAAAGAGGAAGAGGTTCTCCGTCCCATACCTCATCTGGAGACGATTCCTGATCTCGTTCTTTTTGTTCCTCTCTCTGAAACTTCCGCTCGTTCCGGTATTGACAAAGCTCTCAAACTCTATGAACCCATTGTAGATAAACTCCGGGCCGAACTCCTCGTCTTCCGCCATCCCAAGCATTTCATTACGGACGGCCTGAGACTCTCCCGGAATACTATCTTCCTTACCGGGTACAACCGCTTCAGTCTGCCGATAGTCCACGGATTTACCGGGATAAGAGTTCTCCGCTTCTCCGGCCTCTATGACACGGCTGTCAAGGGTCTTGATGAAGACGGCTTTTCCCTCCGCTTCCCGGTACCGGCGCGCCACAAGCCCGGCTTCGGCGGAATCTTTGTACACACCGAGGAAAACTGAATGCCACAATTTACCCGAGTGATCCTCCCATGAACAGATATGCGGCGTGTATCCTTTATCTTTGAGTCTTTCCCATACGCCTCGCGCGTTTTCTTCCTCGCTACACGCTGTTACCTGAACGGCATACGCAGATACTGTCTCATTCGAAGAATCGGTTTTTACGAGTGTTTTTGCGGGAGGGATTGGTTCAGAGGCGTGGGAACAGCCGTTGGAATCTACAGGCAGGAGTCCCGGATTGAGGAGAGAGAGGGCGACGAGAAGCGTCAGCCATGCTGTTCGGAAGCACGTGTTCATCGTTGTACCCAATGTCACTGTAATCGTCTGAAATCGAAGTGGGGATTACCCCCAAACCGGGAAGATCATACACTAAACCGGATGGCAAGTATATCCCCATCTTTGACTATATAGTCTTTCCCTTCCAGGCGAAAACGCCCTTTGTCGTGAACCCCTTTTTCGGAGCCGCATTCAATCAGGTCGTCATAGGAAAAGCATTCGGCGCGAATAAATCCCCGGGCAAGATCTGAATGTATGACGCCCGCGGCCTCAACCGCGGACTGGCCTTCATGTATATTCCATGCACGCACTTCATCCGTTCCGACGGTAAAATAACTGATGGAGCTGGAAATCTCATACGCAGACCGTTTCAAGCGATCTCTGGCCGATTCCGTTATCCCGATGTCTTCCATGAAAAGCTGTCTCTCATCATCATCCAGAGAGGACAGCTCCATTTCAAAGGTTCCGGCAAATTCGACCACGGTGTGCTTTTTACCGACCTCCTTTATCAGGTCCTGATCCTTCCCGAATGTATCCTCACTCGAGTTCAGCACAATCAAAAGTTGTTTTGCCGTCAAAAACTGGAAACCGCTCATCATCTTTTGCTCGTCTCTGCCAAGTTCTATTTCTGTAATGCGTCGGCCATCGTTCAGGCAATCCAGGATATTACGCAGAATTTTTTCCTCCAGCTGAGACGCGGGCGTTTTCTGACCACGCTTATGGCTGAGCTCGATCTTCTCCAGTCGTTTTTCACAGATTATCAGATCGGAGATCAATAGCTCTGTTTCCATCTGTTCAATATCGCTGACCGGCGCAGGGGGTTCATCCAGGACATTCGTAAAGTTTCTTACTACCAGCGCAAGCGTATCGACATTTCTCATCATTCCTATGGAGGCGTCCGGAAATGATGCTTTACCAGCTGAATCACGCGCGAGTCCCGCGAAATCTACAAACTGCACCGTCGCATAGATTGTCTTCTTGGGCTTATACATCTCAGAAAGACGCGTTATCCTTTCATCAATAACATCCACAACGGCAACATTAGGCTTGGAAGTCGCGTCAGTATATGCAGTAACCTCCGCCGCGCGCCCTGTCAGCGCGTTAAAAATAGTCGTCTTACCGGAATTCGGCAGACCGATTAAACCTATCTCCATAACTTTTTCCCCTTAGACAAACACAGCCCACGCGATGGCATAAAAGATTGCGGGCAGAAAATTCCCTATGCGTATTTTTGTTATTTTCAAAAGATTCGTGCTTATCCCTACGATAAGCAATCCACCCGTGGCAGTAACAGCATTCAGGACATCCGGATCCTGCATAAACAACAGGTGTGACGCGAGGAGGGTAAGGCTTCCCTGAACCAGAAACACGGAAATCGCGGAAAAAGCAACCCCGATGCCGAAGGTTGACGCAAGAGGTATCGCTATCACACCGTCAAGGAGAGATTTTACGTAGAGCGTTGTCGAATCTCCGATAGTGCCATCCTGTATGGAGCCCACGATCATCATCGCGCCCGTGAGGTAGAGGACGGAAGCAGACATGAATCCTTCCGCAAAGGTCGAAGAGCTCGATCTGGTATGTTCTTTGAGCCACTCCCCGAAACGTTCAACCCAATACTCAATTTTGATCAGTTCACCGGTTATAGCGCCTGCCAGCATACAGCCGATGGTCACGATAAGGTTCGTAACTGTAAGAGCCATCTGTATACCAACCAGCAGAACGGAAAGTCCAAGAGCCTGTACCATGATCGTCTTGATTCTTTCAGGAAGATATCCCCCCACGGATATCCCTATCAATCCTCCCGCAATAATAGATCCTGTGTTAACCAGTGTTCCCGTCAATAGTATACCCTTTCTTTGATTTGCTTCTTTTATCTGTCACGCGCGAAATCTCGACTCGTCGGGACGGAGCACTCCTTTTATTGCAGGACATATCTATTGTCAATGATTATCGGAAATGTGTTAATTTTGCACGTCGGAAATGGCCCCATAGGAAAAAAGGTTCGTGGGACTTTCAATTTTGTCATTTCTGAGCATCTTTTATTTCATTGCAAAATCTGCACAATAGTGTATACACGCATCAGTATTCCATCAGGTAAAAGCAAATTCACTGTTGGGAGCAAATTTCCTTCCCTTCAGATTGTCTTCGTTAACCTCGTTGTTTCCCGAGCATCGTTCGTTGCCGTTGAAGTTTCTGCTGATTACTTAAATCCGCGGGATCTTTTTTTAGCGCAAAGTCTTTTTTGCGCCCAACAAGAAGTATCGATAAGGACATAATTATGGGCAGACCAAACTATTCATTTCAAAAGCGCCAGAAAGAACTTGCAAAGAAAAAGAAGAAGGAAGAAAAGAAACAGCGCAAGCTGGAGAAACAGGAAACCCCTGCCGCGGAAGAGGAGAATCCTTCCCTTCAAGAAGATTAATCCGGACTTGTCAGAACTTTTTCTAACCTAAAACACTCTATGCCACGGGAAGTTTCCCCGTGGTTTTTATTATAAGGACACCACTATGATAACCGCATCCAATATTGCTCTCTCCTATGGCAAGAGAGTCATCTTCAAAGACGTCAATATCAAGTTCGCCCCTGGCAACTGCTACGGCCTGATCGGGGCGAACGGCTCCGGGAAATCCACCTTTCTGAATATCCTGGCAGGTCAGCTTGAGCCTGATCGGGGCGAGATTACCAAGGGACGGGGAGAGCGCATCGCAGTGCTCA
>JAFDBG010000074.1 GCA_019313385.1 Deltaproteobacteria bacterium | reverse complement strand
ACATGCCGGGAGACGAGGGCATTGGGGTGAGGTTACTAAAAAGCAGGCGAAGCTTTTTCAGGCATTTGAGGCTCCTTCACCTGTGCATATAAAATAACCCGAGAATGCAGGATACACGGTAAAACCGAATCAAAGCGTGATAGAACTGATAAACTGTGGGGAAATAAACTGGATCGCTTAGTTAGAAACATGCAAGATGGTCAGACACTTGGCATACCCATAGGGCCTGACACATCTAGAGTAATATCAGAAATTATAGGTGTTGCATTAGACAAAACTATACAATCTTCTGAACCTGAGCTTAACTGGATCAGATTCATAGATGACTTCTTTTTGTTTGCTGACAGCTATGCTCAAGCAGAAATTTTAGAATTAAAAATTAATAGAGCTTTGAGTAATTTCGAATTGACCAACAATGAGAACAAATCAAGTATTCAAGCAATGCCAGTTACTGTCGAGAGTATCAAATTCCAAACAATTAAAAATTACAAAATAAGGAAAAGTGTTTCAGAGCAAAAACTTGATATTATCCACATCTATAACCTATCGATTGAATTGTATAAAATTCATCCACATGAAAACTCATTCCACTGTTTTCTTACAAAAATTTTGCCTGTAAAAATTCATAAGGTAAATTGGGATATCATCGAATCAATTTTGTTACAGATAGCTTCTACAGAGATAAAATCAATTACAGTTATTTCTAAACTCCTAATCTCTTATAAATCTTATGGCTATGATTTGAATTTAGAAAAAATAAAGATATCTTTCCTGAAAATTGCCCAAAGAGGTGTTGAAAATAATTTTGGCTTTGAGGTTTGCTGGGCCTTATTCATACTTGATCAACTGGAAATTAAAATTAATGAAAAAATTAATAATCTTTCTTCATTAAGCGACCCCCTTGCTATTCTTTCAGTTCTTACTGCTCGGGAAAAAGGTTTTTACACATATAATTTAGATCTTAATTATTGGAATACATTAATGAGTACTAATGGTCTTTATGACTCCTGTTGGATACTATGTTATGAAGCAGAAAAAAGAGATTGGCTAAATAACCAAAACGGGTTGAATTTAACTGATTCAGATGACTACTTCAAAAAGTTAAAGGCACTTGATATCTCTTTTCTGAATATGGATTGTACCATTAATCCAATAGACGAAAGCGAGCTTTCTGATGAAACTGACTCCGAAAATGAACCTAACATATTCGAGCTAATTTACAAATAATGTCAACTCGCTCATGAAACATAACCATCGGGTAAACGCAGACCGCGAATAGCCGCCCGTTTTTTATTCGTGCATTCCGGCGCGGCTGGTTACCCTAGTCGTTAGAATGGAAAAAATAATGAATGATGTGAGAGTCCCAACAGTTCTATACCATTATACCGGCTTGGAAGGATTACTCGGAATTTTAGATAAAAATGAGATATGGACTTCAAATATTCATTATCTCAACGATTCTAAAGAATTTAACCTCGCGATTGAATGTGCAAAACAAACATTGAGTTCTGAAATTGATAAAGCAGGTGTAGTTGCTTCTAAAGATAGCCTAATAAAGGGGGTCAGTGACAAATTTGAACAATTCGAGAATTTAAGTATTCATGTCGCGTCATTCTCTGAAGAAGAGGATCTGCTGAGTCAATGGCGCAGCTATTGCCCTTCCGGAGCTGGTTATGCCGTTGGCTTTGACCATGGACGCTTAGGTTCCATTGCAAAACGGAAAAAATATAATTTGCGGCCTTGTGCATATACTCACGTGGAGCATACTGCATTAATCCAACCAATAATTTCACGATTCATTCATGCCACCATCAAATTAAATAAAGAGCAAATCGAACAAAAAGACCCATCTCTCGATAAGGCATTAAGAAATCTAATAGCAGATTTTATTCAAGTTGCCCCTATGATCAAGCATTCGTCTTTCAAAGAAGAACGAGAATGGAGGTTAATTTCTGATCCTTTTCCAACGAATCATCCAATGTGGAGCGTAAGGCCCGGTAAAAGCATGCTAATACCATATTCACCCTTTCAATTAGATGATGCTATTTGCAAAATAGTAGTTGGTCCAACTTCTAATCAGTATTTAGCTAGTAGTAGTGTGGCATCAGCTTTAAACAAATATGGCATAAAGGGATGGAGCGTATCACTTTCAAATTCATCTTATCATGACTGGTAAGTATTCTAACCATCCAGTTCACTTGAGCGGCGAAGGCGAGCGTTTGATTAAATACAGTTTTCAATTGGCCAGTGTCTCTTCTGATGTGCTATTATAGTGTTATTAGCCGCCAAGTGACCGGCAACGTTCGCTGTCAAGAGAATCATATAAAACCGCGCACCCGAAAACACCAGGAAGTGCTGACCCTAGGCAGGAAGGAGGATAGCAATGCCGTTGTATTTGAACGAGTTAGCCACATGGGAGCGAAAAAGGAAAAAAAAAGTGACAGCGACTATTTTTGGGGAGAAGAGCGAGAAGGTGAATTAATACGGGAAGTGTCCCTGTATTTTCCTCTTGATGCAGAGGTGGCTTGCGAAGGGTTTGGTGGGCCCGGACAAATGATCCCGCGGCCTAATCCTTCTTCGTAAATCTTTTTTCGGAATCAGGCATGTCCAGGGCGAGTGTCCCGCCGGGATTCATTATGTTATTGGGGTCAAAATGCTTTTTCAGCGCCTTGAAGACGTCTAATCCATTCTTTCCAATCTGGCCTTCCAGCCACGGGGCGAACAGTTTTCCTATCCCGTGATGATGGCTTATGGCGGCTCCCGATCGCTGAATGGCATCGAGAACCCCCTTGTGATAATCCACGAATTCATCCTTATCCATTTTGCCGATGAATATGAAATATAGATTCGCCCCCTGCGGGTAAAAATGGGAGCAGTGTGTCATACAGATCGTTCGGGGTCTGCTCTTGCAGTATTCTCTGACATGTTTGTGGACATACCTCAGTTGTTCCCAGTTAACGGCACATTCAAGCGTATCAATGATAACACCGAAATCGTGCAGGTCTTCCCTCATGTAAGGGTCGGTAAATCTGCTATGTTCCCATTTCCTTGTGACGAAACCCGTTGTATACATGGCCCCATATCTCTTGCATATTCTCCGGATATTATGCTTAACCAGCCGGGTAAACCCCCTGCTGCCATCGGAGGTTCCCAGGAGGAGGCATTTCTCTCCTGATTTATATCCCCGCAGTTTCAGCATCCTGTCAATGATGGTACCTTCCACGCCATAAAGCTTCATGGCGACATCGGTTTCTTCGGGATCTGATAATCTGAACGCGGAAGGGTAGCCGAATTCTCCCTGCATGATCTCCCTTGCCGCGTTGATGCCGTCATCCCAGTTCTTGAAGATAAAGCTGAAACGTCTGGTGTTGCCGGGATTGTAACGGCGAACCTTCAGCGTCACGGAAACAAGGACACCATAGGTTCCTTCGCTTCCCATCATTATCTGATCGATGGAGGGACCGGTCGCGGACGCGGGGTATTCATCCGTCCTGATTATTCCCGCGGGTGTGACATATTCCTGGCACACAACCATATCTTCTATCTTGCCGTAATAGGTGGAGTTCTGGCCGGCCCCCCTCGTTACCACCCATCCCCCGACCGAAGAATATTCAAACGATTGTGGAAAATGCCCGCATGTATATGCCCTGCTTGCGTTCAGACGCCCTGGGGCGTTATTCAGAGCGTTCTCCAGATCCGGCCCGAAGATCCCCGGCTCCACCGTGACTGTGTGGTTTTCCTCGTTCAATTTCAGTATGCGCTTCATGTGAGTTCTCATGTCGAGAGTGACTCCTCCCCGCATGCACTCAAATCCTCTTGTAACCGATGAGCCGCCTCCGAAGACATATACCGGTATCTTTTCCTCGTTGCAGTATTTCACTATCTCCGAAATATCTTCCTTGTTCCGTGGATGGATCACCGCGCCGGGGAGATTCTCCACGATCCCTTCTCTGAGCCTGAATATGTCATAGGTGGTCTTGCCGTATGCCACTTCAAGGCGTGAAAAATTGTCCGTTTTGACGTTTTCATCTCCGACAATCTTTTTGAATGCCTCCATGTTTTTGGGAGAGAGGGTTGGAGGCATCTGAAAGGATACTTCTTCGAGACCCATGTCATGCGGAGCCCTGAAATCCTCGTCCGTCATGTCAAAGGATTCTTTTAACAGTTTATACAGCCCCCTGTTTGGATGTTTGAACTTGTCCATTCCGCCCCACTTAAGGATGGTCCTGTACGATTTGGCGTGGGGAATGTCTTCATACCAGTCGGGATAAAAGGCATCTTTCTTGCTCATAAGGTTTTTTCCTTTCACTTCAAGCCGTCCCGCAAAATCTATATGAAAAAGGGGTAATTATCAAGTATGGACTGAGAACTTTGAACTTTGTCATTTCGAGGAGCATCGGCGACGAGCTATAGCCCCAGTCGGGAGAGAATCTTTGGGAAATGTGGTTTTTGAAAATGATTTATGTTAGGCTGGTCTCGCAATCTTGAAAAATCAATTGGGGAGATTATGGAAACAAATACAATCAAGGCCTTTATACTGCGTCACTTCAAACATTTTAATGCCGCCGCCCTTGTGGACGCGGCGGAGGGTTATCAGCGTCTGATGTCTTCAGACGGCCAGATGCTGATGGCGGTTTCCGGCGCCATGAGTACAGCTGAGTTAGGCATTTCTCTGGCGGAAATGATACGCAGGGATAAGGTGCATGCGATCAGCTGCACTGGAGCCAATCTGGAAGAAGACATCTTCAATCTGGTGGCGCATGACCATTACCTCCGTGTTCCGAACTACCGGGATCTGACACCTTCCGACGAACGGAAACTCCTGGAGCGTCACTTGAATCGAGTGACCGACACCTGTATCCCCGAGGAAGAGGCGATGAGGCACATTGAGCATAAGATGCTGGAGGTTTGGATGGAAGCGGACAGAAAAGGGGAGAGTTTCTTTCCTCACGAGTTTTTCTATCGCCTCCTTCGCGAAGGTAAGTTTGAGCCCTATCAGATTGACCCCAAAGACAGCTGGCTGCTTGCGGCATGTGAAAAGAATCTTCCCTTATTTGTCCCCGGCTGGGAAGATTCCACCCTCGGCAATGTCTATGCCGCTCACTGTCTCAAGGGCGATATCCAAAACGTCCATACCGCGCGCGGCGGCATCGAATATATGATGTCTCTGTCACAATGGTACCGGGATACTTACCAGGATCATCCCTTGGGGTTCTTTCAGATAGGGGGAGGTATCGCCGGTGATTTTTCCATTTGTGTGGTGCCCATGTTAAGGCAGGACATGGGCATGAAAGACGTAAAGCTCTGGAGTTATTTCTGCCAGATCAGCGATTCCACTACCAGCTATGGTTCCTACTCCGGGGCTGTGCCGAATGAAAAGATTACATGGGAAAAAATAGCTGCGGATACACCGAGTTACATTATAGAATCGGACGCCACTATAGTGGCACCCCTTATCTTTGCCTATGTCCTGGATTCGGATGCATAATTTTTCGTAACCGTTCACGGTTGCCGGCTCACAGTTCACAGTTTTTCCAACCGTGCACCGATAACTGCAAACCGTGAACGGCTACAAATTTTTTATATGTAGGGAAATACGCGCTCTATTACAAACAGAAAGTTCATTTTTACATCTTCGTTTCCGGTGATGATCTCCATATGACCAGGGAGGAGACAGTCGGCATCAAGCCCTGAAAGTGTCTTGATACTTTTCTTCAAGAGGTCTCCGCTGCCTCCGGGGAAATCCGTTCTCCCGACGTTCTGGCTGAATATCACGTCTCCGGGGAAGAGGGCCTTTTTGGAGGGCCAGTACAGGGCAATTGATCCCGGCGAGTGACCGGGTACATGCAATATCTCGAAATCTTCATCTCCGAGCTTGATGGGTCCTTCCTCCAGCACCATGTCTATGTCGACTTTCGGGACGTCTAATCCAAACATTCCATACAGGCCCCCACCTTTACCATCCAGAAAATCAATCCCGTCTTTGTGCAGCCCTATCTTTATATTTTTATCGCCGTCAAAGGCCTCGGATGCCTCAAAGTGATCAGGGTGTGAATGAGTGTTTATTACATATTTAATATTCTTCAGATCTATCCCGTCCTCTTCCATTCTCTTAAGAAGATCGGGAAGAAACACCTTTAGACCCGGGTCTATAAGCGCCTGGACGCTCCCTCCTATGAAAAAGCTGTTACAGTTGTTTTCCATCGGATTCGTCCACTCGTAAACATAGATGTCATTGTCCAGTCTCATTGTTCCTCCTTATAAACCAACAGAATCATTTCTTTTTGGGCAGATAATAGAGGGGATTTTTTGCCCTGTTTTTGTATCGTACTTCAAAGTACAGATATGATTTCCCGGCCTTCTCTTCTTTCCCCAGAAGTCCTATTTTCTCATCTTTTTTGACGGTGTGTCCCGTATTCACCATCCTTTTCTTCAAATGAGAATAAACCGTCGAGTAGGTGCTATTGTGTTTTATGATAATGGTTTCTCCATAATATTTTATGGGCGCGGAATGTATCACAGTCCCGTCCCAGGAGGCAAGAACGGGCATCCCATCCTTCCCGTTTATCTTGATTCCGTTATTCCGCATCCCTTTGTATATGCCGAACTTTGAAGACACCTTGCCATCTACCGGCCATATAAAACGGGGTCTGTAGGATTTGGGTGCACTCTTAACCGGTACTTTTTTGGAGACAGACGGCTTATCCCTGTGAATAGTTCCACCGGGTTTTTTCTGAACAGCCCTGGAAGGCTCCTTTTTTATTGTGCCATGTGTTTCGCGTGTCGGCGGTGTAACGGGTTTGACGGAAACGGCGCTTGCGGCATTGGGAACAAATATTACGCTTCCTGCTTCGATATTATTATCAGGCAGGTTGTTCGCCTCGGCAAGTTTGTCGGGATCGCAATTATATATCCGGGATATTCTCCACAGGGTTTCACCCTTTCCCACCACGTGATAAATGCCGCCTGGCTTGGGTGTGGTTGCACAGGCAGTTATGAATAACAGGAGAAAGAGGAGTATAAAAGCTGTTTTTTTGTCGCGTAGCATAGACTTCCAATTACAGAAGATACTTAATTAATATAAAACCTCCGATGAGAAGCGCCACAAATACAAATGCCAGGATGTTGAAATAACGGTCTATAAACAGCCTGATGCCTGGACCGAATTTATATATCAGCCACCCTACAAGAAAAAATCTCGCGGACCTGCTTACCGCTGAAGCGATGAGAAAAATTACAAAATTTATCTTGAACGCGCCTGCCGATATGGTGAAGATCTTATAGGGAATGGGTGTAAACCCGGCTATTCCAACGGCCCACGCGTTGTATCTGTTATATAACTCGCCCACAGCATTGTATTGCTCAGTAAAACCATAGAAGTCAACTATACCAAATCCGATCAGATCCATAAACTGGTATCCGATCATATATCCGGCAACACCTCCCAAAAGTGACCCCAGAGAGCATATCAGTGCATACCGGAATGCTTTGGCAGGAATGGATATCGCCAGCGCGATCAGAAGGACATCAGGCGGAACAGGGAAAAAACTCGATTCCGCGAACGCGAGGAGAAACAGCGCCCATGATCCATAGGGTGTTTCAGCCCAGTGAAGAACCCAGTCGTATAATCTTCTAAGCATTTTCTAAGTTTAGACCTCATTAAGTCGTTAAGTCGTTAAGTCGTTGAATTGTCGAATGGTTAAATTTGGGACATACTCGTTTTTAGTAAAATAATTGGACATATGCTGTTTTGATGTTTGTAACCTGCTTAAATTATAAAGACTATCTTCCAGCTTAACCACTTAACCATTTAACTATTTGTCTATATCCGGACTTAATCCTTCCATCCATGCTCTCCTATCAGGTCAACAAAGCGACACCCGCAGACATCTTCTGTTTTTATGTCATCCGGTTCTTCCGACAGGCGTGTGATTCTCAACAATGTCTGTGAACTTCGGCTTCCGACGGG
This sequence comes from Deltaproteobacteria bacterium, assembly GCA_019313385.1. Classification (GTDB taxonomy): domain Bacteria; phylum Desulfobacterota; class Syntrophia; order Syntrophales; family UBA2210; genus UBA2210. The sequence goes on along the minus strand of JAFDBG010000074.1, from coordinate 1,337 downwards.
GATGATAAGCCTTCCCCCGACGGCCAGTTGTTTCTTGAGGGTTTCGGGAATTTCCGGAGCGCCGGCGGTTACTATAATCGCGTCGAACGGAGCTTCTTCACTCCATCCATACGTTCCGTCTCCGACCCTGATCAATATGTTATGGTAGTGGAACGAATCCAGTGTTCGTTGCGCTCTGAAAGCGAGAGATGCTATCCTCTCAATGGAAAACACCATCTCGGCAAGTTCTGCCAGTATAGCCGTCTGATATCCACAGCCCGTTCCTATCTCCAGGATCTTTTCGGTTCCCCTCAATTCAAGCGATTCGGTCATTAGTCCCACAATATAAGGTTGAGAGATAGTCTGTCTGGAACCTATGGGAAGGGGATTGTCGGAATAAGCCTGGTCCTGAAGGCCTTCCTCTAGGAAGAGGTGTCTTGGGATTGTTCCCATAGTTCTCAGGACCCTTTCATCAGTAATACCCCTTGCCTTGAGGTTTTTATTGATCATCAGGGCTCTTTTCTTATTATATATGCTCATGAACTCTGTTCAAAAGGTTCCTTTCGGAGGGCATCGGAGAGGGCTTAACCCGTACAATAAAGAACGTCAGCCCTTTTCCGGAATATCTCCTCTAATGTCTTTTCGAATCCATTTTTACGCATATCATATTTTTAAGGGTATGGGGGGGGACGGACACGAAAGATACGAGTAGCTATCATTTAACACGGCAGTTTTCAATAAAAAAGCGCCCTGATGATCAGGGCAAAAACAAATCGGAGCGGAAAGGAATTCCTTTTTTATGCGGTCGAATCGTTGAAACTTTCTTTTTACCTCGACAGATTTCCCGACAGTATTATCATTGAAAGTATTGATAGCCTCCTCCTCCATCATCTTCTCCTCCTTATAGATATTTTTCAGTAGAAATTCTTCAAAACTCACCCACTCCCAAGGTTGACTTGTCACTTTCACCTTGTGTTCTAAAAGTAGATCAGGAGATATATAAGATATCCTGGGACGCCGGGGTAAAATGGGAGGAGTGAATCTGTAATTCACCTGATGCCAGAGAGCATGATTTGTAGAGTAGATCCTTTTCCCACTGCTTTGTTCAGTAACTCGTACGGTATCAGAAACCTTCTCAGATGGGAATGAGTTTGCACTTGCAAGGTTGATTCGAACGAAGCTATTTTACTGGAGATGAGATTAATGTACGAGGGGGTATTATAGTATGTCAGTATCGGTTCTTGGGATGTAAGCGTCCGACCAACCCATCTTTCAAATCCATTTTTTTTGGAATATATCTTCCAACCATGAACCATTTCACAGTTGGGAGTGAAACAATGACACGAGAAGAGCTTACA
>JAFDBG010000073.1 GCA_019313385.1 Deltaproteobacteria bacterium | reverse complement strand
AAAGCCAAGGCCAGGGGATATCGTACAACGAGAAACCTGATCACGATGATTTACCTCATCGGTGGTAAACTTGAATTCAGACTACCCACATGAAACAGCGAGGAACCCTTTTTTACATAGAAGGAACAGGTCATTTCCCAATGCTGGAAAAGCCTGAAGAATTCAATAAACTTTTAAGAGAGGCTCTTAAATATATAAAAACTGAGAGCAATAACGACATATAACAAATCACGAACATTCTTTTACACTACCCCGCCTGTTCATTCGAACGCATAAAGCATGTAATAATTTGTTTCAATACCGGCGTCAAGATACTATCTTCATGGGTATTGCAGGAAGGTGATCGTCAATGTCTTGGCGATCCTGGGCAATGAGCACATAAAATCAAAAATCTTCCATCATGCCTTGCCGCTTCGAGAAGATGATGCTTGCAATCCCAGCGGGTATCTTTTAGACTTTTGTCTGTATTTAATGAGGTGGAATCGATGTATCATCATGTTGATGGATACCTTAATTTTCTTGCGGTTGAAAAGGGCGTTTCTCTTAATACCCTGGAGGCGTACAGCAGGGACCTGAACCGGTATGTGGAGTTTGTAGAGCAGACGGGAATTAAGGATATCAGAGAGATTTCTTCCGACAATCTTATCTCGTTTCTCGTAAATCTAAAGGGAGGCGGACTGGTTGCCAGTTCCATCAACCGGTCGCTCGCTGCTATCAGGGGATTTTACAAGTATCTCCTGACTGAAAAAATTGTTGATGAAAATCCTGTAGCCAACATCGAACTGGCAAAGGTTTGGATGCGTCTTCCCGACATACTAAGCAGGGAAGAGATGGCCCTTCTCTTAAAGCAGCCCGGCATAAAGACGCCGCTCGCTGTCAGGGATACCGCCATGCTGGAACTTTCGTACGCGACGGGGCTTCGGGTGTCGGAACTGATTTCTCTGTCCATGAGCAACATAAACTGGCAGGCGGGTTATCTTATCGTTGTGGGAAAGGGAAACAAGGAGAGGATTGTCCCGATTGGAATGACAGCCTTTGACTGCCTGAACCGGTATATAGAAGGCTCAAGGCGTAAATTGTCTAAGGGAAGATCGATAAACACCATCTTCCTGAATAGATCCGGAACAGGCCTGACACGTCAGGGGTTCTGGAAGATTGTGAAAAAATATGTTAGGAAAGCCGGGCTGCGGAAGAAGGTTTACCCTCATACTTTCAGGCATTCTTTCGCTACACACCTTCTTGAGGGAGGAGCTGATTTGCGTTCTGTGCAGGTGATGCTCGGTCACGCCGATATATCTACCACACAGATCTACACGCATGTCACCCGTGAGAGATTGAAGGAGATTCACAGAAAATATCATCCAAGAGGATAGGGATGGACTACTATCGCAGCTCTATAGAGAAGAAGAGAGAAACCAGAGAAACCAGAGAACCCCGAAGAGGAGGGAATAGAGTTCCTTTCTGCTGGATAGTTGTTGCTGTGCTGGCAGCTTTTATTGTTGGCATTGTATTCAGCACACTGGCGACAAATCTTGGAGGTTTCTCCTGGTTGTCAAGGATGAAAGACAGTGTTCTTGTTGGTGTTGCCGGAAAAACTCCCCAGACCCGCTATATCGACATTGAAAAGAATGGAAAGGACTATGTGTTAAAGGAAGGAGAGCGGTTCGAGATCTCGTATCGTGATGAATTTGTCATAAAGAAGGTAGTTACTAACGCTCTTTTTAATCGGGGCATTACGGTTGATGTCGAGGGAATGGGAACCTCAAACGACCTGGAGACGCTGTTAAATGGAATTGAGCTGGTTGACAGAAAGATAGCGGACGACAGCAAGACTTTCGGAATTGATGTTATGTACAGGGACAAGATCATCACATCCATCCCGATAGATGTAGTGATTACGCCCCAGGACTGGTTGAGATTTGCGAAGGGGTCCAAAACGGGAAAATCCCAAATAGAGTATCTTGAACGTGCCGTCAGCATGAAAAAGGATGACATAAACGCGCGCAAGATGCTGGCGAAACTGTATATAAAATCCGGGATGACCAATAAGGGAGTCCTGGAATACAAAAAGATATTAAAACAAGAACCCCGTGATCTGGTCTCTCTTATAGAGCTCTCAAAGATATACATACGCGGGAAGCACTACGGTAAGGCCATAGAGATTCATCGGAAAATCATAAAAATAGATCCTAAAGATGATATTGCCTACGCAAATATCGCTTATTCCTATGCGCGATTGGGAAACTGGGATAGGGCGGCTGCCAACTGTAGGGTTTCGCTCAAACTCAACCCCGACAGCACCACCGTTCGCTATAACCTGGCTGAGGCGTATGAAAAGATGGGCAGGGACAAGGATGCGATTGCGCAATATGAACAAGTTTTGAAAAAAATGCCGGGTGATGTGAATGTTATGATCGCTCTCTCGGATGCCTGGCTCAGAGCAGGCAGGTATGATGACGCGATAGATCTATATAGAAAAGTTATAAAAAAACAGCCGGGAAACGCCTCCGCATATGCTAATATAGGATTTGCATATGGAAACAAAGGACTTCTGGGAAAAGAGATAGCGAATTACAAGAAGGCCATCTCCCTCAAGCCCAAAGACCCCGCAATACATTTCAATCTCGCCATGGCGTACGAGAAGGAAAAACTGTATGACAAGGCGGCTCAGGAATATCGGAAAGTGCTGAAGCTCAAACCAGGTGACGCGGATGCCAGGTTCCGGCTCGCCGAGTATTACCTGATGCAAAAAGACTATGACAGGGCGGTAGTCCTGTATGAGAAAGTGGCAAAGGCCCGGCCCAAAAATGCATCCATATACGAAAAGGCCGGTTTCGCGTATGGAGAATTAAAGAAATATAAAAAGTCTGCCGCTAATTATGAAAAGGCCATAAAGCATGGCGCGAAGGGCGAATATATCCACTATAATCTTGCCTTCGCGTATGACAAGATCGGGAAGAGGAAAAAGGCAGTCTCCGAATATAAAAAGTTTGCTTCGCTCAAGCCCACTATGGAGGTACTGACCATATTGGCGAATTATTACATCGAAGAGAAACAATACGACAAGGCCATAAGTGCCTACAGAAAAATGATCAAGATTAACCCCAGGGCGGCAGGATTATATTCGGGTATAGGGTATGCCTTCGCCTTGAAGGGGGATACAGACAAGGCGATTGCCAACTACAAGGCTTCTATCCGTTACGATAGTGAAGACGATGTGGTATACTGCCGACTGGGCGAGGCCTATGAAAAAAAAGGTATGTATGAAGAGGCGCTCAGGGAATATACAAATGCGTATCAGGTTAATCCTGATTCGAACGAAGCGGCGCGCAAGATACCGCGTATGAAGATTCGGATGCTGCAGAGGAAGCATCAGTAGCTAGAAGGAGCAATGAAAATGGAACAGATTATTCTGGGGAACATGGTTATAGGTGGAAATGCCCCCTTTGTGCTGATTGCAGGTCCATGCGTTATAGAAGATGGCGTAAAGACGGAAAAAATAGCTTTGTACCTGAAGGACCTTGCAGGGGAGCTTGATATCCCTTTTATCTTCAAGGCATCCTATGACAAGGCGAATCGAAGTTCCCTGAACTCTTTCAGGGGTCCCGGTCTGAAAGAAGGTCTTGACATACTCAGGGGAATCAGGGAGGAGCTGGGGGTTCCCATTCTTTCTGATGTCCACCGATTTGGGGAGATTGAAGAGGCATCAAAGGTCTTGGATGTAATGCAAATTCCGGCATTTTTGTGCCGACAGACGGATTTTGTAGTGGAAGTTGCCAGGACTGCCGGAATAGTCAATGTCAAGAAGGGCCAGTTTATCGCTCCGTGGGATGTCTCAAATATATTAGACAAGATAACTTCTACTGGGAATAAAAACATAATGATTACAGAGAGGGGAGTAAGCTTTGGCTACAACAACCTTGTTGCCGACATGAGGTCGCTTCCCATATTGAGGGGAATGGGATATCCTGTAATCTTTGATGCCACACACAGCGTACAGCTTCCGGGTGGGGCTGGTGATTCGTCTGGAGGTAACAGGGAAATGGCGGCTTATCTGGCACGCGCGGCGGTTGCCACGGGAATTGACGGATTATTCCTGGAAGTGCATCCAGATCCCGAATGCGCCCTGTGTGACGGTCCCAATTCTCTTCATCTGGATTCACTTCCGGGTCTTCTCGGAATGCTTAAAAAAATAGACCGGATCGTTAAAACCGATAAAAGCTGAAAGAAGGATAAATTATGGGAAAATCTTTGTCTGAAAAGCTCAAGATGGTTGTTCTCCTGATCTTGGATGTTGATGGTGTGCTGACCGACGGGAAAATAATTATTGACGACCTTGGGAACGAATCTAAAAACTTCAACGTCAGAGACGGGCACGGGCTGAAACTTCTGATGAGAGGCGGCGTTGATGTTGCTTTCCTTACGGGTAGGGAGTCGAAAGTGGTAAAGCGTCGTGCTGATGAACTTGGAATCAAGGATGTTTATCAGGGCGTAAAAGATAAGGCAAAAGTGCTGGGCGAGATACTTGATACAAGGGGATTATCGGGTGAGTGCGTCGCGTATGTGGGAGATGACATAGTAGATATTCCCGTGTTCAGAATGGTAGGGTTTTCGGCGGCTGTTGCGGACGCGCTCGATTATGTCAAAGCAGAGTCCGATTACGTTACCGTGAGGGAAGGGGGAAGGGGAGCAGTGAGAGAAATCTGCGAGATGATCCTTACCGCCCGGGGGGAATGGGGCGATGTAACATCGAGATATGGGATGAGGGTTGAAGAATGAGGCTTTCCCTTTACATGCCTGCGGTTAGATGGTACACCTCTTGCTAAAATATTCGGGAGAATTTTTGGAGATACGAACTTGTCAAATTTCACAAATCTCCCTGGATTAAATCTTTGTTAAAGAAAATATCCGCAAAGAGACTGCTCATTGGAGGATGCGTTCTTCTTGTTGGCGCGTTGTTTCTATACATATTTTGCGCTGCCCCCAAGGAGGAGCATGGTGTTCTGAAGGTTCTTTCGGAGAAGGTTGATCTTCAGATAAAGGATTTTCACTATACCGAGGTGGGGGATCCTGATCTGACATGGGAGATCAATGCGGATACCGCCAGGTACATCAAGAAAGATGAGGTCACTCTTTTTGAAAAGATTGAGGTTAAATTATTTTTTTCCAATGGTGAGATGTATACGGTAACGGGCAAGAATGGCTCTTTACATACCGATACAAAAGATATGGATATATCTGGGAATGTGGTTGCCGTCTCGGATAAAGGGGGTCGTTTCGAGACGGACAGCCTGAATTATATACATGGAAATGAAACGATCCATACGAAAGATGTGGTGAAGATGGCACAACCTGGTGTCTGTGTGAAAGGGGTGGGCATGAACCTCTCCCTGAGAAACAAAAAAATAACCCTGTTATCCGATGTCAGCGTGACAATAGAAAAGAAATAACAGCAATTACTCAGGTGGGAAGGCTGAAGGCATTTAGGTTACAAAAAAAACAACAGCCGTCAGTCTAATAGCCTTTAGCCTAAACAGCTTCAGACTGACTACGTGAGTAGGTACAAATAACCTTGATTGGGTGCTTATAGTACATGAGAAAAACAATCTTACTAATGCTGGCTCTTGTGGTGATTCTCCCTCTCGCCGCGGCAGGAGGCGTGTGCGGGGCCGAAAGCCCCATAAAGACAACCTCTAAAGGCCCCATACATATAACCTCCGATCGGCTGGATGCTTACGATGATAAGGGCCTTGTTCTATTTTCCGGAAATGTCGTAGCTGTTCAGAATGATACGGTAATAAATGCAGATGAACTGTATATCTACTATGACAAGAAAGAAGGTGCAGGGGAACCTCTCGCCGACATAACGACGGGCGTGGGAAAGATAGAGAGGGTTGAGCTGAAAGGTAGTGTTACCATAAAAAAGGAAAAAAAAATCGTCACCGGAGACAAGGCCGTTTTCTATAATGCGGAGCAAAGAATCATTATGACGGGCAATGCCGTATTGAGGGAGGGAGACAACGTGATCAGGGGGGACAGGATTACAGTTTTCCTGGAGGAAAACAGGGGAGTTGTAGATGGCACCGGCGGAAAAAGAGTTACGGCTACTATCTATCCGGATGACACCGGAAAATAAGCAGGTGGATAGTCTGAAGGCTGTTAGGGAAAAACGTGAATACAGCGTATTTTGAAGCCATGTTTGGGACGAGAATCCACTGTTTCTCTGCCAAATCCCGACTCGTCGGGATCTTTCGGTCCCTTCAGCCTGACTACGTGAGTTGTCCCACAAAATCAAGAGAGCTAAATCTTTGGAAAAGTTAATTGCGACGAAACTGGTAAAAGCCTACAATGGGCGACGTGTTGTTGATGAGGTCAACCTGGAGATCAACAGAGGGGAAGTGATTGGTCTCCTGGGACCTAACGGCGCCGGCAAGACAACAACCTTCTATATAATAGTGGGACTGACGCGTCAGGATAGTGGAAGTGTATTGTTGAATGGCGAGGATATAAGCCAATATCCGATGTATATGAGGGCGCGAAGGGGGATAAATTATCTCCCGCAGGAACCTTCAGTATTCAGAAAGCTCACAGTGGAAGAGAATATAATGGCTATTCTGGAAACACAGGATATACATAAAGGGGAACGAGAGAAAAGGCTGCGCGAGCTTCTCGAAGAACTGGATCTTTCGGGTCTTTCAAAAAATATGGCATACTCTCTTTCAGGCGGCGAACGCAGAAGGGTAGAGATTACAAGAGCGCTAGTTACATCTCCGCAGTACATGTTACTCGATGAACCTTTTGCGGGCATTGATCCCATAGCGGTTGCGGATATTCAGGACATTATACGTAAATTACGATCAAGGGGAATAGGAGTTTTGATTTCCGATCATAATGTGAGGGAAACCCTCAAGGTTTGTGACAGGGCGTATATCGTAAATGAGGGAGCAATCCTTGTTGAAGGTAAGCCTGATTATATAGCCAGCAGTGAAATTGCACGTAAATTTTACCTCGGGGAAAAATTTGATCTGTAGGGAAATCAATGGCTTTTGAACTCAAACAGACTCTTAAACTGACGCAGCAACTGATTATGACACCGCAGTTGCAACAGTCAATTAAACTTCTTCAGCTTTCGAGATTAGAACTGGTCGATACCATAAACCAGGAGCTTGAAGAAAATCCTCTCCTCGAAGAGCAATCTGCCGACAACGATCCGGAGACAGAAATTATCCCGGAGATTGAAGATATAAAGGTTGAACCGAAGACAAAGGAAATAACCGGAGAGGGGGATGGAAAAGAGGACTTTGACTGGGATGCCTATCTCGAAGATTTCGGCCCGATGGGTGTTCCCTACCAGCATGAGGATACAGACGCGCCGCCCTTCGAGAATATGCTTACCAAAACAAGCTCTCTCTCAGATCACCTGCTGTGGCAGCTTAACCTGTCGCGTTTTACCGATGTGGAAAGGCGTGTGGGGGAACAGATCATAGGCAATTTAAACAGTGACGGATATCTCATGGCAACCCCCGATGAGATCGCCACCATAGAGAATGTGGAGCCGGCCTTTGTTGAAGAGGTCCTTGTCAATGTTCAGGAATTAGACCCACCCGGTGTTGCCGCGCGGGATCTGAAAGAGTGCCTGCTGATACAGATCGGATTTATGGATATTGATTCATTGCTTCCGGGAAAAATAGTTGAGAATCATCTGAAGGATCTTGAAACAAGAAACTACAACAATATAGCAAGGAAACTGAAGGTTTCCGTCGATGACGTTCAGCAGGCCGCGTTGATGATAGTCAAACTGAATCCTAAACCGGGACGTCTCTACAATGAAGAAAGGCCCCAATATATAGTTCCGGATGTATTCGTTTTCAAGGTCGGAGACGCATACAGGATCGTCTTGAATGATGACGGTCTGCCGAAACTGAGAATAAGCAATTTTTACAAGAAAATCATGGGCGACACAGAAAACAACGGTGAGGAAAAGTGCAAGGAGTATATCAAAGACAAAATGCAGTCCGCAACCTGGCTGATAAAGAGCATTCAGCAAAGGCAAAAAACGATCTACAGGGTATCGGAAAATATCGTGGAACACCAGATAGAATTCTTTGACAAAGGTATCAACTATTTAAAGCCCATGGTTCTGAGAGATATCGCCGATGATGTAGAAATGCATGAGTCAACGATAAGCAGGGTTACCTCGAATAAATACATGCATACGCCGAGAGGCATATTTGAACTCAAATATTTTTTTAACAGTGGGATAAACAGAATAGGCGATCTACAGATAGCATCTCAAAGCGTTAAGGAAAAAATCAAAGAGATAGTCAGGGGAGAGGATGATAGAAATCCCTATAATGACAGTCAGATAGTTGATATACTTGTGGAGTGCGGCATATCAATAGCAAGAAGAACTGTGGCGAAATACAGGGAAATGCTGGGAATATTGCCCTTGTCCAAGAGGAAGAAGTATTTCTGATTCTGATGAAATGCCGATTGACTTTTACTGTCGGCTCAAATATAAGGCGGAATCTCATTTAGCTGGTGAAAACTAATTAAGAGGAGGAACACGCATGCAAACTTCTTTTACCTTTCGGAATATGGAAGCAGTAGAATGGTTGAAAGACTATGTTGACAAGAAGCTTTCCAAGATTGAGAGATATGTGGATAAACCTGTAAGCGCCACTGTAACATTGTCTATAGAGAAATTCAGAAATGTTGCCGAAGTAAAACTGTCGGCCAAAGGTATGAATTTGCAGGGCAGGGAAGAGGCGAAGGAAATGACCCTTGCCGTCGACAGTGTCATAGATAACATAGAACGGCAGATGAAGAAATATAAGGAAAAAACCAGGAATCACAAGGATGTCGCATCCAGAAGCGAAAGCATGGAGCCAGGCTCTGAAGAATATGATGAATATGATGAGAGCTCCAAAGTGGTGGAGACAAAGAAGGTTATACTTGAACCCATGTCTCTGGAAGACGCGATCCTGGAGATGGACGAATCGAAAAAAATGTTTATCATTTACAGGGATTCTCCCTCAGAAAAGGTGAGCGTTATTTATCGTCGTGATGACGAAAAATATGTCCTGATTGAGACCAACAGCTGACGCAGAAGGTGAGATATAATGAACATCAAGGACATGCTTAAAAAAGAATTTATCATCGAAGATCTGAAATCAAGGACGAAGAAAGAAGTCCTCGTTGAATTGGCGGATGTCTTTCTGCGCGACGATATTGATGTTGATCGGAGCGCCGTGATTGAGATATTGCTGGAGAGAGAGAAGCTTGGAAGCACAGGGATAGGTGATGGTATTGCCATACCCCATG
>JAFDBG010000072.1 GCA_019313385.1 Deltaproteobacteria bacterium | reverse complement strand
GCTGCCAAAGCCAAGGCTAGGGGATATCGTACAACGAGAAACCTGATCACGATGATTTACCTCATCGGTGGTAAACTTGAATTCAGACTACCCACATGAAACAGCGAGGAACCAGTAAAACTTACCCTCGCTGGAATTCATAAGGCGCGTTCTATCCAAGGGAACCACGGGGAATGACGTTGACACAATACTTAATCTTTAGTGATCCCCTTTGATCAAAATCGTTTGTTAGTAGCTGTAAGATGCGAAAATGAATTGCCGGAGTTAAATGTGAGAAGTTTTAACACTCTGCTTGCCGATGTGCTAAAATTGTGATAGAAGGCCTCGTAAAGTAGGGAAACAGACAGAATAAACAGCAACAAATGGAATTAAAAACAGGGGTTGTTGCTGAGGAGTTTTAGGGAAATCAGTCCTTGAATCAAGGGCTTAGTAATAATAAGAATTTATTCGCCAGCCAAACTTCTAATCCGTAGGTCCCGGGTTCGAATCCCTGCTGGCGTACCATAAATGATGTCTATCCGGTTCCGATACGTCGGGGCCATGTGGGCACGTAAATATATGTGGTGGGTGTAGCTCAGTGGTTAGAGTGCCTGGTTGTGGCCCAGGAAGTCGGGGGTTCAAGTCCCCTCACTCACCCCAGTATTTTATCCTATCTATCCTTTATGTCAGCTGTTTCTCTCACTCCAGCGGGAGATGACTCTCAAGGTTTTCTCAACTTCAGATCCTCAACTACCAGGTAGAAGCAGGGCACCAGAATCAGGGTGATCAGGGTTGCGAAGAGGACCCCGAAGCCGAGTGAAATGGCCATGGGAATCATGAATCGTGCCTGCCTGGAGGTTTCGAGCATGATGGGCGTCAGTCCTCCAAAGGTCGTCAGCGATGTCAGGAGGATCGGGCGGAAACGGATTATTGCCGCTGTATGAATCGCATCGTGTAGATTTTTGCCCTTTGCCCGCTGCCGGTTGGCAAAATCGATCAACACCAGCGAATCGTTGACCACTACACCAGTAAGGGCCACAATCCCGAACAGACTCATCACACTGAGGCTGTAGCCCAGGAGCAGGTGGCCGACGATTGCCCCCACGATCCCGAAGGGGATGCTCACCATGATAATCAGTGGCTGGATATAGCTCTTGAATGGTATGGCAAGGAGGGCGTATATAACCAGCATCGCCAGCATAAGTCCCATAAAGAGGCTCTTCATGCTGGCGGAAAGGTCCGCCTGACGCCCCTCAAACCCGTAGTTCAGACCGGCGTACTTTCGTTTCAGTTCCGGAAGGGTTTCCACCTTGAGTGCATTGATGACATGGCTCGCCTCGCTGGGGGGATTTATGTCCGCGGTTACCGTAATGACACGCCTCCCGCCTCTGCGGTTTATCTCCGTATAGGCCCGTCCCCTCTTCATGGTGACCGCCTCTCGCAGGGGGACCTCCTGGCCGGTCGGTGTCCTTAGCATCAGTTCCTCAAGGTTATACTCCGATGCGCGCTCAGTCTCGGGGAGGCGCACCATAACGGTTACCTCGTTGCGGCCCCGTTGCTGACGCAGCACCACGCTCCCGTAAAAGGAGTTACGTACCTGACCTGCCACGTCCCGGGCGGTCAACCCGAGGGCTCTCCCTTCGGGGCGAATCATGAAGTCGATCTGCTGCTTTCCCGGAGCGAAACCATCATTAATGTCTTTGACCTTGGGAAAATAGCTGAATGCCTCGGCCAGCTCCGCTCCGGCGGCTTCCAGAACAGCCAGATCCCGGTGACTCAACTCGATGGACATGGCGGCTCGTGAACCGGGCCCCCCGGCATCGGACTTGAAGACGAGAGTTTCCAGACCGGCAATCGCACCGACCTCCTGGCGCCAGGTCTTCACAAAATCGCCCGTTTCCATAGGGCGCTCATCAGCCGGGGTGAGATAAACGCGCAGTCTGCAGGTATGGCTGCCTGCTGTTCCATTGACCGTAGCCCCGATTCGAGAGTAGATACCCTTGACCAGCATTTCCCCGCCGTTTCCATCGGCAATCTTCCGTGCTGCCTGTATCAGGGATGTCTGTACCGCCTCAGTCTTCTCAATCGCTGATCCATATGGGAGGGCGACCTCCGCCTGGGCATAGTCCGACTCGATTCGTTCCATCAGGGTGATTCCCATCCGTCCGCTTTTCACATAGACCAGTGTGAGGATAAGGATCGCCAGCCCGATGGCGATTGTCAGGTACCGCCAGGCGAGGGCACTGTCCAGAAAGGGGCCGTACCGTTCCCTGACCAGCCGTCTGAACCGGTTACTGAAGTTTTGTTGTCTTGTGTGCAGCCATGCCATAACTGCCCGGTCGGGCTTCTCGCTCCGGTGTCCCAGGTGGGCCGGAAGGATGAAGAGGCTCTCCACCAGAGAAATAACGAAGACGATAATCACGACAATGGGGATCGCCTTGAAGGTCTTTCCGGGAATCCCCGGCACAAAGAGGAGGGGGGAAAAGGTCACGATGTTGGTCAGTATGCTGAACGTGACCGGCATGGCCACCTCGCGTACACCCTCTATGGCCGCCTCCCGGAAGGGATACCCCTTTTCACGGTAGGTATAGATGTTTTCTCCCACCACGATGGCATCGTCCACGACGATCCCCAACGCCACGATAAAGGCGAACATCGACATCATGTTGATGCTGACCCCGAACTGTGGCAGAAAGAGAATCGAACCGAGAAAGGATATGGGTATCCCCATGGTCACCCAGAAGGCCAGACGTGCCTCCAAAAACAGACCCAGCAGTATCAATACCAGGGCGAGGCCCATGTAGCCGTTGTTCAGAAGCATGGTCAGTCTCTGGCGGTACACGTTCGACAGGTCCCTTAGGATGTCGATGCTGATTCCCTGCGGCAAGGTCTGTTGCCATTCCTCCACATGTTTCATAACGGCATCCGCCACCGCCAGAGGGGTCTGATCGCCCACGCGGTAGACGTCAATCATCATGGCGGGTTTACCGTTGTATGTGGCGTAGGTGTCCGTATCCTCAAATCCGTCGACCACCGTGGCGATATCCTCGAGCAGGACCTGGGTGCCGTTGTTGGAGGAGATAATGGGTATCCGGGCAAACTGCTCTCCGTAATCGCGGCGCTCCGTCATTCGTATCAGGATCTCGCCGCCGGCAGTCTTGATACCCCCTCCGGGGAGCTCAACAGCTGCCTGCCGTATCTTTGTCGCGATATCGTCGAGGGTCAGGTTATAGGCCCGCAGCCTATCCTGGGGGACCTCGATACTGATCTCCAGATCACGGATACCGGACAGTTCCACCTGGGTAATCTTCGGGTTCTGGAGGAGCGTGTCCCTGAGCTCTTCAACCTTTTCCCGGAGTATTCGCTCATCCTGATCCCCATAAAGGGCCAGCGATATAACCCGTCGGCGATGAGAGACGATTTCCACCTGCGGTTCTTCGGCCTCATCGGGGAAGGAGGTAATACGGTCAACCTCGCTCTGGATATCACGGGCGAGTTTCTCGATATTATACCCCTCGAGCATTTCGATCTGCACGAATCCTGAATTTTCCCGTGCGCTTGAGGTAATCTCGCTAATGCCCTCCAGGCCCGAAACTGTCTCCTCAACGGCAAGGATTATCCCCTGCTCAACCTCTTCCGGACTCGCCCCGGGATAAGAAACGGTGATGTTTACAAAATCCAGATCGAACGGGGGAAACACCTCCTGCTTGATCTGCAGAGCCCAGATGAATCCGCCCACAAGAAAGACGAGCATCAGGAGATTGGCGGCGACGGAATTGCCAGCCATCCAGGCTAGAGGCCCTCGTTTTTCGGTTTTTCTATTGGTCATTGTCTGTATCGTTTCTATCTGCAATTACTGTTGTATCTTGGGTTCAGGCGTCTTAACCGCGCTTGTATCCGCCGGTTTGCTCACCATGACCTTCATCCCCTGTATCGGGGTCGAAAGATCGGTCACAATAATCCGTTCGCCGTCGGCCAGGCTGTTTTTGATCAACACGGTCTCTTCTCCCCGCCAGAGGATATCCATGCGCCGTATGTCGAGCGTGTCATCCTCGTCTGCGATCCAGATGCTCCTTCCTTCCCGCATTGCCGAGCGGGGGAGCGCGACGACCCCGTCCAGTTCGGGGCCCTCGATTTCGACGCGGACATATTCGCCGATCAGAAGGGGTGGCCTGTTGTTTTCCGGGGATTTTAAGTCGAGTGGATCTTTGACCGCGATCAGTATACGGGCCATTCTCCCCTCCTCCTCGAGGTCTGCCAACAGCCTGACGACACTGCCCCTCCGTTCATATCCGGTCCCGTTCCCGTAGATAATAAGCACCTTCGAGCCATGATCGTCTCGGCCATGGGGGATGGAGATCCATTTAAGGCGATCGATCGGTACGGAAGCCCGCACATGGTACATGTCCGTTCCCACCAGCTCCGCGAGTTGATCCTGGGAAGAGACATGTGACCCAAGATCCACCTTCTTTGTGCGCACGATACAGTTAAAGGGAGTGCGAACGGTAGTGCGGGCGAGATCAAGCTCAGCCCGCTTCATCGCGGCGCGTGCTGACGCGACATCCGCCTGCGCCTTTTCAAGATGTGGTTTGCGGAGGGCCAGTTCGGAATCGGGAGCCTTTGAGGAGTCGTCGCCGCCCAGCAGTTCCCACTCTCGCTTGGCGACATCCTGACGTCCCAGCTCCAGTTTCAGAGAGTACTCGGCATTGACGATCGCACTGTGCTGCTCAGTCACAGCCAGGCGGTAGTCCTGATCGTCTATCTTCAGGAGCTTTTCGCCCGTCTTCAGGTATCCGCCTTCCGTAAATCGGGGATTGATCTTCACAATATTTCCGGCCACCTGAGATTTGAGCGTGATTTCCCGGGCCGGAATGACACTTCCCATAGCCGGGACTACTATCCTTTGCGATGAGTGCCGGGCGTATATCGTTTTTACCAGGGGTGTCTCCCGCACGGGGAGGGTCCTTTGCGCCTTGGGGGCGGTGCTGCTAATATAGAGAGCGACGGCAATCGCGATAATGAGAACCAGAAGCGGCAATATGATCTTCAGGCTCTTTCGGCTCGTGCCTGATGGTCCCGTCTGATCCGCCGGTGAGGCGTTCTTTTTTTCCTGTTTTTCCATGGAAGTGTCACCCTTTATCGTTACTGGAAGTTTTCGGTGATTCTATCGTTTTCATACCGCCGCCGGGGGTCAGCTTGTCCGTCCACGTTCCGCCCAGTGAACGGTAGAGCCCAACACGGGCGATCAATAGTTCTGCCTGCCGTTTGATCAGATCCACCTCAAGGCCCTGGACCTTGAGGATCTGTGTAAGGACGGGCAAATAATTGTCTATTCCCTTAAGATACCGCTGACGGGCCTCATCAAGGGCCCGGCTGGCCGCCTCAATCTCCGCCTTGAGAGCCTTAATATGCTGGCGCTTTTTCTCTTCACTGACCAGCGCATCCTCTACCTCTTTGATTGCCGTATAGACCGTCCGCTGGTAGGCGGACAGGTTTTCATCGGCAACCGCTCGCAGGCGGTCCACCTCCACCGCACGCTGTCCCCCGTCAAAGAGCGGGGCGGTCAGATTCGCCGCGAGATTGATCAGCCAGGTATGGAAGAGCAGATCGATTTCGGGTGCCTGATAGGCCGCCGAGGCGGTCAGGCTGATGTTGGGAAGGCGGTTTGCGCGCGCCGCCGCGACCTGCCAGTCCGCCGAACGCAGTTTTAACCCCGCCGCGCGCACATCCGGCCGGGAAGCCAGAAGATCCGCGGGGAGACCCGTCTTCGGGATTTCAAATGGTTCCGGCAGTGTACTCCTGCTGATCGCGAGCGCCGTCCGGGGTGGTTTCCCGAGCAGCAGGGCCAGTTTGTGGGCGAGTAGCTGCTCTTGCTCCTCGACAAGAGGCACCTGTGCCTTCACCTGTTCGACCACTTGCCGCTGCTGGTAGACATCAAGCGCTGATACCATCGATTTGTGATAACGGAGTTCTATCAGCTCCAGGTAGGTTTTATTGATATCGAGCTGCTTGTTCAGGACCTGTTTCTGCATTCTCTGGGAGATGATATTGATCCAGTCTTCCGCAAGCTCAGCGGCGAGTGTCATAGCGGCCGCGTTGAGATCTTCACGGGTCGCAGTCGCGTCGAGGATCTTTGCTTCCTGCTCGGAGCGAATCCGGCCCCACAGGTCCAGTGCGTAGCCGCTGGTCAGGCCCAGGGAATAGGTCTCGGTGGCTATGGTTGTCCGGCTGCCGGAGGTGCTTTTCGACCGTTGGCGCTTGTAGGAAGGTCCGGCGGTTGCCGACAGACCGGGATAGAGAGCGGCCCCTGACTGGACCGCCAGGGCCTTTGCCTGATTGAGGCGGGCCCAGGCCTCTTTGAGTGTAAAACTGCCCGACAGTGCCTCTGTGATCAGCGCACTTAACTCCCCGTCGTTAAACTCCTGCCACCAGCGTTCCGGACGCTCAGGCCCAGATGCATAGAGGGAAAAGGCCCGGGGTATTTCGCCTGCCGGTGATGTCCTGACGGGCGGCCTGAAAGGACTGCATGACGATATAAAAGAAACAGTAACGATGATCAGTAGAAGTGTTTTCAGACCCTGATGTTTCATCTTCCCCCGTCCTTGTACCCACATTCTTAAAACTGTGTCTTAGTACAGTCGTTTCAATTCCACAAGTAGTTACAAAAAAGTTTTCCGGAACCGGAAATGCGGGAAGAAACACTATATAATCTCTGGAAATTATTGCAAGACATCTTTTTTTCTGTAACCTTTTTGAGGCGACATGCGACTAGCACAACAGAAGAAAGTATTTCACAAACACACCAAAAACCAAATGGAGGTATGAAATGAGATCAAGAACAGTAGTAGTGGCGGCAGTTGTTCTGGCAATTGTATTTGCCGTTTCATCGATGGCAATAGCCAGAGGGCAGGGGAGAAGCTGTGGAGGATACTGCGACGGACAGGGATTTGCAGGGCCGGGGTCGGGTGGACCAGGCCTGGGAGTGATCATGGGTCTGAAGCTTTCAGATTCTCAGAGGGACCAGGCCCTTAAGATCACGGAAACCTATCAGATTGACAGGATAAAGACCAGGGGAGATGTCATAAAGGAGAGTGACAACCTCAGGAAAGCCCTTCAGACTGACAAGGTCAACGAGCAGGACGTTCGCAAGACATATAAAAAGTTGTCTTTGATACGAGAGGATATGCTGATCGCGCGGGCAAAGATGATGACCGAGATGAAGGCGATTCTTACCCCTGAGCAAGTGAAATTGTGGGATGAACGAAAGGCGGAAAGATCCGATAGGGGTCGAGGATATGCAGATTCCAAGGGACCAAGATCCGGTAAATGGTCCGGTGACTGTCCCCGCAGGTAAGCTTGTCCCGATGGAAGCGAAAGCGGATGGGCGATGCCTTCCCTCCTTGGCCCCCTCCGCTTCCCGCTTTCCGGGTATGCTGGAATGTGCAGGCAAGTCCGTGCCTGTACCGGTGATTATGTATTGCAAGTTGAACCCATCTTCGTTTACTATAACAGTCGGCTGAACAAACCAGATCGTGTGAGTTAATGCATAATACACCCAGCAAGCTTAGTGATCGAGAGATTATCCAACGGATTATTGACGGAGACGCGGATGCGTTCGCGCAGATACTGAAAAAATATAAGGATCATGTAATGGGAATCGTGAGCAGACACGTGCCCTATGACCAGGCGGAGGAAACCGCGCACGATGTTTTCATAAGGGCCTATCAGTCGCTGCCGACCTTCAAACAAAAGAGCAAGTTCGGGCACTGGCTGTCTTCCATTGCGGTAAGGACCTGTCATGACTTCTGGAGGCAGCGTTATCGGTCGAAAGAGGTCCCTATGAGTTCTCTGACACAGCAGCACCAGGAGTGGCTGGAAAACGTTATATCGGACACATCAGACCTGGCATTCGGCGAGCACGGATCACGCAAAGAGGCGCGGGAAGTTCTTGACTGGGCGCTGGCGAAACTATCCGCCGAGGACAGAATGGTCCTGGAACTGGTATATCTTGAAGGCTTGACGGCAAAAGAAGCGGCCAAACTGCTCGGTTGGACCACGACCAACGTCAAGGTCCGGTCATTCCGCTCCCGAAAAAAACTTCATAAGCTTCTTTCGGGGCCGATCGGAAAGGGGACGATACAATGAAAGACAATACGACAAAGATCAGAGAAGCTCTCAGCATGGCGTACCGGGAAAAGGACACGGTTTATACCGGTGATCTGTGGGAGACGCGCGTGATGGGCCATATCCGAAGCCTTGACGCCCCCGCATCCCCGGCGAACTTCTCCACGCTCTTCAGTCGGTTTGTGTGGCGCTTAGCTCCGGTCGCCTGCCTCCTGATAGTTGCGCTGTCGGTGGCACTGGTAACCCTTGACTACGCGCCGGAATACGAAATAACCGCGACATTTATGACCGATCCGATTGAGGGCACGGTAGAACAGCTCTGGAGAGGATAAGGAGAAGGAAATATGAACAATAAACTGAAAGTATCTGTCGGGGTACTGCTTGTGTTTGTCCTCGGAATTCTCGCTGGATCGTTCGGAACTCAGGCCTATATGAAATATCGCGTTTCCCACTTTGTGCAGAGAGGCCAGGAGGCACGAGCGGAACTATTCCTGGGAAGACTCTCGCGCGATCTCGACCTGACAGAGACACAACAAACCGAAATTGGAAAGATCCTCAGGGACTCACACCAGAGACTGGCCCAGATCAGCCAAAGATGCCAGCCTGAAGTAAACGGCATCATAGAACGCGACTTTGTTATGATTCGCGCACTCCTGAACGATGACCAGAGACAGAAATTTGATCGGTTCCAGAGACGATTCCAGCAGCGCGGCAGACACCGGATGTTTCGTCCGCCGCCACCCCCTTCCCAATAATCGATACGATTGGATGTCTGTAAGACATACCGGCGCTGGTCTTCCCCCGATTATGAATCGAATCTTGTACGGGATATGGCCGGGGGAAAGATATCACGCTATCTGAAAGAAGCTCCGAAGGCTATAGAGATCATTCGTTCAAAGGGGCATCGCAGTCTCGGCCCCCCGGTAATCTATGCCGGAAAGAAAAGAACCACAATTGACATCAGCCATCAGCATAAGCCACGGCGGCTCATTTGTGGCCTACGTGCTTCAGGATACAGGCAAACGATAGTTATCTTGTTCTCTCATTGTAAACACCACTCCCCCCTCCATGAAGCACCTCCTTCTCCTCTTGAGATACTTTCTTCTCTACCTGATTCGTAACCATTCAGCACAATTTATTTTCAGTTCTTTGAAAAAAGTTCTTGACACGGTTTTTGGGCGAATTTTCAAAAAACCGATACAATCTAAGAACATGTCCGTAGTGTTGT
>JAFDBG010000122.1 GCA_019313385.1 Deltaproteobacteria bacterium | reverse complement strand
GTCCCCTTTTCACCGAACGCGAATACGCTGATTGTATCCGCCGATGCAAAACATTTATGCGTCACGGCTGCCCCGTTACAGTATACTTCAAGCACTCCTCGATCAACGAAAATATGTAACTCTGCCACTTCGTTCTTCTTGAGAAAATGCTTGTTTCGGCAATTTTCTATGCCAAACTCAGTTCCCGCGCCGATCCAGATCTGTGTTCCCGCACCCTGTTCGTCAGCACGTACGATTAAGCCACATTTTTCTGCCGATCCCCGATCGATTGTTGCACTAATTTCCAGGGCATCTCCATTCAGAAATTCTATGCGCGATACTTCATCTTCAAGACGCACGGGTGCCTTCAACTCCTGCGGATCATAGCGCAAAACCTGCAGTTCGGGAATTGGTTCCTGGAAAAGACGATCAGCTGTAATCGTGATAACGCGCGGTATAGAATGCGCCTGTTCCCAGTATGGTACACCGGAAACCGGCGGCGGTGTGCCTATTGTGGCCCAGCCGTGCATAATGCGCCTTTCTGCCCCGTTCGCCCCTTTGTCGTCTAGCATGTGCGGATTGAACGAATAGTAGTGGCCCGTGTCCACCAGGCTTTTGAATCATATCTGCCGAGCCAGTACGGATTACCTGATCCCACCATAAGGACATGTCGCTCGTTTAGCGACAGCAGGTACGGAAGTTCCCAATACTCGTTGTACTTGATTGTCGGTGCAATATTTCTTTCTAAGGTCCAGTTCTCCAGATCCCTTGATTTCCACAACCAGGCCGCTCCCGTCTCTTTGCCTTCGGTTGTTCCTCCAATGAGCTGACACCAGATATCTCCTTCTTTCCAGATCTGTGCATCCCAGTGCACTGGCGAATCTGCATTCGGCCGCTGCCGGGTATCCATCACCATCTTTTTCTTGAAGGTAACTCCGCCATCCTCAGACCAGGCAAGCATTCCGTACGTTTCTTTCCTTCCTTCGACATTGCCGGTATAGAGCGCATGTATCATTCCTTTATGGATAAAAGTATTCCCGGAATAGACACCGTTCTTGTCATACTCCGTGTCGGGCCAGAGGGCGACCGGCCAGTCTTCCCACTGTACCAGGTTATCACTAACCGCATGACCCCAGCAGCGCTTGCTCCGCTTCCCGTCGACGAGCGGATCGTATTGATAAAATAGATGATATTTTCCGTTATGGTAGATCGGTCCATTGGGATCGTTTATCCAACTTTCCAGACCAGTGAAATGGTACAACGGCCGGTATGGATCGTTCTCTATCACCCAGCGCCGTAAATCTCGCGCCGCCGCGGAATAGGTCTCCTTGTCCGTAATCTTGATACCGGCTCTATACGTTTCAACAGGTGTCATCTTTATGTTTTCCTTCGTCGGTTATTTCGGTTATCATGATGAAAGTTGTGTCTTCCAGTAGTCAAGAATTCGTTTGCTCCAATTGTTGATCACTTGTTTGCTCCTTTTTGCACAGTGCGGCCGCCGGTTCAATTTTCCTTCGATTGAGAATAGTGTCTGTCTGAATTCATTCAGCAGATCCTCGTTCTGAGGATCATCCACTATGTTCCTCGTCTCCGCTGGATCTTCCTGCAGGTCAAACAACTGTTCCTTCCCAAGTCGTTCAGGGGCCGGGCCGGGAATGGTGAATTCATCTTCCCGAGGTATATACTCTGTGATGTATTTATACCGGTCCGATATCAGGGCTCTGCCCCAGCAGTTACTTTCGACGTAAGCATGTTTTCGCCAGTTTGTGGTTTGCTTCTCCACCAGCGGACGAATGCTCATTCCGGATACATGCTCGGGTATTTCCAGCCCGGCATAGTCGAGGATGGTCGGCAGCAGGTCTACACCGGAAACGAAATGCTCCTCGTCTCTGGTATCTTTATCCAGTATGAAGCGGTCGGAAAGACTGGCTACAACAAGTGGTACCTTAATACTCTCTTCGTAGAGTGTGCATTTCTGAATCATCTGATGGGATCCAGCCGCCTCTCCGTGGTCCACAGAAAATATGATCAGGGTGTTGTCCTTAAACGGCGTTGCCTCCAGCGCATTCAGGACCATACCAATTTCCACATCGACTTTTTCGACAAACCGATACAACTGCCACAGAAGATATCGCCAGTGGCGCTCAGACCAGTTTGCCGCTGCAGCCATTATGCGTTTGTGAATCAGAGGATTGTCGCCGCGCCGCATGACAATCTGCGTGACTGTTTCCCGTTCATCGTAGTTGAAATTAGCGGGAAGAGGAGGGAGCTCTTCCGACGAAAGAAACCCCTGTTCTACAGGATCTGGTATGTTCTTCTGCTCATGGTTATGTTCATATTCGCAGATATCATGGGGATTCACGTATCCGATCTGCAGGTAGAACGGCTTATTCTCCTCGTACCTTGACAAAAAATCAACAACCGATCGAGTCGTGACCGGATCGTAAAATTCCCCTCCGCCGGCCGGAATGGTGCGTTTTCCGAAAAAAAGACATTGGAAGGACTCTCGAACATCTCGACCGGATACATGCCATTTCCCTGTATGATAAGCGTTGTAATTATGTGCTCTCAGGATCTGCCCCAGATCGGGAATATCGCTGTGAAGACTACCACCGTTAAACGGAACGCCTGTTTCAGACGAATACATGCCGGTGGCCCAACTCGAGCGCGCCGGCGAGCACACCGGGTCCGTGCAGTAACTTCTCATAAAACTCACACCGTTATGTATAATCCGATCGATATGTGGCGTATTGAGATGAGGATTGCCATATGCACTGATCGTATTCCAGGTTTGCTGGTCCGTGTTTATGAAGATGATATTTGGTTTGTTCATATGGTTCCCGCTGTCAATACAAAGGTATTGAATACATTGGACATGATCATTACCTGCCCCTGTTCACTGATCCACCAATAGCCAGGTACCTCTTTGGGACCATGCAGGATATATCCTTTCAAGCGGAGTTCCTTATCAGTGAGCTGGATGGTTGTGTCCTCGTAAAACGTAAGCTGACAATCGGGCTTCAGCTTTTCCAGGTCTTCCAGGATGTCGATCTCGTCTGTGCTGTTTTCCACAAGCTCTGACAGACATTCAAACAACGACCAGTTGCAGGTTGGACTTCTCTCTGCCGGCAACTCGCCGGATCGAACATCCAGTCTATCATTAACCCGCAGTTTAACTACTGTTCCCGCGGTTTCCCGCAGTAGATATCCATTGGTTGTCATGGACTGATAGAGATCATTGG
>JAFDBG010000121.1 GCA_019313385.1 Deltaproteobacteria bacterium | reverse complement strand
AAAAGACCGCCGCACACTCGACCATAAAGGAAAGTACAGCATCTATTCCAGAAGCGAAGGAGAGCGAAGAAAGCACCACACTGGCCCCGCTGTTATTGCATTGGCTCTGGCGGTTTTTAAATCGGCCGTTCGAAAAATTGAACAAAATAAAGATAGCAATACCCTGTCCGGCTGGGCGAAAGAGCTGGGCTTTAATCATTCAGATGAACTGGTGAAGATGTGCCATAAACCCACCCTTATCATCCCCTGCAATATTACATTTTACCCATTGCGCGTTGGTGATAATTTATTAAAAGATGGGGTGCAGTTTTTTTATAAGGATTTACATAAACGGCTATCAGAAGAATTATTAATAGAAGGTAATTTTCTTTTGAAAAACACCGACATGGATATTCAGATTGGAACGCCCATCGTTGCTGAAGACTATTGGACAAGAATTGAATCGATATTAACAACCACTTTCATTGATTATTCTGAGTTATCACTCAGCGATATCTTCAACCGAACACAAACTGATGAGTCGTGGGATAGCTTGTTATTTAGACTCAGTTACCAGCGTAATGCACTTAAAATTCGCAACGCCTACATGCATGAAATTTACACCAACGTTACGATTAATATTGCCCATATAGCAGCAACCATCATCATGCATTACGTTAAAAAAGGCCACTCACACATAAACAAACAAAAGCTTCATGAACTCGTTTATCTATCCATTAAAGAGCTGCAACAAGATGCATCATTAAATTTCCATCGAACCGTATTAAACCCCGCTATTTATCGAAATTTATTAATGACCAAAAGCGAAACCTTTGATCAGTTTCTTCGTGGTGCCTATAAATCAAACTTACTTGAAAGTTCAGGGACGAATTATAAATTTACCGAAAACATTACTCTTGAACATGATTTTGACGCCATTCGTTATAAGAACCCAATGGCGGTTTACGCTAATGAAGTATCCCCTATACCAAAAGTTGAAGCCTCTATTAAAGCCAGTTTAGACTTCCATCTAGAAAAACAAGCCCTCTCCTTCGCAAACAAACTACTGGACGATGAACTGCGCGAATACGAGTGGGATCTCGCACAATTTCAAGGTGAGGATTTTAATGATATCAACCAGCAACAAAAGATTGATCGGGCAGCGGCACTTCCTTACATTTTATTACCCAAGCGACATAACGGTGAATGTATCGTGCTAGTGCATGGCCTACTGTCCACGCCGGCTGAAATGAGACGGCTGGGGAATACACTGTATGAATTGGGTTATATCGTTATTGGTACGCGCCTCAAAGGCCATGGCACCTCACCTTGGGATTTACACCAACGTACATGGCAAGACTGGCAACAATCACTGAGACAAAGCATCAAAATCGCTCACTGCTACAGCAAAAAAGTTCATCTAATTGGCTTTTCTAGCGGTAGCTTATTGGCGCTTTTGGCGGCAGCAAATCAGAGTCTCAACATATCATCTGTTGTGGCTTGCTCTACACCGGCCGTCTTTAAAGACCCTTTAATCCATTTAGTAAAAGCAGCCAGCTATACAAACAAACTGATTCAGTCCTTATCTTGGTCAGAGGGTGTGCACCCCTTAATGGAGAATACACCTGAGCACCCCCACCTCAATTATCAACACACCCCGGTGCATGCAATTCATCAACTTCTATTGTTAATCGAGAAGACCAAGCCTAAATTAAAAAAGTTAACCTGCCCTGTCTTGTTCCTTCAAGGTGACAACGACCCAGTTGTAGACAAAACCAGTATGGGCATTTTACTGAAGTCCATTAAAGAGCCACTTAGAGATTACCAGTGGGTGAATTCTAATCGGCATGGAATCCTGCATGAAAACACGGATAACTGCCAACAAAGAATCACCGACTTTATCCTCGCGCAAAACAAATAGAGTAAAATATTCTTTTTTCTATATTATTTTCTGAATGCGCATACATCTTAAAACACTGGGCTGTCGCCTCAATGAAGCTGAGCTTGAATCATGGGCGAATGGTTTTTCTTCACGTGGACACAGCATTGTTAGCGATGAGGCTTTAGCCGATATTCTAGTGCTGAACACATGCGCCGTTACGCAGAGCGCTGTTAGAAAATCTCGTCAGCTTGTTCGTAAAACACAGAAGAAGAACCCCAAAGCAAAATTGGTTGTCAGCGGTTGTTACGCCACATTAAATGAACAGGAAACTGTTTCCCTAGATGGTGTCGATTTACTGATTAATAACCAACAAAAAGAGCAGCTTGTTGACTTAACGCTTCAACATATTACTGAAGAAGCCATGCCGTTAATAGCCACCGAACCCAATGAAACCGCTTTATTCACCAGAGGACGCCAACGTGCCTTTATTAAAGTACAAGATGGTTGTCGTTATCGCTGTTCGTTTTGTATTGTTACGATTGCTAGGGGTGACGAAAAAAGCCGCCCTATAGCCGAAATAATCAATGAAGTGAATGCGATTCATCAGCAAGGTATTTCAGAAATCGTTATCACCGGCGTGCACCTGGGTGGTTATGGAAGTGACATCGAAAGTAATCTCTACAACCTTGTTGAAACTCTGCTCGATAAAACAACCATACCGCGTATACGAATGGGTTCGCTTGAGCCTTGGGACTTACCGCCAGGCTTTCTAACATTATTTAACAACCCACGG
>JAFDBG010000019.1 GCA_019313385.1 Deltaproteobacteria bacterium | reverse complement strand
TCCCAGTCCCCCGCACTCGGGACAGGCGCCGTATGGGCTGTTAAAGGAGAACATCCGGGGTGCGAGTTCCGGTATACTGATGCCGCATTCGGGACAGGCGTAAGTTTCACTGAAAAGCAGCTCTTCTCCATCCACAACCTGGATGCCGACGAGCCCTCCCGAAAGCCCTGTGGCGATCTCCAGTGAATCTCTTAATCGCTTTCCGATGCCGGTATTGATAATCAGTCTGTCGATCACCACGTCTATATCATGGCGCTTGTTCCTGTCCAGCGCGATATCCTCGCCAAGATCTCTTGCCGACCCGTCGACTCGCACACGGGCAAAGCCATCTTTTCGCAGTTTCTTCAGCTCTTTCTGGAATTCGCCCTTCTTGCCCCTGGCGATGGGTGACATGACGTTGATCTTCGTCCCTTCAGGAAGAGACTGTACCGTCTCCGCCATCATGTCGATGGTCTGGGCCTCAATCCGCTTTCCACAGTTATAGCAGTGAGGTATCCCAACGCGGGCGAAGAGCAGACGCAGATAATCATATATTTCGGTTACAGTGCCAACCGTTGAACGGGGATTGCGGCTCGCGGTTCTCTGCTCAATGGCTATGGCGGGGGAGAGTCCCTCAATGGATTCGACCTCGGGTTTATCCATTTGGCCGATGAACTGGCGCGCATAGGTCGAAAGTGATTCTACATACCGTCTCTGGCCCTCGGCGTATATGGTGTCAAACGCGAGAGAGGATTTCCCGGAACCGGACACGCCGGTTATAATAACAAGCTTGTCCCTCGGAATGTCGAGATTTACATTTTTTAAGTTGTGCTGACGCGCACCCCTGATTTTTATATATTTCATGACGGTTCACGGTTCACTGTTCACAGTTCACGGTTAACGGTTCACGGTTATCGGTTCACAGTCACTGGTTGTTGCTTATCGATAGCTAACTGCTAATAGCTACTATTTACTGTCCGTTGATAGTCCACTGTTTTTTAACCGTGAACTGCAAACTGATAACTGTAAACCGTTTCTTCAACCGATAACTGGTAACCGGTAACCGATAACCGTTTTTTAAATTGTTACAGCTTTATCTCAACAAGGGATTTCTCCCTCAGTTCTTTCAGCCACTCCTTAAACTTTTTATTTATCTTTTCATTCCCTATATTTCGGACGATTTCTTCTCTTACCTCGTCGACAGGTTTGATCCCGGCGCCTCTTTTGTCTATTACTCTGATAATATGGAAGCCAACGGGAGACTCTATTACTCCGCTTGATTCACCCTTATTGAGCCCGGAGACGGCTGTGTCCACCTCGGGAAACATCATTCCCTTTTCAACAAAACCCAGATCGCCCCTGGATTTGGCGGCAGGACCCTGAGAATACTTGTCCACCAGGAGATCAAATGATTCGCCGTCTTTCACCCTTTTTAGTATTTCTTCCGCTTTTGCACGCAGTTCTTCCCTGGTGCTGTCATTGCAATCCCTTGGTTTTAGGAGCAATATCTGTTGTATCCTGGTTGCCTCTTTGCCTTCATAATCATTCCTGTGCTTGCCATAATACGCTCCGACTTCCTCCTCACTTATAGTTATTCCTGATCTTATCTCCTTCTCTATAATCCTTCCACTTATAATATTTCTCCTGATTTCGCTTTTGTACTCATTCAGCACGGCTCCCTCTCTGACAAGCGCTTCTCTGAATTTTTCAACGGACATATGTCTCTCTTCCAATATGTTGTCCAGAGCCTTGTCCACGTCTTCATCCGTTACGATAATGTTCAACTTCGCCGCCTTCTGCTTAATCAACATATCATCTATAAGCTTATCCATGGCCGTGACCCGGGCCTGTGCCACCATTTTTTCCCGCTGAACCTGGGGAGCCTTTTCAACCCTTTTCATAAAGGTCTGAAGGATGGCATCCAGCTCAGAAAGGGTTATCACCTCGTCATTCACGATGGCGACAATCCTGTCTTCAAAGGCGGCATGAAGTGAAGCTGACGAGAAAGCAATAAGGATACAGACGATACAAAATATTTTTAGTTTCATATAACCCCCCATATTATCTATAACTAAATCATAACTCACGTAGCCAGGCTGAAGCTATTTAGACTGAAGGCTGAAGGCTGAAGGGGGCGGAAGAGCGCGATTTCGGCGTTTTGGCGGAGAAACAGCCGATTCGCGCATCCCGATTTGAATCGGGACTTCAGAATACGCAGTATCCCCGCTTTTTCCTAACAGTCTTCAGCCTATCTACCTGAGTAGTTACTACTAAACAATGCTATCAGAATATTCTCTGTTCTTCAATCTCCAGTTCACCAAGAAGATGCTTCGCCCGGTCTGTAATGTCTTTTCCCTCAAGACCCGGGATGGGGATGAATAACCTGTAATCGGGTGTAAGTCTCATTCCCCTTAACTTCTTTTGTGAGAGTTCCATTATCCTGGCAGGATCTACAGGGCTGTCTTCACAAAAATCAATAAACATCTCCCTGCCGTCGTACTCCATTCTTTTCCCCAGTATCTTCTTCAGCATGTTTTTGACTCTTATTATATCCATAAGATTATGTACCTGAGGGGGAACAGGGCCATAGCAGTCGGCGAGTTCTTCTTTTAAGCCCGCCAGGTCGTCTTCCGAAGAGGCCATAGATATTTTCTTATATGTCATCAACCTGGTATGCATATCCGAGATAAAATCATCCGGTATAAAGGCGGGTATGCCGAAGTGTACCTCGGGATCTATCTCTTCTTTCGGATATTTCTCCCCCTTCAGCTCCCTGATGGTCTTTTCCATTAACTCTGTGTATAGCTCATAGCCGATGGCGGATACATGTCCGGATTGAGATACGCCCAGAACACTTCCGCCGCCCCTTATGCCCAGATCATGTGTTGCCACCTTGAACCCTGATCCCGGCTCCGAAAACTCCTTTGCTATGCCAAGCCTCTTTCTGGCATCCCGTGAAAGGACGGACTCTTCAGGTATCAGGAGATACGCATACGCGTCCTCATTCCCCCGGCCGACTCTTCCCCTCAGCTGATACAGCTGGGAAAGCCCGAATCTGTCCGCTCGATTTATTATTATGGTGTTGGTCGCGGGTATATCGACGCCGGAACTTATTATCGTGGTACAGACAAGGATGTTGAAATCTCTGCGGACGAATTTAACCATGATGTCCTCAAGCTCCGTTGCCTTCATCTGCCCGTGTGCCACGCCTATCTTTGCCTCGGGAATCAGTTCTTCGATAAAACGCGCGATACTGTGTATGGACCTCACCCTGTCATGAACAAAGAAGACCTGCCCCCCTCTTGCAAGCTCACGCTGTATCGCTTCTCTTATAACATCATCATTGAATTCGCATATGTGAACCTCCACGGGGCGGCGTTCCTGAGGGGCGGTATCAATAACGGAAAGGTCTCTCATCCCTATGAGGGACATCTGCAGCGTTCTCGGTATTGGAGTTGCCGTCAGTGTAAGCATGTCTACAAGTGCCCGCATTTTTTTGAGTTTTTCCTTGTGGGACACACCGAAACGCTGTTCCTCGTCTATAATAACCAGACCGAGATCCTTGAATTTTACATCCTTCTGCAGGAGCCTGTGTGTGCCGATGGCGATGTCCACGAGACCACTGTTTATGTCCTCCGCTATCTTCTTCTGCTGGCCACTTGTTTTATATTTGTTCAAAACCTCTATCCGAACGGGATATTTGCTAAACCTCTCGGCAAATGTCTGGTAATGCTGTTCCGCCAGGATAGTCGTAGGTACCAGGATTGCCACCTGTTTCCCATCCATGGAGGCCCTGAATGACGCCCTCAGCGCGATCTCTGTCTTTCCGAATCCGGCATCCCCGCATACAAGCCGGTCCATCGGCCTTGGATCGCCCATATCATAGTAAACATCTTCAATGGCCCTTGCCTGATCGGGTGTCTCTTCAAACTCGAAGGAAGACGAAAACTCTTCATAGTCCCTGTCGGAAGGAGAAAACCTGTGCCCATTCATTACCTCTCTGGCGGCATAGATTGAAACAAGCTCTTCGGCGATTACCCGCACCGATTGTTTAACCTTTTTCTTGATCGTTTCCCAGGATGTGCCGCCAAGTTTGTCCACATTCGGAATATGGCCGTCGGGACCGATATATCTCTGAATCTGGTTCAGCCGGTCCACCGGGATATAGAGCTTGTCTCCCTCTTTGTACTCAAGCAGCAGAAAATCATTCTCCGCGGGGCCAAATGTCAATCGCTCAAGTCCCAGGTAAAGGCCTATGCCGTGATCCACATGGACAACGAAGTCTCCTTTTTCCAGTTCTCCAAATGACTTGAGGAAATATCCTTCTCTGGCGCGCGCCCGTCTTCTTCCCCTTGTCTTCTTTCCGAATATTTCCTCTTCGCTTACGATAACCGTTTTCATCCGGGGATATGAAAATCCCTTTGTTATTTTCCCCTCCCTCAGGATGAGACGGCCCCCCTTTATCTCCCCCAGGTCGGAAAAGAAGGGATGAGAAGACCTGTAAACCGGGAGAGAATATCCCTCGAGGAGGTGCTCCATCTTCTGCATCTTCCCCTCGCCGCAGAGAAAAGTTACCAGACAACCCTGGCTGATCCACGACTTTATCTTATCCGTGAGCGGGGCGAGGATACCATCTCTGTCCGCGTGAAATTTTGTGTCGCCCTTTAATTCTGTTTCCTCTACCTCAAAAGGGATAGCATTTACTGCCTGCAGTCTGTCCATGTATATCCTCTGCAGGGTGTTGCATCTCCGGGAGATGTCATCCCATGATGTCAGGAAGTACTCCTTTTCAAGATAGAATCTCCCTTCCTCCTCGGCTTTCCGGAGAAATCTGTCCGCGTCATTTATGATTTCCTCCGCGGCCTTTTCCATGACACCGGGACTTTCACAGACTATCAGGCTGTTTCCGGCAAGATACTCAAAAATGGTGTCCATGCCTTTCGCTTTGCTGTCGGCACGGAAATCTTCGAAAAAGAGCGGAAGAAGCTGTGGATTTGCCGGAGAAATCAGGTCATTTTCAAGTGCGTCAACAAGTCTTCTCCCCCTTGTCCTTGAAACGCTCGATTCATTAACCCTGATCCTCATATTCCTCGATGCCAGTGCTTTTTGTTCTTTTGACAGGATTACCTCTCCCGCTGGAAAAAGAACGAAATCCACTATTTCTCTCACGGACCTCTGTGCCCCGGGGTCAAATTCCCTGATCGATTCAATCTCGTTACCTGTAAATTCCATTCTGAAGGGATATGGGCATGCCGGGGGAAAGATATCAACGATGTATCCCCTCAGGCTGAATTCCCCCTCTTCTTCCACCAGTGGAACTTTTTGATAACCTCCCTCAATCAGTTTTTCCGCTAATCTATCCCTGTCTCTGTCGTCTCCGATTGAGATTGTTTCGGTATAACTGTCGAAAACACTTGCCGGGGCAACCTTTTGCATAAGGGCGCCCAGGGGAGCAACCACCACAGCCGGTTTTCCTGACAGGAGTCTCGACAGGACGCCCGCCCGCCCGGTGGCGTTTTCATTCTGCCTGGATAGTGTGTCGTCCGGATGGACGATGTCCCATGGAGGAAAAAGCAGGACATTCTCTTCGCCAAGAAAGAAGGAAAGATCGCGGAAGGCATCAAGCGCCTCCTTTCGGGAAGATGTTATAAAGAGGATGGATTTTCCTGCATTTCTGAAAAGGAGTGATGCGATAAAAGGCTTTGCGGACCCCTGAAGACCGCAGATATCCGTTTCATCATCCCCCCGGTGGATATTGTCGATAAGTGCGCGGAGGGAGGAATCCGAAAATTGTGTCTTTTTATTTACTGTTTTTCTCACGCAAAAATTCAGCTTTTTTAGTAGCAGTTACCGGTTACCGGTTCACAGTTACCGGTTAAAAAACAGTAAATCGACAACCGGCAACCGTAAACCGGCAACCGTAAACCGGCAACCGTAAACCGGTAACTGTAAACCGTTACTTAGATGTTTCCAGCATCCTGCTCAGGGCGAGATTCGCTGGGACCCTTATCTCTTCAGGTACAGCCACCACATGTTTCATTTCCAGGAGAGAGGTGAGTATGTCATCGAGTGTAATTCTTTTCATATCCAGGCAGGTCAGTTTATCGGATGCCGGTATGAATGTTTTGCCGGGACTATCCTTCTTCAACTGGTGCATGATTCCCTGTTCCGTCCCGATAATAATCTTTTGAGCATCCGTTTCCCGAGCGAATTTTAGTATTCCCCCTGTGCTCCCGACAAAATCGGCCATTTCGATGACCTCTGGGCGGCATTCGGGATGAACGGCGACCGGGGCTCCGGGATTCTTATCTTTCACCTTAAGCACATCGCCAGGCAACAGGTTGTTATGTACATAACAGAACCCTTTCCAGGGGATTATCTTTTTTTCGGTAAACTGTGCGGTATAGCGTGCGAGATTGCCGTCGGGAACCATCAGAACGGTGTCCGTGTCAAGACTGCCCACTATGCGTACTGCATTTGCGGAGGTGCAGCATATGTCGCTGTGGGCCTTGGTCTGGGCCGATGAATTGACGTATGTCACCACCATGGCGTCCGGATGCTCTGACTTTGCCTGCTTTAACTCCTCGACGGTTATCTTGTCCGCGAGAGGACATCCGGCATCCAGGCGTGGGAGGAGGACCGTTTTATCCGGCGACAGTATCGAAGCGCTCTCGGCCATGAATTGCACTCCCGCGAAAAGAATAACATCAGCCGTCGTTTTAGCCGCTTCAATACTGAGGGCCAGCGAATCACCCAATATGTCCGCAATATCCTGGATCTCATCGCGCTGATAGTAATGGGCCAGCAGGATGGCATTTCTGTCGGCCAGCAGTTTTCTGATTTTTTCCTGTGTCTCTATAATGCCCATAAGGTTTTTCCTCCGCTGTCATCAAATATCCGGCGCCTGCCTGTCCATAAATAAGAGCTCTACCTATAACATGGGCTATATTTATTCAAGGCGTAAATGAATCCAGATCTCATTAAGTAGTTGAATTGTTGAATAGTGAACTGGTTAAATTCACGAGCATATTTGTTTTTAGCAAAACAATTGGACATCTGCCATTTTGATATTTGCTGTAATTATAACGATTATCTTCCAACTCAACCGCTTAACCACTCAACTATTTGACTATATCTGGAATCAGAGATATTGACAAGAATAAGAGTTTAATATAGTAGGGGCGTTTTATACACAAATTCGGGCACAGCGTTTATTTTGCCGGAGTGAAAGGATCTCCATCATGATAACTGTCAAAGAGGCGTTGAATCATATTCTCGGTTCCATTTCCCCCCTTGGCCTTGAAAAAGCGGATATACTAAGCGCCCTGGGAAGGGTTATCGGAGAAGATATTCATGCCCCACGCGACATACCTCCGAGAGACAACTCCGCGATGGATGGCTACGCGTTGAAATCGAAAGAAACAACCGGTGCCGGTGCGAGTAATCCTGTTATTTTGAATGTTATTGAGGACATACCTGCTGGATATGCACCCAAAAAAACAGTGGGAGCCGGAGAGGCGGCAAGGATCATGACAGGCGCCTTTGTGCCGGAGGGAGCCGACGCCGTCATTATGGTGGAAGAAACAAAGTCTGACGATGCCGGTGTACAGATATACGCGGAGGCCGCAAAGGGTCGGAATATCAGGTATGCTGGAGAAGATGTAAGGGAAGGAGATCTGGTTATACGAACCGGAACTTTGTTGAGACCCGCGGAGATTGGGATGCTGTCCGCCCTTGGACGCTCCTTCGTAAAAGTATATCAGAGACCCATAGTGGCGCTTATAGCCACGGGGGATGAACTTGTCGATATAGACGGAGCGTCATCACCCGAAAAAATCGTAAGCAGCAATAGCTATTCCCTCGCGGCGCAGGTGATGGAGTGTGGGGGCATACCGCTTCAGCTTGGTATCGCAAAAGATAATATGAACGATCTGACTGAGAAATTCAGGGCCGCCATGCGGGCTGATATCGTCGTATCATCGGCCGGGGTATCGGTTGGAGACTACGATTTCGTAAAAGACGTAATGAAGGATATGGACATTGGCATCGATTTCTGGCAGGTGGCACAGAGGCCAGGCAAACCCATGACCTTCGGCGCCAGGGAGGGTAGGCCGGTCTTTGGACTTCCCGGAAATCCGGTATCATCGATGATCAGCTTTGAACAGTACGTAAGACCCGCGATACTGAAAATGACCGGACATGAAAATATCTTCCGAAAAACCATAAGGGCAAAGCTTGCAGAAGACATAAAAAAGAAAAAGGGCCTTCGGTACTTTATTAGGGCCCGTTTGAAAAGTCAGGGGGAGGGCTTTGTCGCGGAAACCACCGGAGAACAGGGCTCCGGTATACTGAAGTCCATGGTCCTCGCAAACGGGATAATAGTGCTTCCTGAAGATGTCGATTTTGTTAAAGCCGGCAGCGATGTAATGGTTCAGGCACTCGATAAATCTCAGGATTTTACCAAAGACCCGGAATATCTCAACGATTGACAATCAGTATGGAGAGAGATATAAATAGTCTTGAAATTCGTGCGGAAGTGCCAAGGTCACTGGTGGGCCTCCCGGACTTCAAATCCGGTGTGGGGCGCTAGAACCGTCCCAGGTGGGTTCGATTCCCATGCACTTCCGCCAATTTATTCGCAAAATTCGATTTTTAACTAATATATTTCTTTAACCTTTCTCTGACCTTCGTTAACTTTAACCCTTGAAAAATAAAAGGCCGATATCAAAACAGTTTTTGACTTCACTTGACAAAAGGACATCTACCATGAAAAAGACTACAATAATTATGGTTATGATCACAGGGTTCTGCCTGATCACTCTTTCGGGATGGGCTGCCACCTATGTCTCAGATAAACTGGAAGTTCCCCTCCGTACAGGCCCCGGTCCGAAACACAAGATAGTCAACATGCTTAAGTCGGGACAGGCGGTAGATGTGTTGTCTGAAAAGGAAGGATGGAGCAACGTTCGTTCTGTTGACGGAAGTGGCGATAAAGAAGGTTGGACACTGAGCCGTTATCTCATGAATCGCGAATCCTGGGAGGTGCACGTAAAGGTTCTGGAAATGGAGAATGCCAGTCTTAAGGAAAGGGTATCTTCAATGGAAGGAAATCTAAGCGAAATGAAGACCAGAAATCCTGCTCTCGCAATGGCACTAAAAGAAAAGATGAAAGAACTTGAAACCCTGAAGGAGAGCTACGAATCCTTAAGAAAAGGCGCGTCGGGCTTTATGGAATTGAGGAAAAGCTTCAAAAAGACCCGATTGGATCTTGCAAGAATAGAGGCTGAACTTGCGAATACATCAAAAGAAAACAAACTCTTGCGATCATCCCACAGAAACAGATGGTTTCTGACTGGGGCACTCGTGCTTCTTCTTGGCCTTTTGATAGGCCTGACAATGGGAAGGCGGGATAAAAAGCGTTCTTCGAAACTCTACCTCTAGACGATTACCGATAAATCAAAGCCCTATTTCTTACAATGCGAAATGGGGCTTTTTATTCGCAAAATTCGATTTTTAGCTAATATATTATTTTAACCTTCTTTAACTTTTTCAGGGTTAGCGCCCACACCGGATTTGAAGTCTGAAAGTTATTTCTTTCTTCCTGAGAGAGTGATCTTCTTATTAATATTATCCACTTCAGGATTTGAGCTTATCTGCAAGAGATTCAACCATTCCAGTCCATCTATTCCAAAGGGAAAAATAGATTATTACCGATTGAAAGTCTCACTATAACATCCCTTGACAATATACCATAATGGAGTTAGTAGGTTAGCATATTTTGGATCTTTAACGTATCGGATATGCTTTTGAACGGCTGTAGCCTGGGGGGATTATGGTCTGATCATCTAAAGCCCTGTTTCTCAAAATGAGAGATAGGGCTTTTTTATTGAAAAAATTGTCTGAACGAAGGGAGATACAACACAACGAGACGAGTTCCAGAACGTCCGGGTGCATACTCCCAACTCTGCACCGTTTCTTCCTGGGTTAATCAAACTCCTTTTCATGCCTCTACAGATCGCATTTTCAAAATCTCCTGTGATATCTCTGACCTTCTCATGGCCACCCCATGATGACAATCATAAACCGGATAGATTACGTACTCCTGGTGCTTCAATACAAAAACACTTGACACTACACTTGGTCTATGACACTCTATGGTGCGGAATAAATAATTTAAACCAGATGGAGGTAGCATTGTGGCTACTCTGGACGATTTGCAAAAAGAAAAAAATATAATATTATCAAATATATCCGATTATGCACATAAAAGAGAAACTGATTCGGTGCTATTGGAAAGCGAGAAATTAGAAAAAATTGAGTTTCTTATCAAACGCCACGAGCAGATTGTCTTAGAGCTAGAGGAATTAAGAGGCAACAACTCTAAGTCAGTTGTCCCCACAAATTCTGCCAAGAGAAAATCGCTTGGGAAAAACACTATGCAAAGCTCATCGACGCTTGCATTGGCAAGAGAGCTGGGAAAGAAACAACGAGAGGTATTTTTAAGTAAACTTGAAGGAGAAGGGATTCATCTTCAATTGATTAAGGGATCGACTATTTATAGAACACAGTCGGGAAAACGAGTGGGTATTGCTTCTGCCACAGAACGTCAACCTCGCCGTTGGTTTTTAGGCCTCCCTGTCGGTGGCTTCGATCATGCGGTACTTCTGTGCCAGCGCGAAAAAGGAGATTTGGTCGAAGTTTTACTGCCAGAAAATTTCTTTATAGAATACGGTAGTTCTATGAGCCAATCGAAGGGGCAAGTTAAATTTAATATTGTTCAGAGGAACAGTGAGTTTTTGGTACTGGTTCCACGTACAGATGGTATAAATGCCACACCTTTCGCAAATGACCACTCATTTCTGTCGTAGTTGCGGTTGATTTCTATGGTTTCTTATATTGTCATCGCATGATTGACTTAACCCAACCGTTGGAACGTCGGCTCGGCAGATTAGCGGGGTCGTTATCTTCTGAATCTTTTTAACTGTTTGAAACTTTCATAAGCTCCGGACTCGTTTTTTCTCCATCAATGTCTACTGTAAGATATTGTACACGGAAGGAAAGGATATAAACTTGATGCAGAACTCTCACCATAAAGAACAGGTGACCACAGCATTACTTCTTGCAGCCGGTATGGGTAGCCGTCTGTTTCCCTTTACAAAGAATGCGCCTAAATGCCTGACAATAGTCAATGGCATGTCGATACTTGAACGGATGATCTCAAATCTCAATCAGCATGGATTCAAACGGTTGGTTGTGGTTACTGGGTATCTGGAAAATCATATAAGAGAATTTCTAGGCACGCAGGTAGGGGACATTAAAGTCGATTATATTTTCAGTCCCCTATACGAGACGACCAATAATATTTATTCTCTCTGGATGGCACGTGAAATTATCGATGAGCCATTTCTGCTGCTCGAAAGTGATCTTGTTTTTGACGAATCACTTCTGGATGACATGGTCTATCCTGACAGAATAGCTGTTGCAAAGATGCAACCATGGATGAATGGAACAAGTGTTACAATCAATAAATATCAAAAAGTCAAGGCATTTTGGGCGGACAACGCAGACTCCTGTGGTGAGATCAAATACAAGACTGTTAATATTTACAGCATTTCACGTAGCTCCTGGCATGAAATTGTAAAAAGATTAGGCAAGCGTATTTCAGATGGCAAAATAAACGACTATTACGAAACCGTATTTGCGGAAATGATTGCTGATGGCAGTCTCTCATTTGGAAGTGTCTCTTTTGATGGTAAGCCCTGGTATGAAATAGACACTTTTGAAGATCTGGCAGAGGCTGAGAAATTATTTTTCGCAGACGATTATACGATAACGGGACCTGTTACTCTTTCACATCCCGATTTTTTGCACAATGTTGTACCATCTCCCTGGGAAACAATAGGAGCCTTCAGTGACGCAAAATAATTATACGACTCAATCAGAAAAATACGAATTCATCTCCGGCCAACATGGGGGTTACTATCGGCATAATTTTATTGATCATGCCTATCTTTATAACCTTTATTTTCCACCAGAGGCTGTTTTCACCAACTTCAAAGATCAAATTCACGACCTTGTTCTGAATTATCCGGTGGCACAAGATGCCCTTGCCGGGCTTGTTGGCAAAATAATTGACCAACCTGCGGACAGGATTGTTGTGGGAAACGGAGCTGCTGAATTAATAAAAATAGTATCCGGTCACATATCAGGCAAGTTAATCGTTCCCGTGCCTTCTTTCAATGAATATGCCAATGCTGCACCTTCAGGCCAGGTGGTCGAATTTCCGCTTGAGTTCCCATCTTTCCAGCTGGATGTAGATAAATTTGCTGCGGAAGCAATCAGAGTAAAAGCAGATGTCGCTGTTGTAGTAACGCCTAACAATCCAACATCTATCTTAATTCCCAAATCCGATCTCATTCGGCTTGCGAAACTCCTTGAAACTCACGACTGTATGCTGATTATTGACGAATCATTTATAGATTTCGTAGAGAACCCTGATCAAATAAGCCTGGCACAAGAAATAGCAAATTACCCGAATACGGCAGTTTTTAAAAGCATGAGCAAGGCATACGGTATCTGTGGACTGAGGATCGGTTACATGCTGACTGCAAATTCACAATTTGCTGAAGCTGTAAGAAACGGCGTGCATATCTGGAATATTAACGGATTTGCAGAAGAGTTTCTACGGCTTTTACCCGATTACAAACAAGAATTTATTGAAAGCTGTAAACAAGTTCGAATCGACAGAGATAGCCTGTATGAAAAGCTTTGTGGCATTAGAGGTATGACTGTTTTCAAGCCTGATGCAAACTTTATTTTCTGTCGCCTACCCGAGTATGTGAAAAGCGGACCTGAAATTACGAAACAATTATTTATTAAACATAATATGTACATAAAGGACTGTGTGGGCAAAACTCAACCGGATTCTGATCGTTATCTTCGGATTGCCAGCCGTACAGAAGCAGAGAATGGCAAATTAGTTGCAGCATTGATCGATATAATGGACCTGAAAACCGGAGATGCATTAAAATAATGACAAATCCCGAACCGAAACAACCACATCAGCCCACAATGCTTTCCTTCGCCGGGGATCTTCCCAATATTTGTTCGCTTGCAGGCTTGCTATGTGCAGTGCTTGGTATTTACTTCGCTATTTTGGGTAATTTCCCTGTTGCGATAATTGGAGTCCTGTGGGCTGTTTTATTTGACTGGGCTGACGGAATCATAGCTCGACAAATTACGGGACGAACAGATCATCAGCGAGCCTTTGGGGGCCAGCTTGATTCGCTGATAGATATTGTAAGTTTTGGAGTATTCCCCGCAATTTTTCTTTTAAGTTATGGAAAGTTCAGTCCATGGTTCCTGCCGGGAGCATTTCTTATTGTCGCCGCCAGCACTATACGGTTGAGCTATTTCAACATTTTCGGACTGATTGACGACAAAACATACAGTGGGCTGGCATTAGACAACAATGTCCTTATTCTTGCTTTTGTGTTCTTGTTCGAGGGCTTTATTAGTCATACGGTTTTTTCAGCAATCCTTTATGCACTATTGATGGTATTTCTGGTGTTTAATTTGACCCCGATACGGACGCCTAAATTTACCGGAAAATGGTTTTATGTTCTTATGGTCTACACGGTTGTATTGACAATTATCTATGGTTGTATACTTTGGAGCAAATATCACTAAAATTACAGAAATTATCAACCTACCTGGAAAAAACAGAAAAAGTATATGGCTGACTCTAAACCAATGAATCACGACGACTCCATCGGACAACAGATCGATAATGAAGCTGTAAAGCGCTATTTTGATAACCCAAGGGGCGGAACCGCAGCCACTGTCAGTATGATGACCCATGAGTACAATCTCCCAGCCAGTGCGGCCAGCTATCGACTAAACAAAGAGAAGCTAACCATCAGCGATTGGCTCAGCGAGGTGCATGACTCGGGGCGTGTGATTGATGTTGGCTGTGGCGCAGGGACTTGGTTAGAGATCTTCGCCAGACGCTATAAGACTGTCATAGGAATCGACCAAAGTAGCTTAATGTTGAAGGCTGCCAGGGAAAGGGTGGCTCATTTGCCCCACGTAACGATACTCGAAGGTGACGGTCGACATGACCTTCCGGAAGGCTCATTCGACATGATCTTTCTGGGTGGGTTGTGTATGTATATGAATGACCAGGACGTTATGGCACTGCTTCACTCTTTGAAAAGCCGCCTTACTGAAGGGGGATCGATTATCCTCCGCGAGTCGACTTTACATCAGGGTGTATCCCTCTCACAGGGAGAGTATCAGGCAGTCTACCGAAGTGTAATCCTGTACCGTAAGTTGTTCGGGGGAGCTGGCTCCTTTCGTGTAGAAGTGCGGCGGAACTACGGTTATACCAATTTGGTGACTGCAGAAGAGCTGGTAAATTTGCGCCGCAGGTTGCTACCATTCTTATCAAGGGATTCTACCACGATTGGAGCCTTGACGTGGTGGGCTCTCAGAGGTATCGCGCCAATAAGTTTTTGGGCTCTGCCTCGAATATTCTCCCAACTCAACGTCCGGTGGCCCAGATTACAGAATCATTTTTTCAGGCTACGCCTTGTGGGGTAAAAAAAGGACATTCACAGTTGATGGTGTAGTAAAAAGTCCCAAAACAGTCATGCCGGGCTTGATCCGGTATCCAGAAGCTGTTGAATTTACTGGATTCCAGCTTCCGCCGGAATGACGAAAAATGGCGTTTTCTGACTTTTTACGAATGCGTCAACGTTAACCTTCTTTAACTTTTTAAGGGTTGGTACCCCCCACCGGATTTGAAGTCTGAAAGTTACTTCTTCCTTCCTTGAAGAAATAATAATATGATTGATATAGATTTCCTATATAAATAGTGATAGTCATAAAACACTTATGAGAGTTCTGATAAAACGATTCGACGCATCGAAACATCAATAATAAAACGCTATGGAGGGTAAAATGAAGCCATTGATCATTTTTTTAGCATTTCTAGGTGTTTTGGCTATAACAACGATAGCTGTTGGTGTTGAGATCCCAGCAAAAGGTGTCTTATCAGACGGGAATAGCATCCTTCAGTTGCTAAAGAAAGCATTGCCACAATTGGTGTTTCTATCTGTACTCTTAATAAATCTAATGACTTCACTAATAGACAGTGATCGTAATTTTAAGGCAAGTCTTATCGCTACAATTATTTTGGTGACCATAACCTACTGGGGAAACTTTTATAAACCACTGTTTGATTTCTTTGCAATTCCACTATAACGTGCACTTCCGCCAATTATTTATAACGTAATCTGGTGAACATCTTTCCTGTCCGCTATTCTTAGTATCAAAATAGCAACATACACCTTGTTCCCCAGGTGTCCCCCAGCGCTGTCATCTACTCACGGGCTTTTAGTGCCGCGTAAATCTTTTTGTGAGTTGGGACCGGCAGACCCAGTTTTCCGGCCTCTCTGACTATGAATTCAACAAAAGTTTCTATTTCCGTTCGCTTTCCTTTCTCAAAATCCATCTGCAGGGATGTTTTAGCCTCATAGGGAAAAACCCTGGATTTCTCGATGGTTAATTCCTTGATATCCTCAGGGAAATCAATGCCATGCGCCCTGGCAAGGGCCAACAGTTCATCAAGGAGGTTGCCCATAAGTTCCATGCCCTCCTTGTCTTCCAAGATCCCCCCTATGGTGGTGTTGAGAAAAGTTGTCGCGTTCGCGAGAGGAGAAACGAACAAGTATTTTTCCCACGCGATATGGTTTATATCGGTTGTATACCGCGCGTCGATACCCGCTTTCCGAAATATATTCTCTATACGTGTCCCGTCCAGCCCGCCATTCGTTTCACTCCCGAAGAACATCTTGCATGAACCACCGGTCTGCTGACAAACGCCGGGTTGCACGATATGAGACCCGATATATACACACCCGTTCCATATCTTGCCCTTACCCTGAACCGACTTCAATTTCTGCGCGTTATCCACCCCGTTCAGCACGGAAATGATAACGGTGTTTTTGTCTGTGTTGGGGGCGAGCAGTCGCGCGCTTTCTATGAGATCATAGCCCTTGACGCACAGGAGGATGATATCGAATATGCCGCAGTCCGTCGGATCATCGGTTGCCAGATCGGGCCTGGCTGTGAAGTCTCCTGTTGCCGCGCTCATCACCCGCAGTCCGTCCGCCTTGATCGCCTCCAGGTGTGGCCCGCGTGCTATGAAAACAACTTC
Organism: Deltaproteobacteria bacterium; assembly: GCA_019313385.1. Lineage (GTDB taxonomy): Bacteria > Desulfobacterota > Syntrophia > Syntrophales > UBA2210 > UBA2210. The sequence continues at coordinate 32,437 of JAFDBG010000019.1, read as the reverse complement.
AACATTTTCATCACCGGCATAACCTTTTGCCAGCATGCCTCCATAATAACCGCCTACTCCGCCTATTCCCATTATTGCTATTTTCATCTGTATGTGCCTCCTTTTATACATTTTCACTCAGGGCACGGGAGTGAAGTGAAGATCTCTCCGGCCCCACGCTACTGTGAACATTTTTCATAATTATCCCGGCACGTCGGGGCAATGAAGGTTTTAACGAGGCTTGCCTCGCATTAATCATAAGCTAAACGGATCTCTTCATCCGCCAGTGTCGGCTGAATGATCTCTTTCAACTCAGTATCATTCCATGTCCCCAGTTTGTCATGCATAATGAGGTATTTTTGAGGTATGGGATGGGTGCCATATATTACTTCAATGCCGTATCTCTTTTCGATAAAATCATGAAAATAAGTAATATAAGGGCACGGTGGATATCCCACAATCAGCCCGGTGGCAAGGTGTATCACATTCGCCCCGTTTCTCGTCATTTCATCCACAGCATATTCGATATTGCCTCCGGGACATCCATCGCAAGAAGTATAACCGACGATCTCAGCGTCCATATCTTTGTACCGGCTGAAGGCGCCCTCTCTGTTCTTCAATGATCTGAAACATTTTCCGCCCGCGCATCTGCGGTATCGGTCACAGATGATTATCCCAACCTTGATTTTTTCACCCATTTTCATGCCACCTCCTCATCTTTTTTTACCACGCAATATATCCCCTTGCCTTCAAGCCCGGGACCGAAGCACAGATTGTCTGATTTGCACTGCGCTTTTCGGAGATCCCCGGCCTTCCAGCGATTGATCAGATCCGGTTCTCTGATGAAGGGGCGGCTCATGGAGATATAATCCGTCACTCCGTTTTCCACAAGTTGTTCGGCGACTTCAATGGACCGCACGCCGCCTACCAGGATCAGGGGGATACCGATCTCCTTTTTAAAGGCGCTCGCCTCTTCCCTGAAGTAGGCCTCTCTGTCCTGAGAATTGATCTTTGATCGGATGGGGGACAATCTGCCGCTTGCACGCATGCCGCCGCTCAGCTCGATCGCGTCGAGACCGGCATCGGCGAGCAGACAAGCGACTTGAAGGGATTCCTCCAAGTCCAGCCCGTTCTCCACAAAATCCTGGCAGTTCATCTTGATCAATACCGGATAGTCTTTGCCTACAACCTCTCTGATGGCGTGGAACACTTCGAGATGAATCCGGGCCCGGTTGTGAATACTTCCTCCATATTCATCCCGGCGTTTGTTAAATGCGGGGGAGAGAAACTGGCTTAGTAGATAGCCATGGGCGGAATGAATCTGAACACCGTCAAAACCTGCTGATCTGGCCCTCCGGGCCGCGGCGGCAAAGGCGTCAACAATTTCTCTGATATCCCGCGCCGTTATTTCCTTTCGCGGTGATTCTGTCGTCAGCTCATCAAAGTCTGAAACAACCAGAGGAGGTTGTCCGGTTAATTGCGCGGATGTAAAACAACCGGCATGGGCCAGCTGGGCGATGATTCTGCCGCCACACGCGTGAACCGCAGCGGTCATCTCCTGAAGTCCGGGGACGAGTTCATCGTTGTAGATGCCAAGCTGCCAGGGGCTCGCCTTGCCACTCGGCCGGACATACGCGTGACCTCCGATAATCAGGCCCACGCCGCCTCTGGCCAGAGCGGCCATTGTCTCAATCAGCTTCGGTGTAACGGCCCCATCATCTGCGGCCATCCCCTCCCATGTCGCCGATCGAACGAATCGATTTGGAAGATTCATGCCGTTGATCACACTGTCTTTAAACAGTTTTCTCACGCTTTCTCCTTCCGCAACGGGCTTGACCAGTAAAATATGCTGTAAATTTGACCCCAATTTTACTTTCATGGTGCATAAAGTCAAGGAAAAGGTGGCATTATGATCCTGTTGATTAATGGTCTTTTCGCCCGATCTCTGCGTTATGCTCAAAAAATAATCCTCGGAATATCAACTATATACCTGCGGTTATTTTTTTCGCATGCCTTGATCTTGAACGAAAATCCTCATAAATTAACAGAATCATTGCCCTGGCAACAATATATGCCAAAGCCGTCATTTCCGCGAAAGCGGGCGTCCAGAATGGGTCTGGATGCCGGATCAAGTCCGGCATGACAGTTGATATGTTTAATTGCCGGAGTAATTATAATCAAGGAGGTTAACCTGTGCGGAATATATTACGGCTTGTACTTCTGGGGACTCTCTGTCTTGTATTGGGAGGCTGTGGCTTATTCATAAAACATATTCCCCTGTGATGGGTCTCGATGATGTAACGTTTGTGGGTAATTCACTTGGCAGAATAATCCTATTGATGATCGGGGAATAGCAAGAGGTGATAACAAGTGAGCAGCTATCCCTCTGTGGACATGACAAAGAACGGGGCGTGGTTCGATGTGAACACAGGAGGATCTCTTCGCAAGATCGCCTGGATCGCGGGATTTCTTCTGAACTCGCGATCCAGAAACTGCCTGACCTGCTTTCTGTCCCACCCTCCGGGATGCCTGAACTGTCTGTAGAGGGTCAGGTCGCCGGAATAAAAATCTGCCGTATCCAGGCCTGCCGCATCCGGGCCATAGGCGGGCATGTTGAATATTGCAAGGTTAAGATAGCCGATGTATTCTTGATGCCCTATGACATAATCAAGGGTGGCTTTTGCCTCGTTGTACGTTTCGGACGGTGTTCCAAAAAGGAGATATACGTAGGTGGCTATTCCGGCATCCCTGAGGTTTTTCAGCGCCATAGATGCCTCCGCCAGATTAATGCCTTTGTCGAGCGCGTCAAGAACGGACTGGTTCCCCGATTCAAGACCGATCTTCAGCATGACGCACCCGGAACGTTTCAGATCCCTGCAGAAATTGGGGTCTGTCAGCCGACGGTTTATGCGCGCAAATCCATACCAGGGTATACCGGGGGGATTGTCGACTATGGCCGCAAGGAGCGCAGGGCTCATCGCGTTATCGAGAAAATGTATGAGGCAGGGGTTTTCGCTGTCGACGAGTCCTTCAATGTCGGAGATCGATTTGTCCACCGGAAGAGGAGAATAGGAACCGCCCTCGGCCTTTTCCGGGCAGAAGGTGCACCGGCTCCAGTAGCATCCGCTTGACGCACTGTAGGGAAGGACAAAACCCGGAGACAGATAGGGTTTTTCACGGAAAGGACTGTAATCCGGTGCCGCGTGCCCATCCGAAGGGGACAGGCCGAGTATGTCAAGGAGGGCGCCCTCGCCCGGTCCCGCCACCATGTCGTCAACAAGGCCATCAAATGGGTTTCTCCAGCCGGGGTTGCTGAGCCATGATGTCACAAGGCCTCCGCCAAGAACCAGCCTTGCGTCGGGACAGAGTTTTCTTATGAGACCGATCATGGAAAAGGTTGGTATGGCCTGGCTCAGATAATTCAGCGAAATTCCAACAATGGAAGGCTCTTCATCCGAGAAAACAGCCGACAGTCTCTCCATAAAATAACCGTAAAAAGGACTTGCTTCCGGTTGTTCCGATGTCCTTATGAGATCGGAACTTCTTAGAGGCGAAAGGCTGGGATTCTGATAATTCGCGAGGCCGACAGCCGCACCATGAGCGCGCGAGGTCAGATTAAGGATGTGGTTTATATCATTCACCGCCCGGCTGTAGCGGTCCATGTGTTTATAGAGATTTGGGTGCAAAAGCGCGGAAACATTCGAATCCAGATGTTTTGATGCCCGCCTGGACCACGTATCGTCAGCCTCGACGGGACATTTAAGGAGACTCATCAGACCTTCAAGATTGGCATCCAGCACACGGCAGCGAACGTTATGTTTTCCAAGCGTTCCCAGGAGCTTTGCGATTCCAGCAGGCGGCTCGCAGGGTCTTACGATTGGAGGATTAATCAAAAGCATAATTTTTTAATAGGGACCTTTTATCTATTTTATTATTATTTTAGCAATGCCTTGGTTGCTTTAGAAGCTGCGCACCATGCCACACGGCGACTATCCAAACGACATCATCTTTGATTTTATAAAAAAATCGGTGTGGCGATATGATCACTTCCCGGTATGGAAGGTCTGGAAATTCTGGTATAATTCTTCCGGATTCAGAAAAGTCCTCAAGCCTTCGCAATACGGTTTCGGAATGATCTCGAAAACTGCTTGCTGCAGAAGTTTTATCTTTCTGAATATATGCGAGAGCATACAGAAACTGGGCTCTGGCAGAAGGTGTGAAGCGGACTTTCACGATGGTTCCTGGGATAGGATTAAATCAGCTTCAGCAAGAACATCGTCTAAATCATAACCCTCGCCAATTTCTATTTCCTTCTCTCCCTTGGCTAAAAGCCGAAGGATTTTTTTGTCGTGCTCAGATTTCTCATATGCCTCCACACCGATTATGACGGCAGCAGCCCGACCTCTTTGCGTAATGATTATGGGCTCCTTGTTTTCTCGTAATTTTTTTAGGACATTGGCAGCGTCCTGTCTCAAATCGCTTACTGGAAGGATATTTAAAAGTTTTCCCATAGCGTACCTCCTGTTGCATCTCTACACGTACCACAAATTGCTACATTAAGTAAACGATTACTTGAATACGGGTATGATATGTGCAGGTTTACAGGGACACTTATTTTAACATTCCCTTGAGCTTTTCCCATTTGCGATCGGTCCATTCCTGGGCCGCATTGACGGCATCATCGGTTATATAGCGAAACCGTCCCTGAGTTTTCATATATTCTTTCACAGTGACTTCTTTTTCCGGATAGACGTTGATTGTATATTTACCGTTTTCAACTTCGTAGATTGGGAAGACATTTGACTGTGTGGCCATGCGAGAGACCTTGATTGAATCGGCGGAATCAATCTGCCAGCCGGGAGGGCATGGTGACAGGATATGGATGAACTTTGTGCCTTTAATCGAACGGATTTTTTTGAACTTTGCATATATATCAGCCGGATAGGCTACCGAAGCAGTGGCCATATAGGGAATGTCATGGCTCAGCATAATTCTTTCAATATCTTTTTTCGATTCCTCCTTGACCGCTTTATCCGGTGTGGTGGTTGTCCATGCGCCCGCGGGTGTCGCGCCGGAACGCTGTATGCCGGTGTTCATATATGCCTCATTGTCATAACAGACATAGAGGATGTCCTCGTTCCGTTCAGCTGCACCCGAGAGGGCCTGCAGGCCGATATCGAAAGTGCCGCCGTCCCCGGCCCAAGCCATGACAACCACATCCTCTTCTCCCCTGATATCAAGTGCAGCGCGTACGCCTGATGCTCCGGCTGCGGCAGTTTCAAATGGGACATGGAGAAGTGGAACCTGTGAGGTCGAATAGGGATAAGCGCCGACAATAATTGACATACAGCAGGCGGGTAGAACGATAACCGTGCGCCGGCCGAGGCCCTTCAAGGCGAGTTTCATCGCCAGCGAGCCGCCGCACCCCTGACACGACAATACCCCGGGCTGCCACAATTCCTCTCCAGTCATCACATCGCGTGGTATTTCTATCATTCTCTGAGTAGTTCTCTCCATAACGCACCTTTCATTCTTTCAACCCCCAGAACAGGGGAACCCCCGCCGGATCATCGCTGGACAGGGCATGGTTGATAATGCCTTCAATATCTGCTGGTGTGACATCCCGGCCACCAAGGCCGGCAACAACCGGATAGATTGACGGTCTGTTTTCAAGCGAATAGAGGGCGGCTTGGACCTCATCGGCAAACACTCCTCCCAGGCCCGGTGATAGATTTCTGTCAATCACCACCACCTTAGCGACATTTCCAAGAATGCTTCGCCATCGGTCAACCGGAACAGGCCTGAACATACGCAGTTTCATCAAACCGACCTTCCGTCCCGCTTCTCTCATCTTGTCCACGGTGATACGAACAACGGATGTGATTGTCCCCGTGGTAACGACGATAACCTCCGCCCCATCGGTTCGATACTCTTCGGTGATGTCATAATCTCTGCCGAAGATATCCCTGAACTCTCTGCATACCTCAGGGTAATATTCCAATGCCTCCTGAGATGCCTTGTGAACAGTGTATCGATGCTCATAGAAATAATCCGGAGACATAAGACCGCCAAACATTCGGGGGTTGTCGATGTCGAGCTTGAACTCGGGCTGGTATGGGGGCAAAAACTCATCGACGAGTTCGATGTCCGGAACATCAACGACTTCGGTTGTATGACTCAGGAAAAAGGCGTCATAGGTAAGCATAACGGGCATTAATATCTTTTCGGCCAGCCTGTAGGCCATTATCACGCTGTCCAGCACCTCCTGACTGGACTCGCAATAGATCTGAAGCCAGCCGGTATCCCGTTGAGATATTGAATCGGTTTGATCAGCCCATATATTCCATCCTCCGCTGACAGCCCTGTTGACATTCGTCATTACAATGGGAAGCCGGGCGCCTGCAACCCAGTGGAGGACTTCGTGCATCAACAGCAGGCCGTTACTGCTTGTGGCTGTGAATGCCCGAACACCGGCTGAAGACGCGCCTACAAGGGTTGCCATCGCTGAATGCTCACTTTCCACTTTTATAAATTTAGCATCCAGTTCACCGCTCGCGCATATCTCGGACAACCTTTCCACAATAGTGGTCTGCGGTGTGATAGGGTAGACCGAAACCACTTTGACACGGCACAGTCTCGCCCCCTCGGCCACAGCGTAATTTCCCTTCAGTAGCTGTCTCACTTATCACCCTCCTCTTCACTTACCATAGTTATGGCATGCCGCGGACATTCAGTGAAACATATTCCACAGCCCTTGCAGTAATCGTAGTCAAACTCATAACCGAATTGGCCATCACCCTCAGGCAGGACAGACATATCGGGGCAGAAGATCAAGCAGTTATCGCACTCGATGCACCGTCCACAGTGCATGCAGCGGGAGGCCTCCTGCTGAGCTTCATCTTCTGTAAATGTTTCTCTGTAAGCGTTAAAAGAATTTTTCCGAGTTTCAGCATCCCCGGTTTTCTGCATGACCCGCGGGGCCTTCTCAAAATAGTCATATACTATCTTCTCAGAATCGACGACCATGTGGATGTTCTGCGGCGTCTCAGGATTCCAGTTCATATATCTTGAAAAACTCAGTGCCGAACCATTGCCAATGGAGATTTCCTTCAGCACATCGCCGAAGTCGGCGCTCCTGTAATCGCAGTCGATGGCGATGGCCGCTTTCTTGCCGGAAGCCACTGCATTGACCACGGTGCGCTGGATATCGATGATATCGCCACCAGCAAAGATTTTTCCGTTTCCTCCGGTATTGACCATCAGGGTACCATCCACGGCGACCACATCTTTTTCATTCCCCGCGATACCCTTCAGATAATCGAGGATCGGTACCTCGCCGATAGAGGTGAGAATACTGTCTGTCTCGACATCAAACAGCGCCCCATCCTTCTTTGCCGGCCTTATGCGACCACTCTCATCAGCGGGTGCCAGCTCCATCTCGCAGCATATCAATTTCTTTATAGAACCGTCATCATTCAGTTCAATCCTCTCGGGGGCGGCAAGAAATCGGAATCTGGCGCCCTCTTCGCGCGCCTCCAAAACCTCCTCAGGATTCGCAGGCATTTCATCCTCCGAGCGCCGGTAGATAACAGTAACTGCGCTGCCCATGCGAAGGGCCGTTCTGGCCACATCAATCGCGGTATTGCCTCCGCCGATAACCGCCACCTTTTTGCCACATGCAACGTCCTCGCCCAGAGACACTTTCCGCAACATCTCCAGACCGCTCATGATCCGGCGACTTTCATCTTCTCCGTCTATGTCAAGCTTTCTACTCCCATGCGCACCTGTGGCAAGGAAGATATAATCATACCTGCCGGTAAGCTCTTCAAGAGAAATATCTTTCCCTATCGCGGTGCCGGGCCGCAACTCAATGCCCATAGCAGCTAATCCCTCAAATTCCGCAGCGATTATATCGCGGGGCAGTCGGTATTCCGGGATACCCACACGAAGAACGCCGCCCATCACCTGAAGTTTCTCAAAGATGGCAACCCTGAACCCAAGCAGTCTGCCAAAGTACGCGGCTGACATGCCAGCCGGACCGGAACCGACCACGGCCATGCTCTTTCCATTATATTCGGGCAAATCAGGGTGGGGGACTAAAGACGCGTCTCGGTCACCGATAAATCTTTCCAGCGCGCTGATGCCGACACAATCATCAAAGGGAATACGATTACAGGCCTCCTCGCAGAATCTGAAACAGACCCTGCCGAGAACAGAGGGAAATGGCTCTTCGCGCTTCAAATGCCAGTAGGCCTTTTCATATTCGCCTTGCTGGAGCAGCTTTATCCAGCCTTCAATGTCGTTGCCGGCGGGACACGAATTCTGACATGCCGGCGTTTTGTTTTCAAAGACAGGCTTTATCGTACGCCAGCTCCCAGTCTTGTTATGAAGCATCGTTCCCGCGGATGTGTTCATCGGTGTGATGTCACGCCACGTCTTAAACTCGTAGATCACGCCTAAATCACTGCGCTTTTTGACAGCCATACCAACATTCCTTTCTATGACCGGTTATTTTCTAACAGCCTGTTCATAGGCTGTGCGGGCGGCCTTTTTGTTCTCTTCTGTTTTAATCGGTATATATTCTCCAATAGCCCGCTCCACAGATTCTATCTTTACCAGACCGGTCGCCTTGGCAAAAGCTCCCAGTATGGAGGTATTAACTATAGGGTCGGAAGCCGACCCCAGCCGGTACTCCCTGGCTATGGATGATGCGTCAACTCCATATAACTGAAAACCAGTGTCAATAAGTCCACGAAAGCAGTTCGAATCCGGCCCGCAATTGACCAAAATTGAACCACCCTTTTTCAATCCCTGTGTAACACCACCCGTCTCAATCAGAGTGGCATCCAGCACCACCGCATGATCAGGTTCATAAATCTGGTTTCGCAGGTTGATGTGGCTGTCGTCAACACGGCAAAATGCCATAACCGGGGCGCCGCGCCGTTCCACACCAAATGCCGGGAATGACTGCACATACCTGCCCTCATTGAAAAAGGCCCGGGCCAGAACCTCGGAACCAATCACCGCGCCCTGTCCACCACGTCCATGAAATCTTATCTCAACCATTCTTCGCCTCCATCATGGTTTCTGATCACTGACACTGCATTTTGAAACAGGCATCTTACCTTGATAACGCCTCGTACCTAATGCTATTTCACTAACTCAGCAAAATAGTTTTTGTCAAGTTATTTTTGATATAATCAAAAATAATTTATTTTGCTGAAACATCATTAGATGCCCCGCCTTGTGGACGGGGAGCTTCACGATCCTGTCTAGTCTACCCAGGAGAGGCAAATAGATATAAATATACAAGAAACAGCCTCTTGAGGATTTGTGGTAGCGAGTAAAAGTATTGAAGGCGAAGTTTGATTACAGCAAAAAAAGTTTGACACCAGGCTGGGAAAGAGGGTATCAATCGCTAAAAGCGGCCATAAAATCTCAGCAGGGCCTTTCTTAATGTTCTCAGAAGTTTCCACATTATCATTCTCTGGAATTTGTTTAAGGATATGAAAAATCACCAGCACATGACCGCATAGCTTACATTATCAAAACATAGCGTGGTTAGTGTGTCTCAAAAAGACGGGCTAATTTGAAGTTAACGAATTGGAGTTAATATGAAAAATTCAAAAGAAAATATCAGTGACCTGCAAAATCTCAACCTGGGACAGAAGATTCGAGCTCTTCGGCTACGAAGAAAATTTACGTTAAAGGTCCTCTCTGACAGGGCAGGAATATCTGTGCCGTTTCTATCTCAGATCGAGAACAATGGCGCTTTCCCTCCGGTTTCCACATTGCTGAAAATATCAAAGGCATTAGAGGTGAATATTGTATACTTCTTCGGAGGTGAACCTGTCTCTCAGCGTGTCGCGTTGGTGCGTAAGGATGAACGATGGAAAACCAGCAGGGGGCAAAGCCAGGGTAGGGCCGATGTAAACTATCGATACGAAACATTGTCTCACTCGATATCAGGCAAGAGCATGGAACCCTTCCTGGTTGAGTTCTCGCATAAAACCGAAGAAGACCTGATTTTTTCCACTCATTCGGGTGAAGAATTCATTTTCGTTATGGAAGGAGTGTTGGAGGCGAGGTTTAAAGGTTTTGAATCCGAGCAGGTTTTTGTCGTGGATCCCGGCGACAGTCTGTACTTTTACTCCGATATTCCACATGCTCTTCGATCGATTTCTGGAGGGGATGCTACGGCCCTTGTGGTAGTCCACGATTTGGAGCAAAATACCTGACAAAGCATTCATTATCCCGAACGTTGAGTGGAATATCAACGCCTTGAAAATACCTCTAAAAACAGGACGCTGCCTGGATGAAGTGCAGGAGGTCCCCTTTTACTCCGCGAGAGCAGCGACAGTCGTTCCTATGTAACCTCTTCTACAGATCAGTTTTCCCTCTCGCCTTCATGAGTTTCTTCCAGAACGGCTTATACAGGAAACTTTCCTCACCCAGCCCGCAAAGTTGTTCGTACATCGGTTTGGTGACCGTGAATGCAAGCAAATCCGGGCCTATATATTGGCGCATAGCGATGTCTGTTGCCCCAATGACCGCCTGTGGAATGTTCAAATCCTCAAACAGGGCTACCAGTTGTGAACATCCCGATCCAAATGGTGTTATCACCGGCGGGGGATCTCCCGGCGCGCTGTTGTATTGGGCGCCCAGAGTGAGCAGCCCCAGTTGGTCGGGATTCACATAGAATGTGACGGTCTTGAGATATTCGTACTGATCCTCACGCAGCGGGCCGATGAGGAGATGGGGGTGTTCCTGCTTGTAGCCCTCACTGTAATCCAGCCACTGATTCATCAGATGGTGTGATGCTTTCAGCCCTTCGTCATCAACCAGAAATGTGACAAAATCCCCCCGCGACCGTGCCACCACGCCGCAGAGCCAGTAACCGGCACCGCCACAGCCAAAATTTTCCTTTGTAATATGAAGTGTTTTTCCGCGAAGCCATTGTCTGTAAAAGGCGAAAGTGCACGCCCGGACGCCCGGTTTGGGCTGCACCAACGGCTCGAATGGAGCTGTATCAGGCGCGTCATAGAATCCTATGAGGGGAATCTTCAGTCCAATCTTCTCAAGCAGGTTTTTCGAATCGGGTTGCATAATCACCTCCTATTTGCAGGGCGCAAAGAGCCCGGCTAGCTTGGTCGGCGACATAATAAAGGTGTAACAACATCTTTTGTCGCCCTTATTCTCTTGGGTTGCTGCCGCGTTACTTAATCTGACCACCGAATATACGAAGACCCTGTTTTCTAATTCCGGCTCTGGACACTCCCGTCAAATTGCCTCGATCGTTGAAGGGGGCTTTGATGCTATATTGTATGTAACACTGACAACACCCGGAACCTCTCGTATAATCTCGTCGGCGAGTTTTTCGAGGATTTCAAATGGAAGCCGCGTTGGCGTTGCCGTCCGTGCGTCGACGCTGTCCCAGCAGCGCACCTCGATCTGCTGACCGAAGTCGCGCTTTCCGTCGCGCATGCCGGTCACGCGGTCTTCATGAAGGATTGCCATGTATTGAAAGGCGCCGGTGTCCTTGAGCAGTCGCTCGATAACCGAGTTCGCCTTTCTGACCGTCTCGATGCGCTCCGGGGTTACCGCTCCTATCACACGTGCCGCGAGGGCCGGCCCGGGGAAGGGGATGCGTTTGAACAGTTCGACCGAAAGCCCGAGGGCCTTGCCAATCTTTCTAACACCGTCCTTACGAAGCTGGATAAGCGGTTCGAGGATGCGGTAGCCGAAAGCCTCCTGTGGGTCAATTCCGAGCTGCTCGAAGACATTGTGCTGCCGTTTTATCCCCGCGACGGTCTCGTCGATATCGGTCAGGATAGTCCCCTGGAGAAGGTATTTCGCTTCGCTTTCCCTGACGATGCGTCCGAACACGTTTTGATAAAAGGACTGGGTAATCGCCTCGCGCTTCTCTTCCGGATCAGTGACTCCGGCCAGAGCGGCGAAGAACTCTTCGCGTGCATCGACCACCTCGACAGTAACACCAAGTTTCTGAAAAAAATCCACAACCTGCTGGGCCTCTCCCTCGCGCATGAGGCCGTTCTCGACAAAGACAGACCGGAGACGTTTTCCCAGGGCCCTGTGCCCTAACATCGTGACCACAGATGAATCGACGCCTCCCGAAAGGGCGTTGATCGCCATTCCGTCCCCGACTGTTTCTCTGATTTCTCCGATCTTCTCATTAGTGAATAGCTCAGTGTTAAGCTCCTGAGCGGTGATCTCCGTGGCCATGTGACAACCTCCCTTTATCTGATAGTTTTTGAATCCGGAAACGCCTTATCTGTTTCTATCTGATAGAAATAAGGATGATGTTCCCGGAATTTGCATGTAAAGTCGTCCAACTCCTCCAATTCCCCGTTCACAATAAGACAAAGCGGATTAGGGGTCAACCTTTTTTTGAGAGATGTGGCGCTGCAAACATTTTTCGACGGTTTGCGGCTTAATTATGAATAAACTCCATCAGATTGGCAACCTTATCAGGGAGTCCAAGAGCAACAAGGATATCGTTAGAAAGAAATCGCGTGTCTCCGCGAGGATTGGACAATATTTGCGAATCCCTGCGTATCGCCAGTACTGTAACCCCGAATCTTTTTCTCAGATCAACTTCGGTGATACTTTTTCCAACCAGGGGTGACCCCTCGGCAACCGTCAAGACGCTGATTTCGACATCAGGAAGATGAAGTTTTAGATCTGATAAAGATAACGACTTTTTATAAAAAAAAACTCCGAAACATTTCGTAACCATCTGATCGAGCTTCAGCGACGAGCCCTTCGATTTGCTCTCTTGGTATGAGATATTTAGCCAGAACCCGGGTAAAGATCTCCACCGATGTTTCAAATTCTTCCGGGATGACCTCGTTGGCGCCCAATTCATACAGAGGCTCCATCTCCTGGAGATAACGCGTTCGAACAATCAGATGGACCTTCGGATTAAGCCTCCGGGTGATTCCGGTAATTCTGCGGGTTGAGGCGGGATCATTGATTGCAATCACAACGATCCTCGCGTCTTTGATGTTTGCCTGCCGAAGAACCGCCTCCTGGGTTGAATCGCCATAATAGATTGGTTCACCCTGAGCCTGTTCGCTCCTTACCGTTTCGGGGTTCATTTCAATGATTGCATAGGGAATGCCTGCAACCCTGGCGGCACGCGCGACATTTCTGCCGTTTACTCCGAAGCCGATTATAACAAGGTGATCCTTCTTGCCCTCAACCTTTACCTCTGAAACAGGATAAAAGCCCGATATCAGCCTCCCGGGCAGAGGCAGTAGCACCGCCTTATTCGCCAAGCGGGGCGCCAGGGCCATAATCAGCGGAGTTGCCGCCATGGTAAGTATTGAAAAAGACAGAAACATTTGATAAATGTCTTCAGTAACCAGGCCATATTCGATCCCCGACCTGGATAGAATGAAGGAAAATTCACCAACCTGGCCCAGCGCAAGACCAACTAGTATTGAGGTGCGGAGGGGAAATCCCAATAGAATTGTTGCAAAACCGGCAATGATGGATTTTAAAACCAGAACGCCACAAGCGATCAGCACAACAGCCCCCGGGTTTCTGAAAAGAAAACCTAAATCCAGCAGCATGCCGATGGAAACAAAAAAGAAACTTGTGAAGACATCGCGAAAGGGCAGGATATTTCCGAGCGCCTGATGACTGTATTCAGATTCGGAGATAATCAGTCCTGCCAGAAACGCGCCCAAGGCAAGAGAAAGTCCCGCGCTGGAGGTTATCCACGCGACCGCAAGGCATATTACAACTATGCTCAGCAAGAAAAGTTCACGGTTTCTCGTCCGGGCGATTTGATACAAAACCTTTGGTACAATCCATCTGGCGCTGACAATCACCAGCCCTATGATGCCGATTCCCTTAGCAGTAAGAACGATAACGGACTCGACAGGATTGCCGTTTGCTCCGGCCAGCATAGGCGTGATCAGTATCATCGGGACAATAATGATATCCTGAAAGATCAGAATGCCAAGAGTTGTGCGTCCGTGAGGGCTGTCAACCTCAGCCCTTCCCTGTATCAGCTTGAGAACGATGGCTGTGCTGGAAAGCGCTACAAGAAAGCCTATAAAGATCGAGGCGCCTGTAGATTGGCCCAGTTGGCTGGCTATAACAAAAGTAACCAGGACCGTCAGCAAAACCTGAATCGAGCCGCCCAGCAGGACAGTTTTTTTGATTTGCAGCAGACTTTGAAGCGAGAACTCGATTCCAATGGTAAAAAGCAGCAGCACCACACCGATTTCAGCCAGGGTTTCAACATCCCCAACGCCCTTTATCAGTTCAAGCCCGTAAGGCCCGGCCAGTATTCCGGTAAGAAGAAATCCCACAATCGTCGGCACGCGGAGTCGATGGCATATAAAGAGGATGGCAACGGACAACCCGAATATGATGAAAATGTCGTTTAGCAGCGGTATTCCCATATTCCAGACCTCGTTAAGTGGTTGAATTGTTGAGTAGTTAAGTGGTTAAATTCACGGGCATATTTGGTTTTAGCAAAACAATTGGACATCAACCATTTTTATATTTGTAACTTGCTGAGATTATAGCTATTATCTGCTAACTCAACCACTCAACTATTTGACTATATCTGTATTGCTAGCCTGCCTTCCGGCTTCATTTCTTCAACACAACAACTCGACTGAAACGTGATTTTGATTTGTCAATTACTGTAAATCTTATTTCCCTGGCAATGGAAACAGTTTTTTCAAACTCTTCCGCTGAGATATGTCCCTTAGGTTCGATAATCAGAAATTTATGCCCGGGTTTTAATGTATTGTATGTTTCCGAGAAGAAACCGGAAACATCAGGAATTTCGTGCGCGACAGCAATGGCAAAAGCGAAATCAATCTTTTCTGTCATATCATCGAGGCCGAGTGAATTCTGGGTGCATATACGGGTTTCAATCCTCTCTGACACGCCATTTTTTAAAGCGCGTTTTCTGAGCGATTGAATCATCTTCTCCTGAATGTCCATACATATGACTTTCCCGTTTGGCCCCACCATCTGAGCGGTGGGCAGGCTGAAAAACCCCATGGCGCAGCCAATATCAAGAACGGTCATGCCATTCTCAACATATGGACTGAGTATCCTGTCAGGATTTTGAAATAATTTTCTAACGGGACTGGCAAGAAGATAACCGACCCACACGGGACATACTTTTTCAGCCATTGATTTCCCCCTTTAATACGGGGAGTTCCCATATTACTTCACTTTTTTCTCTTAACAAACTGTCAATATAAATATGGGAAGTGTCCCTGTATTTCCCATACAACGCCTCTCAACACCACAGAAGGCAAAATAATCATTCCGTTCAGATCCTGTTCATGTCTTCCATTCTCAGGCAGGCCAGCATGATTTTTCCCTGAAGTAATAGATGCCTGGTTAAGTTGCCATAAACAGCCTTCCAAAGTCAACAGGAGAAACATACCCCGAATATGAATGTCTCCTGATACGATTGTAGAATATCTCGACGTATTCGAAGATACCCTGGCGAGTTTCTGATCGAACCCTGCATTTTTCAAAGTACACGAGTCCTGTCTTTAATGTGGGGAGATTATCTCCTGCTGTCGGTAAAATGGGCTCATGTCGGTCACAAGCATGAACCTGGCAGGGTAGGTTGCTCAGGCTGAGGCCCTTGAGATGGTTATATGGCCTTGCTATCCAAGGGTTGTCACAATATCTCCAAGGTCATTTTTTCCCTATCCCTGTGTCAAGATTCTAACCTTTTCTCTCTACCTTTACATACTGTTCTCTCTAGATTTGGCTTAACACTCTGATTTTAATGAGCATTGGCTGCCGCACCTTCTCTGGCACATAAGTTGCATCACTTAGGGCTAAAATTGATTTGGAACTTCAACGGTGATGGTGCAGTTTCTGAGTACTTTGCGATCCTTGGAGGCTTATTCAAAACTTAATATTCAACAAGTTGGGACGCCTTCTGGCATGTAACCCAGGGGAGCGGAGCTCACCCGGAAGGTGTGAGGAATGGCCTTTTGCCTTTAGGTTGGAGGCATAGAGCAAATTGCCAGCCAAATTTTTTGAAGAAGGACCCTCTGTTTCGATGCAATAACAGAAAGAGTACGATTGTGAGTTTAAATAACAAAAAAATTTTGGTGACCGGCGCTGACGGATTCATCGGCTCTCATCTTGCTGAGGAGCTGGTCAGGCAGGGCTATAACGTCCGGGCTTTTGTTTTGTATAATTCCTTTAACTCCTGGGGATAAACTGCCTGCGCTCGAACCTAACCCTCGAAAGGTTTCGAAACTCGTGCCACTGTTCGATCAAATAAGGAAGGAAACGGGCAAAAAACTGCTCTGTGTAAACTGGAAATCCGAGTTTCATCATATGGATGCCCCGGCAGAGCTCTTTGATCAAATTGTCGGAAGATTACGTAACACCTGCCAGGCGGTCCTGTTTACGGACGAAGAAACCTCAAGTGTCATGCAAGAAAAAATCCATTCATTAAACGCGCCGGTTGTAAATCCTTCTTCCCTTATTTACGATTGCCAGGACACAATAGCGGTATTATCTCACGTCGACGCTTTTGTGTCCGTCGATGCGGGTATTGCGCATACAGCGGGCGCCATGGGGATTCCGGGTGTTGTGCTTTTCGGACCATTTTCCTCGGAGACCCACGCTGCCGACCACAAGTACGTTGTCCCGGTCAGCGCCTCCTTACGGGAAACACACCGTGGCTGTGCCGAGATAAATTACTTACGGGATGTGACTAGCCCCTGTTTCGAGGCGATAAAAGTCGATCATGTCATAGAGGCTTTTGATGACGCAGTCGACCGGAAAATTAATGCGACCAAGATTAAACGACCACACCACGAGGCGCAAAAACAAATCGAGACAGGTGACAAATTCGTGAAAAGCTCAGGATTGCAATCTTTTCCTGTCACCCTCGCACTTTAGATGGAATTGCTGTGTTCAACAAATACATGAAAAATACAGGCAGAGCCCTGAAGGTTACGCACTGAATACAGAGGTGACTGAAAGGCTTCCCGGGTTCTTGAACAGAAAGATTTTTAAGGGAAAATATTATGGGGCATCATAGACTCAATGTTTCAGTGGTTGTGAAGGCGGGCTCTTGTCACGGATGTGGAGTGTGCGCGGCTGTTTGTATCCAGGGCGCCATAGAAATGCATGTGTTTTCACCCGGCATTTTTCAACCTGTAATCGATACCGACAAATGTAAGCGGTGCGGGTTGTGCCTAGATATCTGCTCCGGTAAAAAGCATATAGGAGGTGAGTCACTTTTAGGTAATGTGGAAAAGGTTTGGACGGGTCACTCCACTAATCCTGAGATTCGCAGGAACAGCGCTTCGGGTGGGATTGTTTCAGGGATCCT
The DNA here is from genome assembly GCA_019313385.1 of Deltaproteobacteria bacterium. Classification (GTDB taxonomy): domain Bacteria; phylum Desulfobacterota; class Syntrophia; order Syntrophales; family UBA2210; genus UBA2210. The sequence continues at coordinate 15,093 of JAFDBG010000019.1, read as the reverse complement.
CGTTGAACTGATGGAAAGGGGAACCCTGGATGGCGCCGTAATCAACGTGCCCGATCCCGAACGTCCCCTGCATGGGAAAAGTATACTGGCCACCAGTAAAAGAGATGTCATGTACGGCGCCAAATCCATTTACGGGATGACTGAGATTGGAAATGGACTACGAATAGCGGCGCACAATCCTGCCATAAAGAAGATTGCAGTCGTCGGGTTACCCTGCCAGATGGCCTCTGTCCGAAATATGTTATCAAAGGGAGGGCCCCTTTTTAAAAAGGTCAAACTTCTTATCGGGATAATGGACGGGCACAATGTCTATCATGCTGCGACAGAGGATGCCCTCAGGATGTCCGGGATTGATCTCGACAGCGTAGGAGAGGTGCGATACAGGGCAAAGGGATGGTCCCCCTTCTCATATTCGATAGAGCTTCTGAACAAAGAGCGCAAGGAATTCCCATGGCCCAAATCGTCTTTCCAAAAAATCTGGGACTCTTTTTCTCTCCGCCCGTTTCCCTGTCTGATCTGTAATGACTTTGCGGCTGAGCATTCCGACATTGCATGCGCTGACGCGTGGCTCGATGAATATAAAGGAAATCAGGACGGTTACTCAATTATTCTTGCCCATACCGAGGCAGGCAAAAAGGTTGTTGAAGGACTGGAAAAGGGCAATTCCCTGGAATTGATCGAAAGGGATCCATCCTGTATTGGGAGATCGCAATACATTCAATTAGATTATAAAAAGCGTACCTCGTATCTACGCTCAATTATTTTAGGAACCAGAAAGGAAAACATTCCCCCCTGTTCTGGCAGGATCTCCTCAGAGGACTACCACGCTGAATTGTCCAATATCAAAAATAACATCTCGAGCTTGTCGAGCCGGGGCGAATCTCTCAACCTGGATGGAGGGTCGATCCATGCTACGCAGAAACATTGCATCGACAAGGTACTGTCAGACGTAAAATGTCAAAGTACCGGATTGCCGCCCATGAAAGCAGATGTCGTTTTTAAACCCGACATATTAGAGCCCGGACGCATTGAGGATGAGGCGGGTATCCCAAGGAGGATATTGTTTTGCGGAACAGGCTACGGAGCCGGCAATATAGGTGATGACGCTATCCTGTCTGGTTTAATAAGGTCAACGAGAACGCATTTACCTGAAGCAGAGATTGGCGTAATTTCTTTCTCGCCTGAATTTACAAAGAACACTGTTGATATTGAAAAAGTGTGGCCGTTTAACAATGAAGGCGCCGTCCGGGCCCTTCAATGGTCAACGCATGTAGTCCTCGGCGGAGCCACCCTTATAAGTGAAAAACCAAACCTTGGCTATCCACTGGGTTATTGCGCCGGACTTATAAAAACCGCGGTTGATCTCAAAAAACCGGTATGTATGCTCGCGGTTGGCACAAGCGACATCTTATCACAACAGGCCGAAGACCTGATAAGGAATTATTATAATGAATTTCTGGATATTATTACCGTGCGTTCGGGGGAAGACAAAAAGATTGCCTCCTCACTGTCTATCGACCCGGAGCGTCTTTTTGTCTGCGCCGATGCCGCCTTCGCGGCCGACTACTCCATGAAACAACGGGAAAAGGAAGGACTTTCAAAAAACGTTATCGGCCTGAGTCTCGTCAATGAAGGATTATCGAACCAGTATCCTCATATCGACGCCATATCCCATGCGTTAACAAAACTGAAGAAGAAATACTCTGATATTGAAGTGCTGGGGCTTTGCAGTGAAACACGTAAAGAGTCTGCATATGATTACCCCCTCCTGCAACAGGTAGTCGGCTCTGGTCTGGGCGGTGATGTTTTTTGCGAATATGTTTCTCCGCTTGAATTTTCTGAAAAGTTGTCTGAGTGTAGACTTGTTATCACGATGAGGATGCACATCCTGGTTTTCTGCGCCATTCTCGGGATACCGTGCATCCCCATAGTTCGCGAAAAAAAGACGGAACTGATGGCCCGGGAACTCGGCCTTGATCATCTGTTATATTTGAACAATTCTTCGCAAGAAATGGAAGGGTTGATAGAAAGGGTGCTGTGCAGGCCACATGAAGCTGTTGTTAACAGAGAAAAGATAGCGGAACTGGAGCAGAGGGCCTTAGACAATGGGAAGTTTTTGAAACAATGGATTGATGGTGGTTTCGGGGCATACAGGGCGCTTGTCTCGCATTACGCAGAAGCCGGAAGTGTATTATACATCCGCACCGATTCAATTGGCGACAATATCCTTGCCGCATCGATGCTGCCATATATTCGGGAAAAATATAAGACTGCAAAGATCACTGTCGTTTGCCAGAAGCATATCGCTGAGATTTATGAAATATGCCCTTTTGTGGATGACATCATTACATTTGACAGACAGCGTGCATTACAGGACGAAAAATATAGATCGAGTATTGTCCAGCGATTGCGGGTGTTAAATGCTGATCTTGCCTTGAACTCAGTTTATTCGCGCGAACCATTAACAGATGTATTTGCGATAGAGAGCGGTGCCAGGGAACGGATTGCGTTTGACGGCAATCTTTGTAACATTCCCGCGGAAATTCGTGACAGGCACAACCAATTTTATTCCAGACTCTTACCAAGCAGCGAAGAGCACAAACCGGAACTTGAGCGGCATAGAGATTTCCTGAAAGGTCTTGGAATCGACGTGCCATCCTTACATCCGATTATGTGGACAACTTCCGAGGATGAAAAGTTCGCCGATGATTTCTTCACGTCGAATGACTTGCAGCCGAGGAAAACAATTGCTTTGTTTGTTGGAGCACAATTTGAAGCGAAAGTATATACTCAGTATAATTTGGCATTATCAGAGATTTATAAAGACAGAAATCTTACTATTATCGCATTTGGCTCAGAATCGGACTACTCCATTAATCAGGAAGCCCTCAATTCAAACAGACAACATACAATAAATCTATGCGGGAAAACAACATTACGTCAGACAGCGGCATTATTAAAACGTTGTCGTCTGGCTGTCGGAGCAGATACAGGAACGGCTCATATCGCATGTGCCGTCGGGATTCCGAATGTTATCCTCCTCGGTGGCGGCCACTTCGGACGGTTTATACCTTATTCGCCGTTAACCTCTGTAGTTTGCTTGCCTCTTGACTGTTATGACTGTAATTGGCGGTGTAAGTATCAAACAACTCACTGCGTTAAAGATATTGCGCCGGAAGTAATTACAGAGGCTGTACGTCAAACGCTTGAAAAATCCTCAGAAAGGCCCCGTGTATTTATGCAGGGGAGTTCTTTGTGGAATCAGGGGGCAGGGCAGCCAAAGTGGAAAATTTTTGATGCGTTTTTAAAGATCGATTCTGTCGAAATTATTTCGATCGGTGAAATTCCGTCTGGTATTCACGAAAACCAGCAAGGCGAAGACCTGTTTAACAAAGGCGATACCGACGGCGCATTAAATGTTTTTACAAAAGCTATAGAGATAAATCCGAACTTTGCAACTGCCTATAACAACCTTGGTGTGTTGTACTGGCAGGCCGGAGAGGTTCAAAAAGCCGTGGAGCATTTTGCAAGGGCCCTGGAAATAGATCCGAATGACAGGGATACGATCTTGAATTGTGGCGACCTTTTTAAATCCCTGGGAAAATATGAAGATGCAAGGAACATCTATTCTTCCTATTTGTGTCAGAATCCAGACGATGAAGAAATAGCCAGGTCACTGGCAGATTCACAGGATAAAAGAGCAGTTGAGGTGAGCGATGAAGGTTGTGAATATCTTGTCTCCGCCATAGTCTCCACTTACAACTCCGAACGTTTTATCCGAGGCTGTCTCGAAGATCTGGAAGCGCAGACCATTGCTGACAGACTGGAAATTGTCGTTGTCAACAGCGGTTCAGAGCAGAATGAAGAAGCGATTGTCAAAGAATTTCAGGAAAAGTACTCCAACATTAAATATATAAGAACCGATCAGCGTGAAACCGTCTACGCCGCCTGGAATCGAGGCGTAAAGGCGTCATCAGGGAAATACATAACCAATGCCAACACCGACGACCGCCGTCGCGCAGACGCCTGTGAACAAATGGTGAAGGCGCTGGAGGGCAAGCCTGACATTGCCTTGGTCTATGCGGACGTCATTATCACGGAAAATGAGAATGAAACATTTAACAAATGCACCCCTGTAGGCAGTTATCGCTGGCTTGACTGGAGCAGAGATCACCTGTTGGGAAAGGGATGCTTTATGGGTCCGCAACCTATGTGGAGACGCACCCTGCATGACGAATACGGTTATTTTGACGATACGCTGGTTACGTCCGGAGACTATGAATTCTGGCTGAGGGTTTCACAGACAAACAGCTTTTTGCATATCCGCGATATGCTGGGGTTGTATCTTAAATCGCCGGAAAGCGTTGAACACAGCAACAGCAAGCGTCAGGCAAAAGAAAATGAACGGATACTATCAATGTACAGAAAAGCGGCGGCAAAGGGAGATATTATTCGCCGGTTTTATTCAGATGATGGGACTGACTTGATAGGAGTCCATAACCGGAAAGCGGAGGAGCTCTTTCAGTCTGGTAACATTGAAGGCGCTAAAGGCATTTTGGAGCAGATATGTTCAAGAGACCCTCGGCTTGTTGAACCACTTAACAACCTGGGTGTAATTGCATTTCAAGAGGGGAAGATGAATGAGGCGGCTTCCCGCTTTATTCGTGTCTTGGAAATAGATCCTGATTATTTTGAATCGATAGAGAATCTTGGCAAATGCGAAGAGGCTAAAAAGGATTATCTGAAAGCTGCACAATGGTTTGAACGGGCATTGAGTTTGAAACCAAAAGAGATAGGCCTTTTAAATTCCCTGGGGAATTGTTTTATTCAGATGGAAGAACTTGGAAACGCCAGAGGTGCTTATGAGGAATCGCTCAGGCTGGGTGGCGGACAGGAAGATATCAAGGTCATACTCTGGGAATTGGAGAGGCTGGAAGAGGCGCAGAATGGAAAGAGATCTCACGTAAAGGCGTAAAGGCACAGGGAGAAAAGAGATTAAAGCGTAGACGCTGAAGAATAAAATTGACATGTTTTGCGGGAAAAGACCCTCAGCCTTTCCCTGGAGATCTCAGGGCGGGCTTGAAGTTGACTTGATTATTCAGGCAAAGGGGAAACTATGGCCAATAGAAATAAAGCTGACTTCGACCCCTTCATTCAACCATGTGAAAGGACTTAACCGCTTCAAAGAGATTGCTGGCGGCGATGCTTCACAGCAGGGGATAATTGTGTGCAGGATTGATAAAACAAGGAATTTGCCCGGAGAAAATATCGCGGTTCCATGGTCTGTTTTTCCCGAGTGGCTGAGAGAAATTATTGATTAAAGTGCCACAGGGAAAAGGTTTCAAACCGCCCCTGCACAGAAGGGTCTTGTCTGAACTTACTGAGAAGTCTTAGCCTCACGACTCTTGAAAGAGGAAGTTTGATGAAAAAAAGGAGCAGGAAGTCTAAACCAAGGATCGGGAAAAGGCGGCCGATGAGATTGTCGCTTTGCATGATTGTCAGGAATGAGGCCGGAAATATTGCGGATTGTATCCGGTCGGTTAAGCCTGCTGTTGATGAAATCATTGTTGTGGATACCGGTTCCGCCGATGATACCAGGAAGATAGCCGAAGGATTCGGGGCAAAGGTATTTGACTTCCCCTGGTGTGATGACTTTGCCGCTGCGAGAAACGAATCGACCAGGCATGCAACGGGAGATTATATTCTGTGGCTTGATGCCGATGACCGCATCTCTCCTGAGGCGAGGCAGGGGCTGAAACGTCTGAAAGAACGACTTCCCTCTTCCGGAAATCTGGCCTGCATGCTGCGTATCCTGAACCGGAAAACAGACGGCGAGACGGCTGTCAGTTATCAGCTCAGGATCTTTCCCAATATGAAAGGCGCATGTTTTGAAGGCTGTGTCCATGAGCAGATTGCTTCATCCTTAAGCAGGCTTGGGATAAAGGTGGTGGAAGAAGATGTTCATATTCTTCATACAGGGTACGAAGATGAGGAGGCCATTAAGGCCAAGGCTGAAAGGAATCTGCATATTCTTCTCAATGCAAGTAAAGACAGAGACAGGACGCCGTCAGAAAATTATCATCTTGCGCAGAGCTATTTTGGGATTGAAGATTACCGCTGCTGCATAAAGTGTCTTGAAACGGCCATGGCTGGCGGAAAGAAAGAGAGTTTTTACAAGAGTTCATTCTCCATGATTGCCGAGAGTTATCTCCGGCTGGGAGAAGGGGATATGGCTGTTAAAAACCTTCAGGTCGGCATCTCTGAATTTCCAGACAGCGGATTTCTCTGCTATGTCTTAGGGGCCGTTTTTACACAATTAGAGCGGTATGAAGAGGCAATCCCCTGCCTGAGAAAGGCGGCTGAACTTGGCATAGAAATTGAGGGTCGTCCCGTGCTCTTGAGCGTGAAAAGCCTTCTTCCTTATTATTACGGCAAGTCTTTGGAAGGCATTGGCCGTTTGGACGAAGCGGCGGATGCCTATAAAAGTGCGCTGAAGGCGGCTCCGGGCAATGTTGATACGTTGCGCGTGCTTGGATTTCTGATGTCAAAACTTGGGAAATTTGAAGATGCCATGATCTTTTTTGAAAAGGCGAAAGAGAACTCGCCTGATGTGGAAAGGGGGATATGGCTCGCTCTGGCAAAAATATATCTCTTTCTTAAAAAAAGTGAGGTTGCCATTGGTCTTTACTCCGAACTCCTTGAACAAGATCCTAATGACACGGATGCCCTTGCGGGTCTGGCAAGGATTGGCATTTAAGCGGATAGATCGGTGGCTGAATAGTTCCGATAGAAGTTGAGACGAAACGACATGAAGTTAAACCAATCAAAGATCGACAAATTGCAATCATTTTTCTCAAAGATCGCCGAAGAAACCTACCCTGAGCCCATCAGCGAACCCCATTTATCTATAACAGAACAGATGGTTGATTACTTCAACGATAAGTATTTTTTGCCATCAAACAGTAAAATTTTGGATGTAGGCTGCGGCCAGGGCCTTGCCCTGGAATTATTTACAGAGAAGGATTTTAACCCAACAAGTATAACATTAAATAGTGAAGACTGTTCAGTATGCAGGCGAAAAGGCTATCAAGCTTATCAGATGGATCAATCTTTTTTGGATTTCAGAGATCAAGAATTCGATTTTGTCGATCCAGATACCTATTGGGCATTCATACAGCAAAAAGCATGATTTCTATTAATAATATGGGGAAATGAGCATGGAAGCGAATCAGTTTACTGAGGAAATAATGCGAGGAGAGAAACATCTTCAGCATGGAAGAATAGATGAAGCTCTTGAGATCTTTGAGTCTCTTCTGGAAAAAGATCCTGACAATGTGTTTGTGCTTAATGATAAAGGCGTTATACTCAACAGATTGGGCAGATACGGGGAAGCGATTCAATTATTTCTGGTTGCACTGCAAAAAGACAAAAATAATTCAAATGCAGCGTTTAACCTGATAGCAAATTATATTGCCATCAACAACTTGGTTAAAGCTGAAGCTGTGCTGGAAGAATATCGACACTGTCTGCCAGCAAATGACATTGAGATGATAACGAATGACCTTCAAAGATTTCGTTCAAGCGATCGTGATATGAGCGGATCCCAAGACAGTAAAATCGCTGAATTGTCAGTGAGTTTCAACTCCTGTCAATATAGCCTCAAGATATCTTTGGATCTTACTCAATTTAGCCAGAAAATAATGTGGAACTGCTTAAACAAGGGACAACTTTATGAACCGGGAACATCTCATTTTTTGGCGAGCGCTTTGCGGGAGGGTGATTCTTTTATAGATATAGGTTCGCACATCGGATATTTTTCTCTATTAGCATCCATAATAGTTGGAAGCAGCGGGCAGGTATTTGCCATTGAACCGGAACTCTCAAATTTTGATCGGTTGACAACTAACATCTCCTTAAATAAATTCTCAAATATCAAGACTTTCAATGTAGCATTAGGGTCAAAGATCGAACAAAAGCAGTTCTTTGTAAATACAGACAACGATGGTGGACATGCCTTATGGAATGTCGGCCTGCATCCCTTCAACAAAAACAGCCGTGCTAATCCTGTTGTAAGAAATATCAAAACCGCAACACTGGACAGCCTGTTTGAAGACAACGATCCTGACTCATTAAAACTAATTAAAATCGACACAGAAGGATCTGAATGCGCCATCCTTCAAGGTGGAGCAAACATGATGTCCAGACAGAATGTACCTTACCTTATATGTGAAATCAATCGCTTCGCCCTACAACAAATGGGAACGAGTGAAAAAGAGCTAAGGCTCCATATGGAGCAGTCGGGCTATGAGACTTATCTGTTGAATGATGAGAATCAATCTTTTACAAGATTATCGAAGGATGACTACATTGAAACCAATTATGTTTTCAACGTAGTATTCTCAAAGGCTGGGGACCCCAATGTCCCCCGGCATTGAAAACTCCAGACGGCCACTTGCTTGACCCGTAATGATATGGGTTTTTGATTGCCAGTTGACCTACGATCTGCAAGGGATAAACTGTTTCTAAACATGAAAAACCAAACCAACCTTAAAGGCAAAAAAAACTTTGTATTCAATATTGATGCTGCTTTGGATCAGGCGATCAAATATCACATTTCTGGCAATATCCAACAGGCTGCAGAAGTTTATGCTGAAATATTGCACCATGATCCTGATAACGCTTATGCAATTCATTCAATTGGCATTCTGGCGCTTCAGGGAGGGAACAATGAACTGGCTCTAAGTTACATAAAAAAGGCGATTGAGATCAATCCGGAAGATCCCGTTTTTCATAATAATTTGGGCTTAGCCTTTAGAAATCTTGGTAAATCTGAAAATGCTCTCAAGCATTTTCAAAGAGCAACTTGCCTGGACTCAAATTATGCTGAGGCTTATCATAACGCAGGGAACATGCTTAAAGACCTGTGTCGCCCCAGGGAAGCCGTTGAGTTTCAGAATAAAGCGATAGAATTGCGTCCTGATTATATTGAAGCGCACTTCAACAGATCTGTTGCATTGCTCCTGCTGGAGAACTTCAAGGATGGTCTGGAAGAATATGAGTGGCGCAGGCACCTTAAAGCGCTTAAATCCCTTGAATTTGCTCAGCCTCTCTGGGATGGGTCCGATTTATCAGGTAAAACCATTTTACTCCATGCAGAACAAGGCCTCGGGGATACCATACAATTTATTCGTTATGCAAAAGTTGCAAAAGAAAGTGGCGCTACTGTAATCGCGGCAGCTCAGGATCCATTAACCACGCTTTTGAAAAGCTGTGCCTATGTCACATCCGTGATCTCTTTAAAAGACAATTTCCCTGACTTTGATCTACAAGCGCCACTCATGTCTTTACCATGGATACTAAATGAAAAACCGAGCAGCATACTGGCTGAAATACCGTATATTAAGGCCGATTCAGAGCTGGTTAAACAATGGCATGCCAGGCTGGGAGAAAATAATAATTTCAAAATAGGATTATGCTGGCAGGCCAGTTTCCTTTACGAGAAAAACCATCAACGTAAAACCATATCTTCCAAGTCTATCCCGTTAAGGGATTTTTATCCCCTGTCCAAAATGGACGGAATCAAACTTTATAGTCTTCAAAAAGGAGTACCCACCGAACAACTGGAGAATATGCCAGGCGATTTTATTTTGCACGATTTTGGCCCAGATTTTGACGATAATCACGGTCCTTTTATGGATAGCGCCGCTGTGATGGAAAATCTAGACCTGGTTATCACCATTGACACATCTATTGCCCATTTAGCCGGTGCCCTGGGTGTTCCCGTCTGGGTCATGCTTCCCTACGTGCCGGATTGGCGCTGGTTTCTTGAAAAAAATATTTCTCCCTGGTATCCGACAATGAGGTTGTTCAGACAAGGGGAAACAAGGGATTGGAACGCTGTAATTAAAGAAGTTATAGGAGCTTTGTCAAACATCATGAAAACGAAATTGGGTGCTAAACAGGTGTCGCCATCTTCAGGAACGGGCAAGAAGATCCAAACCTCTGTCAAAGTAGAGGTGTCAATTGGAGAATTTATTGATAAATTAGTGATATTAAAAATAAAAGCTGAGCGTATCACTGATCCCTTAAAATTAGGGAACGTTAGGACAGAGCTAGAAATTCTTCAATCAATGTATGAAAAACAGATCTCAAAGTCCGTAAAATTAGATGGACTCATCGAAGAACTATGGAAAGTAAACAATAAATTATGGGATACAGAAGACGCCCTGCGTAAAGAAGAACTTCATAAAAGATATGATCAGAATTTTATTGAACTCGCCCGCAGTGTTTATTTTACAAATGACCATAGGGCAAACATTAAAAGAAAAATAAATGAATTGTTAGGCTCTCACATCATAGAAGAAAAATCTTATACCGCTTACTGATGTCATTGGATTGAAGCTCCCCGCAACAAGTTGCGGGGAATCTCCGATTGTTTAGTAAGTTAGAAATTATTTTATGTATTTTTCTTTCAGCAAATAATTTCGTTAACGCACTTATCCCCTTTATCGGGGGCAAGGAAAATATTATTTTATATTCGAGCGCTAACCCCGCCGCAAGCAGCGGGGTTAGCGCTCGCTGTTCAATTCAAGGTAAATGTCATCGCTGCTCAATCTTTTCCAACAGGTCTTTTGCGGTAGCGTGCCATGTGTACCTCTTCATGTCCTCTCCCGCCTGCCGTGCGATTGAATCCAGTCCATCTCGATTCAGATACGCATACTCCAGTTTCGATACCAGCTCATCCAGGTCCGGTTCCTGCCAGGCCCCCAACATCTCACCTTTCTCGTCAAAATCATCATATGGCTTCATCTCTTCAAGCAGCAAGGCATTGTCCTTTGTGAGTATGTCCCTGTGCCCCGTATTATATGATGCGATTACGGGTCTTGCACAGGCCATATATTCCATTAGTACGAGATTTGTACCGCCCTCACAGCGATTGGGGAAGAGTCCGATATCCGTGTTCGCATAAACGTTTTTCAGTTGATTGTTGTTTATCGGAGGGAGAACGATGTTTCTCTCTGGATCTATCCCATTTTCAGCCATTATATTTTTTATAATTTCTTCCCATGTTTCTCCATTAACGACAAAATTAATATAGGAAGATCTCTTCATGGTTTCAAAACTGAACTTCCAGTGGTTTTGCCACAGGTTCATCAGAACGATGTCGTCATATTTATCCTGTAGCACTTTCACGGCACGAAGGACCAGGTCCTGCCCCTTTCTAAGTTCAAATTTTCCACCTGAAAATATTATAAACTTGTCCTTCCCGGAAGGTTTTTCAAGTTCTAACGGGAAGAAGAGGTCAGGGTCAATTCCCTGGATCAACGTTTGAACCCACGATATTCCTTTTTCTTCCAATTTCTGCCTGCACCAGGTTGAACCGGCGAATACAAGATCATAAAAACGGGCGTTTTTGAGGGCATCTTCCTCTAAAAGGTTTTCAAAGAATGTGTATCCATAGTTTATTTCGCCCTTTATGGGGTATTGCCTGCGAAGAGAATGATCGCCGATTGCGTGAAAAACTCTGCCCTGTAGATTCGGCTCGGTGAGCAGTCCTATATTGCTGTCGTTAACGACCCTGATTTCCCTTAGCTTACCCACTTCACTGATTAAATATTTGCTGCAAACTCCCCATCCAAAGGTATTGCCGGGGTTCAGAGCGAGATATAACATGACTGTTCCTCTCAATTGGTAACTATTCGAGTGCCTTCAGCCTAAACAGTTTCAGTCTGACGGCGTTAGTAGTCACACATTTCATAGCTTAAGCAAGAGCAAGATTTATGCCGGTTTATATTTCAAAAAATATTTCTTCATAAATTGGGGTAGCTGGCACTGTTTTTGCTTTTTTATAGAAGCAGGAATCCAAGGGCAAATAAGCCAAAGACTGAATCCCCAATCAGGTCGGGAATGACAAAACCGGGTGTTTTTAACATCCAGGCAGTTTGAAAACCGGAAAAATGTTCCATTGTTATTCTGAGTGATAATCAAAAACGTGACACCCATTTTCAAATGTTATGAAAAGATATTCAAAAATGAGCAGGAAAAAGAAAAATAGACAGGGAATCTCTCTCTGCATGATCGTCAAAGATGAGGAAGCGTGTCTGCCCGATTGTCTGAAAAGTGTCCAATCTCTGGTTGATGAGATGATCATAGTTGATACCGGCTCTTCCGACAAAACGATTGAGATCGCGGAATCTTTCGGGGCAAAGGTGATATATCACCCCTGGGAAAACGATTTTGCTGACGCGAGAAATGTGTCGTTGAAACATGCCAGCTGTGATTGGATCCTGGTTCTGGATGCCGATGAGGCAATGGCGCCTAATGATTTGGCGAAAATACGACAACTTGTAACGGATAAGAATGTTACGGGATATAAGCTTGTGCAAAGGACTTATTCGAAGACAACCACAATGTGTGAATGGCTGGCGGTTGAATCCCCCTGTCCTGAGGCAAGAGGATGTGCAGGATATACTCCTTCTCCATACGTCAGACTCTTCAGAAAAAACAAGGATATTTACTTTGAAGGAAAGGTGCATGAGATAGTTGAATATACTATTTCGAAAAAAGGGGGGAGGATCGTTGAGACAGACATTCCCATACATCATTACGGGTATATCAGTGATATGGATAGCGCAAAGCGGAAAGAAAGGCTGTATCTTGGTATAGTTGATGAAATGGAAACAGGCAAAGGGTCGGCTGATGCACGTTCGTACCTGTATAAAGGGATCGGGTGCATTGAACTGAAAGATTATGAAAGGGCGGAAGGATTTCTGAAAAAGGCCCAGTCGCTGGCACCCGAAAATACCATGATCCTTTTTAATCTGGGACTGTGCACAGAGGCACAGGGCAGATCTGCCGAGGCGGTTAATTATTATAATCTTGTTCTTAAATACGACTCAGGACATGTCGGGGCCTACAATAATCTGGCGGCAATCCTCGCAAAGAAGGGACGGCTGACAGATGCCGAATTGCTCTACCGCGAAGCCCTGAAATATAACCCTGATCACTACATCATACGCTATAATTTCGGAACATTCTTGAAGAATCAGGGAAGAAATAATGAGGCGATCGGGGAGTTTCAGAAGACCTTGTCAATAAACCCTGAAGTAGCCGAGGCGCACTTTTCTTCGGGGATCCTTTTTTTCAAAGAAGGTGACTACGCAAAAGCGGAAGATAGTTTCAAACGCGTGCTCGAGATAGATCGCTCACACGAAACTGCGAGAAAAAACCTGGAAGTTCTTGCTAAAATGGGCGTTGCATGATGCGTGAAATGGGGGAAAAAAGGATTGTAATCTTCTCAGATTCTGCCAGTCTGATCGATCCGGAATGCAGCAGCGCATTCAGGGAGCTGGGCCATGAGATAAAGATTATACGTCTGGTCAGAAATCCACAGAATCCGGATATATTTTTGTCTTTCAACTTGATAGACAGGATAACTGAAATCGTATCCTTCCAACCGGATATGATATTTACCATAAATGGCATTGGATTAGACAACGACGGAATTATTGTAAGAATCTGCAACCTGCTCAAAATATCACTGGTGTGCTGGTATGTTGACAAGCCCTTTTATCTTGACCAGTGGACGGACGATATCGTGCAGCCCTTCACCTTCTTTTTTCTTTTTGACGCAAGCTACGTGGAAGGGGTGAAGCAAAAGGGAACAGATCTGGCATTTCCCCTGCCCCTCGCAACAAATCCCCGAAGCTTTCAAAATGTTGAATTGAATCAGGATGAAATTTCAAGATTTTCGGCAGATGTCGTCTTTGTTGGAAGATCGGAGATTAAAAAGGCGAAGTCTTACAGGCAAAAGGTGGAAAAATGTCTTGCCCTGCTTGGAATCGAACAGAAAATAGATTTAGATAAACTGGTTGATCTATATCTTGCCGATCCCACGCTTCAGCCGGTTGACATATTTTCCACCCAAATTCTCCATCTTTTGTGTGGAAAAAAGGCCACAGATCCTTCCCTTATTGCGCTCTTTGACAACTGGATGGAACATGAGGCCACAGTTAAACACAGGAAAACATACATCGAGGCTCTGGAAGGAATAGACTTTAAGGTATGCGGAGAGGATGCCTGGCTGGATATTGTGAGTAAAGAAAATTTCATTCCCGAGGTTTCATACTTTAGAGACTTGAAGAAGATATATCACACGGCAAAAATCAATATCAACATATCACGTCCTCAGGTAAAAACCGCTCTGAACCAGAGGCTTTTCGATGCTCCGGTCTCGGGAGGATTTCTCCTGACGGACTATAGGAAGGACCTGGACAGATATTTTGAAGTGGGAAAAGAGATAGACTGTTTTAATTCACCGTCAGAGCTAAGAGAGAAGATAGAATACTACCTGCTCCGACCGGAACTGAGGGGCCGCATGAAGGAGGCTGCCCGCAGGCGTGTTATGGAAGAACATACCTATAAAAACAGGATGCAGGAACTGATCAACATAGTTGACCGGAACAAAAAGAAGATTGACTGGATGAAATGGAAAAAGGAATCATCCCGTGACAAACAATACGCGCTCGTCCACAATTTTATGGCTGCTGCCTTCGGTAAACTGGGCCTTTGGGATCATGCGCTTGCCCATTTTCAAGAGACCCTTGCAATAGACGAGAACAATTACGACGCTATCCATAATTGTGCCAATATTTTAAAAAATCAGATCAAGGCAGACCTGAACCCTGAACCCCGAACCCCGAACCCCGAACCCTGGGATCGTGTCCTTATGAATATCGCTTATTTTTCCACAAAGACGAATACGAATCTTGTTATCAATCAGGTGATAAGATTAGTAAAGGAGATACACGATTCCGGCATAAATATCATACTGTATTCCTTTGAAGATGACGGGGAAGACTATTCTGTTGTCCATAAATTCCTGTATGATAACGGTATCTCTTTTCACAGCATTACAAATCAGGATCAGGCTCTTCGGTTAAGGGAAGTTCATGATTTGATCAAACGGGACAATATTAATGGTTCCTCGCTGTTTCATGTGGGTAGTCTGAATTCAAGTTTACCACCGATGAGGTAAATCATCGTGATCAGGTTTCTCGTTGTACGATATCCCCTAGCCTTGGCTTTGGCAGC
>JAFDBG010000120.1 GCA_019313385.1 Deltaproteobacteria bacterium | reverse complement strand
CGCTTTGAACTTGCGTTTGCCTTTTACCCCTCCACCGATATCGAACAGGATCTCCCGAAGCGTAATGCCCATGGGTACCTCAACGAGACCGGTGTTATTCACCTTCCCAACAAGGGAAAATACCTTAGTTCCCGTACTGCCTTCTGTGCCAAGAGAGGCAAACCAATCTGCACCATTTTCCATTATTACCGGCACATTCGCCCAGGTTTCAGCGTTGTTTAGAGTCGTCGGTTGGTTCCATAAACCCTTCTCAACGGTATGTATGTATTTTGCCCGGGGCTCACCTGCCCTTCCCTCAAGGGAAGCCATTAGCGCGGTGGATTCACCACAGACGAACGCACCTCCACCCCTGTTGAGCCTGATATCAAAGTCGAAGTCAGAACCAAGAATATTCTTTCCGAGAAAACCATATTCCCTAGCACCATGAATTGCCTTTAACAACCGATCAACTGCAAAAGGGTACTCCATTCTGACATAAATAAATCCATTGTCAGACCCAATGGCATATGCTCCTATGATCATCCCCTCAATAATGCTATGCGGATCTCCTTCCATGATGGCGCGATCCATGAATGCGCCGGGATCTCCTTCATCCCCATTACAAACCACGTAATGCATATCTCCTTGGGCACGGCGGCACGTTTTCCACTTCTTTCCGGTAGGAAATCCGCCGCCCCCTCTTCCCCGCAAACCGGATTTTTCTATTATCGAGATGACTTCATCGGGTTCCAATTCAGCCAGTACCTTGGCCAGAGATCCATATCCTCCGACCGCTATGTAATCCTCGATACTCAATGGATCGATTTTATCGAAGTTCCGTAGTACAACTCTCTTCTGTTTTTTGTAAAACGGTATTTCTTCTTTATGCCGTGCTACTTCACCTGTAACAGGATCTACGAAAAGCAGCCGATCAATAATTTCACTCTCTTTAACAGTTTTTAAGTATATTTCCTCGACATCTTTTTCCATGACATTGAGGTACTGAATATCTGGGGGACTGACGACTACCTGAGGATTATTTTCATAGAAACCGAAGCAATTTGTTACCTTCAGACGTATATCACTTCGCGCCTTATCCTGTTCGATCAACGATTTAAACTTATCTATAATATGCAGGCCACCATTTGCTGCGCATGCTGTACAGGCACATGTCCGGATAACAATATCCTTGCTTTCAACTTTGGAAACAAGCCCTTTTCGAAAGATTTCCAATTCAGTGGTTGTTTGAATCGGTATTCCCGATTTAGTAATCATTATTTCTCTACTTTTTGTACTTTTTTAAAATCCCTTTTACGTTGCTCGGCCTGCTATTACCGTAATATTCCGAATCCACAATCACGACAGGAGCCAGCGCGCAGGCGCCTACACAATTGACCGTCTCCAGTGTGAAGGCAAGATCCGACGTAGTACTTCCCCTTTCAACACTGAGCTCTCGTTCGAAACTCTCAAGAATCAAGGGGCCATTCCTTAAATGACACGCGGTGCCGAGACATACTTTTATTTCATGCATGCCACGTGGTTTCAAACTGAACGAGCGATAGAATGTCGCCACCTCGTATAGCTGCGATAACGGAAGATCGAGATCATCGGCTACGATCCGTAGCGCTTCTTCAGGCAGGTACCGGTATTCCTCCTGGATGTCCTGGAGAATCATGATGAGCGAATCGACGCGATGCTCGAAGCTCTCCAGTATCTCCGCCACCTTACCGGGCTCTACTTTCTTGATCTTTGACGGATTCGGCCCGGAGCTACAGCACTCTTTCATTGATCAACCTGCCCTCGATCGTAATCCTTCTTTTTCTTGGCAATGTCGTGCTGGGACATTCTTCCCAGCAGTCTCCACAGCCGTTACATCGATCCTCGTCGACGAAACGCTGCTTTTTCCTGATCTTGACTGTGAAATTTCCTATATATCCGGATACTTCCTCGATCTCGGACCATGTCAGCAGTTCCACGTTCGGATGCTTGCCGACCGCCACCATCTTTGGGGTCAGAATGCATGCGGCGCAGTCAAGCGTCGGGAACGTTTTGTCGAAATGCGACATGTGGCCGCCCAGTGCGGGAGAGCGTTCTACCAGATAAACCTTCTTGCCGGCTTCGGCAATTGTCAGGGCCGCCTGGATACCGGCTATTCCTCCGCCCACTATCAGCGTATCCGGATGGATGGGTACTTTCTTGGGTTCCAGGGGCTCCAGCCAGACCGCCTTGCCGACCGCAGCAGCCACCAGAGCCTTTGCTTTCTCTGTGGCATAAGAACCATCGGCAGTCACCCAGGAACAATGCTCCCTTACATTGGCCATCTGCATCAGATAACGGTTCAGATCGGCTGTTTCCACTGCTTCACGAAAAGTCTTTTCGTGCATCAGCGGACTGCAGGCCGCTACGACGACCCGCTCGAGACCCTGTTCCCTGATATCTTTGGCGATCAGCTCCTGGCCGGGCTCCGAACACATGAACCTGTAATCTCTGACAAGCGCGACGTCGTCGAGCTCCTTCGCGAATTCAGCAACCTCCGGGATATTGACCATTCCGGCGATGTTCGACCCGCAATGACACAGGTAGACGCCGATCCGCGGTGTTTTCTCATTCGTTCCATTCTCGGTCATCCTGAAGCACCTTTCGCTCGAGCTACCGGCCTGTACGGCACGATATTCATAT
>JAFDBG010000071.1 GCA_019313385.1 Deltaproteobacteria bacterium | reverse complement strand
GCTGCCAAAGCCAAGGCTAGGGGATATCGTACAACGAGAAACCTGATCACGATGATTTACCTCATCGGTGGTAAACTTGAATTCAGACTACCCACATGAAACAGCGAGGAACCACTTTATTTGATTGTATCCGTGAACATGACCCGATTTAGTCCTGACATGTTGGGATCGAGTTATGTCCCCATACAAAGAAAGGGGAATATTTTATGAACGTACAAGCTCTGCACAAAATCAGTTACGGTATGTATATCTTAACATCCGGGAAAGACAATAAATTTAATGGTCAGATCGTAAACTCCGTTATTCAGGCAACTTCGGAGCCCGCGACTGTAGCGGTATGCGTGAATCATGATAATCTGACACATGAATTTATAGAGAACAGTAAAATTTTCACTCTTTCGGTTGTGTCGGAGGATACCCCTGTGAGCCTCATCGGCAATTTCGGATTCAAGTCCGGGCGGGATATTGACAAATTCAAGGGGATCAATTTCAGGACAGGTCAGAATGGCGCTCCGATAATTTTGAATTCCACCGCAGCCTTTTTGGAATGTGAACTGGTAAACCAGATGGATATCGGCAGCCATACCATGTTTCTCGGCAGAGTCATAAACGGAGATATTCTGTCAGACAAAAACCCGATGACCTATGCCTATTACCATACCATCAAAGGCGGTAATGCGCCAAAGAACGCGCCGCATTACATTGGAACTGAAAAATAAATCAGAGTCAAGAAAAAGTGGGGGATGCAAGATGGATAAGTATGTTTGCACAATATGCGGCTATGTTTACGACCCTGAAAAAGGTGACCCGGATGGGGGCATTGAGCCCGGAACGAAGTTTGAGGATCTGCCCGATGACTGGACATGCCCGATCTGTGGTGCAGCCAAAGATGATTTTGAAAAGGAGGATTAAACGATGGGATTAAAAGGGAGTAAGACAGAAAAGAATTTAATGGCCGCCTTTGCCGGCGAGTCTCAAGCGAGAAACCGTTATACCTATTTTGCCTCAAAGGCTAAAAAAGAGGGCTATGAACAGATTGCCGCCATCTTTCTGGAGTCAGCCGCCAATGAAAAGGAACACGCTGAAAGAGAGTTTAAATTCCTCCAGGGAGGAGAGGTCGAAATTACGGGCAGTTTCCCGGCCGGGGTAATAGGCGACACTCCTGCCAATCTGAAAGCGTCCGCAGAGGGGGAACATTACGAGTGGACTGAAATGTACCCGGAATTTGCAAGCGTGGCCGATGAAGAAGGTTTCTCCGAGATCGCGGAGGTGTTCAGAAAGATAGCAGTAGCGGAAAAAGAGCACGAGAGAAGATATTTGGCCCTTCTCAAGAACATCGAAGAGGGAACGGTTTTCAAAAAAGATAAAGTGATAACGTGGAGATGCCTCAACTGCGGGTACGTGCAAGAAGGTACGGAACCCCCTGAGAAGTGCCCGGCCTGTGACCACCCTCAGGCCTATTTTGAGGTGCGGGCGGAGAATTATTAACTATTTTGTCTGGGGACATGTCCTGATTTGGTCCCGATATGTCGGGATCGTGTCCACAGAGATTGGGAGATATCATGGATGACAAAATCGAGGATGCCATACATCAGGCATATACCGGCGAGTCGAAGGCTGCTTTGAGGCTCAAGGTCTTTGCGGAAAAGGCCGAGCAGGAGGGTTACACACAACTTGCCAGGCTTTTCAGGGTAATCTCATTCTCTGAAGAGATTCATGGTAAGAGGGCACTGCGGCTGCTCAAGGAAGTTAAGAGTACTGAAGAAAATCTCGCAGACAGTTTTGAGTCGGAAGAACAGGTTGCGGGGGTTGCATACGGTAATTTCGTAAAACGTGCAGAGGAAGTCGGAGACAAAACCGCGTCTCTATATTTCAGCCAGTCCCAAGATGTAGAGGAAGTCCACGCAAAGCTATACAAAGAGGCGATGAGTCATGTCATGGAGGAAAGGGAAACCACATACTATGTGTGCTCTGTCTGCGGCTATGTCTCCGATGGGGTGTTGCCTGAAGAGTGCCCTGTGTGCGGGGTAAGTAAAGAAAAATTTGTCGGATTTGAATAGGGAATAAGAGAGATGGGGACCGGATTTGGCAGGTAGGGTGTGGGAGATTTTGAAACCTTAAAAGAAAACAAAAATAAGGAGGTAGAAAAATAATGACAGAGAAACTTCAGATATATAAATGTGAGGTGTGCGGAAATATTGTGGAGATGATGCATGAGGGCAAAGGTGAGCTCGTATGCTGCAACCAGCCGATGAAACTTTTCAAGGAGAATACCGTTGACGCGGCCAGGGAAAAACATGTTCCAGTGAAAGAGGTTACGGCAGGCGTCATAAAAGTAAAGGTCGGAGAGGTTCCCCATCCGATGGAGGAAAAACATTACATCGAGTGGATAGAGATCATTTCGGATGGGAAGGCGTACAGACAGTTCCTGAAACCTGGAGACGCACCGGAAGCCGAGTTTCATGTTGAAGGAGACCAGATTACGGTCCGCGAATACTGCAACCTGCACGGTCTGTGGAAAAACTGATTAAAGATAGCCGAGTCCCCGTTATTTGATTATCTGTGATGATGGAGGAAGATAACATGAGCGAAGATTTAAAAAGAGCAAAGAAGATGCTTTCCACCGCCCTCGAAATGGAGGAAAAGGGAAGAGCTTTTTATGAACGTGCCGTTTCGACCTGTAAAAATGACATGGGGAAAGAGATATTCCAGACACTGATGGAAGACGAAGATGTTCACATGGTTCGTATCAGGTCTATATATGAAACCCTGAGCGGTAAACAAGCCTGGTCAGAGGAATGGAAAGAGCTTAAAGTAAAGCATGCTGATTTAGGTGGTCTATTTAGAAATATAGCCAAAAAGCATGGGCCAAAGATCGTCGTGGACACAAGCGATTTGGAAGCGCTTGATACAGGAATTGACTTCGAGATGATGTCCGTTGAGTTTTATGAAGAGCAACTCAAAAAGGCCACTAATTCTCTGGAACAAGAGTTCATTAGAAAAATGGTCGCCGAAGAAAGAGGGCACCATGCCGCTTTGACAGATATGAAGTTCTACCTTTCCGACCCGGCGGGCTGGTTTCGCGAAAAGGAACGAGGCGGGCTCGACGGTGGTTAATTCCTGACAATCTTTATTCATTGCCCTGCCATTTAAAGCGCGTAATTTTATGCACCCACCACCATTTCCTGCCTGTGCGCTGCACGCAGGCAGGAAAGTGCCATTGAGAAAGGGAATGAAAATAATGAAAAGAATTTTAACATATTTAGTAGCCGTTGCCTTATGTGCTTTGATATTCAATTCTCCTGTTCTGGCCGCTAAATCACCACCAGCCAAAGGCTCCATCCTGCCTGAAATAAAGCTCGTCATACCCTCAAATCATAGTTATAGAAGCTACCTTGGCCTCCACGCTTCCGGTTTCTTCAAAATACCCGAGATCAGGGCGAGAGTGGTAATAATTGAGATTTTCAGTATGTACTGTCCTCACTGCCAGGGTGATGCACCCATGGTAAACAAACTATACCGCATGATAGAAGATAGTCCGAATCTGAAAGGTAAAATCAAGTTGATAGGCATCGGCGCGGGAAACTCTTCCTATGAAGTAGAAGTATTCAGGAAGACTTACGATGTTCCTTTCCCCCTTTTCGCGGATGGGGATTTTACCATCCACGCTGTTCTGGGAGAGGTTAGAACTCCATACTTTATAGGAGTCAAAATCAATGATGATGGGACTCACCAGGTTTTTTACTCCAAACTTGGTGGCGTCAATGAGGCCGACCAATTTCTGAAGATGATACTTCGGCTGTCTGGATTAAAGAAGATAGATGCAGAATAACAGATAGTCGTTTCCTCTCTTCTTCACAGGTCAAAAACAACGCAGGCAGGCAGATAGCTTCCATTCCAAAACTGAAGGGGGTGTCAAGCATGGTAAAAAGTGGTGAAGCAGTGAAAGAAATTGTACGGACCGAGATAGTAATGGACGAGTTTAGAATAAGGGGTGAGGGGATGTCCCTCGACCGTTTAAGAAAGATCAAGAAGGGATTACGTAAACTACACACCCTGGAATTAATGGCACAGACTATCTACAGGTTTCAACTCGGCGGGGATGATTCGGAACTTAACCGTCATCTCATTGTTGCGATGTGCAATGAGATGACCCACTATCAGGATTTTCAGGTAAAGCTTTGCGAGTATGGCTGGAGACCAAGTTGTTTAAGATGGACGTACTGGATCGTTGGTTTCTGTTTTGGATTTTTCTCGAAAATCTTTGGGAAGAAAATGATGTTGAGGACGGGTATCTGGACGGAAACTCTGGCAGTCAAGGGGTATGGAGAACTCCTCGAGGAGGTAGACTGGGATGATGAAACCTGCAAGATCATAGAAAGAAATTGGGCTGATGAAAAAGTACATGTTGCGCGATGGAAATATCTTCTTCAGACATGCAATAGATAAATGTGGTCACGGGTGGTTAATTCTTACCTTTTCACCATAAGTAAATATTAAAGCTAAAATAATACAAAAAGGGGGAGCATATCAAATGTCATCTTTAAAACAAACAAGGGTAAGGGGGAGCCTCATGTCTTTTAATAGAGTATCTCCTAAAGCGTATATCTTCTGCATGCTTTTATGCTTTCTGTCAATCTTCTTTTGCCCTGCAGCGATTTACGCACATGGCCCAGGTGACGTCACATTGAATTATGCTTCAGATTCCCACATATTAAGCGTAACCATTTCTCACTCCGTATCGAATCCCCAGAAACATTATATTAAGAAAATAACGATCACAAAAAACGGAAAGCCTCTTGAAACATATGAATACAAGAGCCAGCCAGATCCTTCTCCTTTTACGTACACTTATAGCATAGAAGCGAAAAAGGGAGATACACTGAAAGTTAAAGTCAAATGTAAATATTTCGGTTCCAAGACAAAAGAGCTTGTCATTGGCAAATAAAACAATTCTATCACATTAGAGATCAAAGACAGGTAACCGGAATATGCTTAAAATCCATGCAGGTTTTATGTTGGCGGGATTGTTCTCAATGGTTACCGGTGTTACCATAGCAATGTCTGCGAGAAAGAAGAAGTGGTGGCTCTCAATTCACAAAAAGCTTGGTTCTGCTGGATCTTCATGTGTTATTCTTGGTTTTATGGCAGCGCTGTATATGGTTTCCCGGGGTACAGGCGAGCATTTTGCCGTGCCGCATACATATCTGGGCATTGTCACAATCCTCGCTGTCTTGTTCACATACACAATGGGAATTATGCAGTTTAAGGTCAGGAGAAAGGTAGTAAATATACGATTGATACACCGGTGGTCCGGCCGTGTAACGCTTTCAATAATGCTTCTCAATTTACTATCGGGATCTTTTCTGATTGGAATGCTTTGATATCGATACCAGCCTGGGCATGTGTTTAATGATGGCACGGAACCTACTGGCCTCAGATATTGCAAGAAATAAGCACCAGACTTATCATACCTCATATGCAGTTTTGAATTAACAGTGGAGGGAATACAAGGAGGCCAGGATATGCAAGATAAAAAATTAGGAAGTCTTATTGATATTGCGATAGAAAGAGAAGAAGAAGCATATGGTTTCTATATGGGCCTTTATGCCAGGATTGAGGATGAAAGTGTTAAGGACACACTGAAGCTTCTCGCAGGCCAGGAGCAAAAGCACAAGGAGTTTCTGGTCAATTACCGTAGTGGCCATCTCGGACCGGATTCATTGCGATTGACTGATGTCGTCGATTACAAAATAGCCGAGTATCTGGAAGAACCGGACATAAAAAAGGACATGGAGAGCAAAGATGTATATCTTGTGGCTGCTCACAGAGAACTCCTGTCATGCAATTTTTACAAAGCCCTTGCTGATCTGCACCCGGACGGTGAAGCAAAAGAAATGCTCCTCAAGATGGCCAATGAAGAAATGAAACATAAAGAAAAAGTGGAATATTTATATAGCAATACCGCTTTCCCACAGACAGCGGGCGGTTAATCGAATATCGGATGATTACAAAATATTCTGCCGGATGTCATCGGGGATAATCGCACGTCCTTCCGGTGACAGGACGGGTTGAGAGTGTATTGGTACTTGAATTTACTACGACAAATTCTTGCTGGAGAATATTTGGTATGGAAAGTAACATGGTATCTGCCCTCAATCTCAAGTTCAATCCCGTTGCTATCATCTGGTCGGACGAAAAGCCACAAGACGCACTCCAGTTTAAACAGGAAAAATGGGGATGCGTCATGTCTCTCTTTGCACTTACAGCCAAGGGACGTACCGCCGTATTTGACAGGAGAACCTTCGGATGTTGGGGCGGGGGCGTGGGCTTAGGATTTGGAAATCAGTACGTGAACGTCCCTGGCGGCATAGAGGAATTCTACCGGTTTTTATCAACGGGAAATGATATAAGTGGGATACGCAGAATGGCGGTAGAAAAAATCTGCAATTTTATTGGAAATGGTCTGTTAAATGAAGCCCTGCATGGTGAACGATACATAAAATCTCCCGAACTGGTAAAAAAGTTCGTCGATTCTCTGCCGATTACCGATGTCCCGGCACAATACGTTATCTTTAAACCCTTGAAAGATGTTGATCTAGACAGAGAAGAGCCTGTCGTTATCACCTTTTTAGCCAACCCCGACCAGCTTTCCGCAATGGTAATCCTGGCCAATTATGGAAGCGGAAGTTTTGAAAACGTCATTATTCCCTATGCGGCAGGATGTCAGACCATCGGCATCTTTCCATACAGAGAAGCAAAAAATGAAAACCCGCGAGCAGTAATCGGGCTTACCGATATATCTGCAAGAAAAACTGTAAGACGTCAACTGGGCAGGGATGTGTTCACGTTTGCCGTCCCACTGAAGATGTTTAAGGAGATGGAAGCTCATGTAGAAGGCAGCTTCCTTCAAGGAGAAAACTGGAATACTTTGAAGGAATAATTTCGGGTAGAGTAGAAAGCTCTACGGTATCTTTCGATTAGGAGATACACACCCGGAGACGGACCTTGCCCATGAGATACAAAAGACTATCGGAAAATTGAGAAAGGGGTGCAAAATGCCAAAAAGAAGCTGTCTCATACTATTGTCAGGAATAATGTTGGTCTTTTTTTTACATACAGTTTCCTTCGGCCTTTCAGATGCTTTTAAGAATAACATCTACAATCCGGGGAAGCTCAAGGCTACGGACAGTATTTTGAAGGTTCAGGTGGGGGATCGCGCCCCTGGCTTCAAACTTCCCGCGGTTTCCGGGGAAGAAATCTCCCTTGACCGGTATCATGGGGAAAAGAATGTTGTCTTATCGTTCGTCCCTGCCGCATGGACACCCGTCTGTTCGGACCAGTGGCCCGGCTACAATATTGTACAAGGTATATTTGACAACAATGATGCCATTCTTCTCGGAATTACGGTGGACAATATCCCGACCCTGTTTTCGTGGACGAATCAGATGGGGGATTTATGGTTTCCCGTTCTTTCCGACTTCTGGCCTCACGGTGGGGTAGCTGACAGTTATGGAGTCCTGCGTTCCGATGGAACCACGGAAAGGGCAATTTTCATCATTGATAAGAATGGAATCATTCGCTACATTGATGTGCACGACATCAACATAAGGCCTCGCCTGGAGTCTATCGTAAGAGAGCTGGAAAAGCTCAAATAAACAGGTGAATACTGATATGCCACCACCGATCTCGGAAGAAACACTTGAGCATCTCTACGAAAAGTACAACAGGCGCGAGTTTGTACATCCCGATCCACTGGAGTTTCTCTATAATTATGAGGATCCTCTTGATCGGGAGATTGTGGGGCTTATCGCTTCTTCTCTCGCCTATGGTAGGGTTTCCCAGATACTGAATAGTATTTCAATTGTCCTCGAAAAAATGACGCCTTCACCTTCGCTATTCATCGAAGAATCCTCAATGGAATCTCTTTTGCACACATTCTACGGCTTTAAGCACAGGTTCACGACCGGGGATGAAATTACGGCAATGCTGTTCGGAATAAAAAATGTTATAACGAGGCATGGTTCTCTCCATACGTGTTTTAAAACCGGATTTATAAATAACGGCAAATCAATTTTGCCGGCCATTACCGAATTTGTAGGAGAGCTAAGCAGCGAGTTTAATTGCCGGAGCAACAGTCTGTTACCTTGTCCCTCAAAGGGCAGCGCATGCAAAAGACTCAATCTATTTCTCCGCTGGATGGTGCGTCGTGATGACGTGGATCCCGGAGGATGGGATGATATATCTTCCTCAAAACTCGTTATTCCCCTTGACACGCATATGCACAGGATCTGCCTTTCATTGGGATTTACGAACCGAAGACAGGCAGATATGAAAACAGCCATCGAGATAACCGATGCGTTTCGAACGATGGTCCCACACGACCCGGTACGATATGATTTTGCACTGACACGCCTGGGAATAAGGAAGGATACGGATATGACATCTTTCCTGGATGAATGTGGCAAAATAACAACGATCCAATAACTGGAAGGAGTTCATATGAAGTTTGACAAATGGAAAATTCTCTGGGGAGTGGCCTTAATCCTGCTGTCGACATTTTTTTATTTCACCCACTACCTGATCTTCAGAGATCCCCACCATATTCTTATTTTTATGGTGGGAGATATTGCCTTTGTGTTTATCGAAGTATTACTCGTTACCATTATTATCCATGAATTGCTGAGTTACAGAGATAAAAAGGAAAGACTCTACAAACTGAACATGATTATAGGTGTTTTCTTTAGTGAAATCGGGACAGAACTTCTTAAACTTTTCTCCGAATTTGACCAAAATTCTGAAAAAATGAGGGAAACCTTATCTTCATGTATGGATTGGTATGGTGAACAATTTCAAACCGCATTTAAAGCGTGCAAGAATTATGAGTATAATATTGATATCGATAAAAAAGATGTGAAGGAGTTAAAAGAATTACTCATAGATAAAAGACACTTCCTCGTCACACTCCTGCAAAATCCCACTTTGCTGGAACATGGAACTTTTTCCAACCTCCTCTGGGCGGTGTTTCACCTCACCGAAGAGCTGGCATACAGAACCGACGTCAAGGATTTAAAAGATGCCGATTATGAACACATTGCCAGCGACATGGAGAGGGCATATGTCCTATTAACCACCGAATGGCTGGTCTACATGAAGCACCTCAATGGCAACTACCCATTCCTATTCTCTCTTGCCATGAGAAGGAATCCTTTTGATCCGAATGCATCACCGGAAATAGAATAAATGTAACTACTGAGAGGAGGATACAAATGTCAGACTTCTCAAGGAGGGAATTTCTAAAGCGTTCCGTCGCTTCCACTGTGGCGGGTGGAGTGGTCTTAACCCATGTTTAACAAGATTTCAGTGAAAAAGGCCATTTTCTCCCAAATATTACAAAAAAGGTTAATGATTTCAAGGGTAGGCTTGCTTGTTTTCATATGTAGTGCCATGAA
>JAFDBG010000119.1 GCA_019313385.1 Deltaproteobacteria bacterium | reverse complement strand
ATAGCTTGGAGGACTTTTTCAAAACCCTCTTCTGATTGATAGACAGTATGAACAGGATAGACCCTGAGAGAAGTGGGAGAGGAGAACCGCATGATGAGACCTATGCCCCCCTGGCCGGCCGTAAAAGCAACCGAGACCACATCCTTATGAGTGGAAGGAGCTTCAAAGGATGCGGGATGCTCATTGATCTCAAAGGAACCCTTGCCTGTTAACAAAATGTGGGGGAACCAGTTCCATTCAATACCGAAGGCGCAGGAAATAGCGCTTTCACCCCTGTTTTTTAGTTCATGTTCAATGGTCAGGTCGCCTTCAGCAGAAAAGGTCACGTTTTTTCGCAAACAGAGGGGGTACTTTTCTTCATGTATAAAGATTTGTCCCTCTCTTATCATGGTAACACGAGGACCGTCTACAGAAAATGAAAATGGCCGGTCTGGAAAATCTCCTATTTCGTAAAAAGGGGCGTACTCTTGATCTTCACTATTTAAGAGAAAGAAGCGATTAATCATACCGCCCCTTCGATAGAGGTCAAATTCCAGCCGCCCCAGTAACGCGCTGTCCTTTTTTATATCGTGTATGCTTGCAACGCCTTCAGCTTTATCTCCTTCTGCCGCAACAGTCTCTGCGTGCTGTATGTGATACGATTCCTTATACCTGGTAAGTGTATTCAACAGATTTATAGGAGTTTTAAAATCAGAAAATTCCACCAATTGGCCCCCGCAGTTAGGTTTTATAATTGCAGAGAATTTGGATGAGTGCGCGTAGACTTCAACATCTCCGTCAAAATCGATATCGATCGTATCTATGGCGAGCCCTTCTTGTTTGCGCACAGCGCGTTCAGCTATGATAAGATGCTCCCACAATGCGTGGCGTAAGTGCGGCAGATAGAGGCCTCCGAAGACCCCGTGCCAGTAAGCGTCGTTACATTGTGCGGCATACAGATAATCAAGGATTTCCGGGGCGTCGTCGGTTTGTTCTTTGATGAGTTTTCGCAAAAAGAGCATTTTTTTGTGCAAAAGATTAGATTCCGGATATTTGACAAAGAAATTACGCCAATGCCCGCCTCGTATATGGGGGGAGAAGCCCTTCCAATCAGCCCCTATGCGTGTTTTTAGGATCTCGATTCGTTCAACGTGGGCAGCCGGCAGACTCCATTCTTCCATCTCTCTGTAGGAGGAGGTCGAAAGATAGGCCAGGCCGGAAGGAGCGGTAGACTCAATGATCTCCGAAAAGGTGGCCATGCTCATAAAGGACTCTGATGCAACCTTTAGAGCTTCAAAGAAGTTATTCAACCAACCATCTTCATAGATCCATTTGTGCGTACCCGGCCAGGCCCCGAATTTTTCTCCGTCATCAATATAAATCGCCATGGGGTGGCCTGATCGATGCAGCCGCTCAAGATAAGCAACAAGATGTTCGGGGGGTTGAAACGGTATCAGGTAGCGAAGGTGTTCATCTATCGGGAATATAGCCAAGGGTTTCCCCTCTGCTTCTGTGAGATAATAGGCATGTAGGTTTTCTCTGTCGAATCCAGACACAAGAAAGTGTCTGTCATCAACTACTACGTATTTTATCCCTGCCGTGATAAGATCTTCCGCCACCTGTGGTTCCCAAGCCCTTTCGGTCAGCCATAATCCTTTGGGAGTACAATTAAACCGTTTTGCTATGAATTCTTGCAGCTTTTCGATTTGCCTCAGACGATCGTCTCGGGGGATGGCTGTCAGTACCGGTTCATAGAAACCGCCGGTTAAAAGTTCTGCCTGTCCTTTTTGGACCAATTCCGCGAGGAGTTCGATAACTTTGGGGCGGTGTTTTTCCAGCCACGCAAGTAGAATGCCGCTAAAGTGGATGTTGATTTTGAAAAAAGGATGTTCTTTAACTGCTTCAAGGAAAGGGAGATAACATTTGCTGGTTAAAGAATCGATTACGTGATCGTAATTGCCTATTGGTTGGTGAGAGTGAATACCAAAAGTGAATTGTAGTTTTTCTTTCACGCCACCTCTTTATGTAATTTGGAATATTAGGGGGTTAGCTACTTTTTGCCGGTGATGTCAGTTGCTTGTTGCCCGTTGTCCGTTGGCGAAATTGCAAGGTGAGTCAATTTGGCAGAATAGTAAGAAATACGCACAGTATCACATCTCGCCTAATTGTTTGAGAATATAAGTACGGTGCATTCTTGCAACGGACAATGGACGACGGACATTACTTGCGTTTTTCGTTTAAGCACAGCGAGCGAAAACAGCATCCTGTCTGGTCACAGTAATCAACGGCTGTCTTAAAACAGGGGACATTCCCCTCGGCGCTCTGGATTGTCCGGATTAGATCGTCCTTTTTCATATTCATCTTTAGTCCCAGTCCTTTTGCCTTTGCACGTACTTCTGCCATTTTCATGGCCATCCCTCCTTGCTTTGTATACTTTATCCTTCTGCCCACACAACCAGCCCGGTGGTATAGGGAGTTTCAAGTTTTTGGCTGCTGGGCATGATCCGTATGGTAAAGCCGAACTTACCGGTTTGGCCGCATGGTATAAAACCGGCATAATGATAATTTGCGTTCTCGTCAGTACCTTCCGGTTTCATAATTTGTATGGCACGCCCGATGAATTCTTCTTTAAGGTTAAGGCGGCCATAGTATACAGCAACGTCCACATCCTCAGGATCAAGTCCTGCTAAGTGGA
>JAFDBG010000018.1 GCA_019313385.1 Deltaproteobacteria bacterium | reverse complement strand
CGGCACTGTCCCAAATGCCAGACACTGCGGAAAGAGAAATGGATCGAGGCTCGCGGTGAGGACCTCCTGCCTGTTGAATACTTCCATGTAGTCTTCACCATCCCCTCAGAACTGAATCATCTGATGTTAATGAACCGAAAGGTCCTGTACAATCTTTTTTTCCGTTCAGTCTCAGAAACGCTCATTGAACTTGCCAATGACCCAAAACATCTCGGTGCCAAAATAGGCGTCATCAGTGTTCTGCATACCTGGGGTCAGAACCTTATGGATCACCCCCATATCCACTGTATTGTCACCGGTGGTGGCCTGTCCTCTGACAACAACCGTTGGATATCATGCCGGAAGGGGTTCTTTCTTCCCGTAACGGTCATGTCGGCATTGTTCCGCGGGAAGTTTCTTGACCACCTCACGCATTGTTTCAAAAACGGCGCTCTGGTGCTTGACGGTGCGATCAACCATCTCAAAGCACCCGGCAACTTCAATTTTTTCAGGAAACAACTCTATGAAAAGAAGTGGGTCGTTTATTGCAAACCGCCGTTCGGTGACCCCACGGGTGTTCTCCAGTATCTTGGCAGATATACCCACAGAATCGCCATCAGCAATAACCGCATCCTCAATATCCAGGATGGCAAGATTTCCTTCTTGTGGCGGGATTATGCCGACGATAACCGTCTAAAGACGATGACGCTCAAGGCTGATGAGTTCATCCGAAGGTTCCTGCTTCACGTTTTACCCGAACGCTATGTCAGGATACGCCACTTTGGCCTGTTGGCAAATAAAACCCGTAAAAACAACATCGCGTCATGCCGTGAGTTCCTCGGCACAGTTAAATTGATAAAAGAAAACGACAAAAGGGAGACCTGGCAGGAACAATTGCTCAGGATCTGCGGGATTGATGTTAACGTCTGTCCCGTCTGTAAAAAAGGCAGGATGCACACAATAGAACGTCTGCTTCCCGTCAGGTGTAACAGCCCGCCGGAGTTTATACGATGAGCACCCTTTACCCCGCAAACTCCATATGACCAGCTTCCTGCGAAAAGAGCTCTCTTTTTCGACACGGTGTCCTATGTCCAAAAATCGAATGTTCTCCCGTAGCCCACCCAAAAATGAGTCAATCTGTAACGCCCCTGGTCCCCATTACAGAGATGTGTCAACTGAAAACGGACATCAGTCCCATAGTGCACAACACGTGGCTTAGTTCTTCAAACGTCAATCCAAAATTGATCCAACACTTCGAACCTAAATCTGATTGTCTATTATCGCAACTTTGGATTGACGCTTATTCGAAGTCTAGACTTTGGGAAAATGCGTTTGTGTTACAGATTATTGCTCAGGATCGATCGAAGAAAGCAGATTGCGCACCTGCATGGCGCGTGAGAGCAGCGGCAGAAGGGTGCCGAGCTTGAACGGTTTCATAATGTAATCGAAGGCGCCGGTCCTCATCGCTTCCACGGCGGTCTGCACAGTGCCTTGTCCCGTCATGATGATGCTGATGAGATTGGGGTCGATCTCGAGACTGGCTCGGATCAGCTCGACCCCGTCCATTTCGGGCATCATCAGATCGGTCAGCAGCAGATCGAACTCCTGATTTTTGAGAACAGTCAGGGCTTCGGCGCCTGTCAGAAATCCTGCCGTTTCATATCCCTGGGGACCCAGCATCTCGCAAAGGGTGCTCATCAGCTCGGATTCATCATCCACAACGATGATACGGCCTACTGTGTTATTGGAGTCTTTCTGCTCTACATTTTTCATGATCTGCGTTCTCCGTTCATGTGTCTTTTAAACCGATTGGATTTTCCTTCTCTATTGATGACAGGGTAATCTGGACTTTTGTTCCCTTTCCGGGGATCCCCTCGCTTGTTATATCGAATGTTCCCTGGTGTTCCTGCGCGATGCGCCGGCAAATGGCCAGCCCCAGCCCGGTGCCCTTTCCCTCCGGTTTCGTAGTATAAAACGGTTCCATGATTTTGGGCAGGATCTCTGGTGGTATTCCAACTCCCGTGTCGGTAATCTCGATAAGAATCTTTTCCTCTTCACTCTGCGCCGCAACGCTGATCGTCAGCGTTCCGTCCTTCGCAATGGCGTCGCTCGCATTCGTAAACAGGTTCAAAAACAACTGCCGTAATTGCTGGCGGTCTGCGAGTATCAACGGAACTTCGGGTGCGAACTCCCTGATTATCTGGATATTGCTCTTGCGGAGGTGGTAGTGAATAAGTTCGATGGTATTTTCAATTTCCTCACATATATCCACCGTAGAGATCTGCTTCTGGCTTCGGCGGCTGAACTGAAGAAGGTTGCTCACGAGATTCCCCATCCGTTCAACCTCCTGCCCGATGATTTCCAGCTCCCGCCGGCGCGGATCGTCCTGGGATGTCTGCGCCGTCAGGGATTCGACCCGGAGACTGACGGTAGCCAGGGGATTATTCAGTTCGTGAGCAATGCTGGAGGCCAGTTCCCCCATCGTCGCCAGCTTCGCTGCCTGCCAGAGTTGCTGTGTAACCACGTTCAGCTCTTCATTTTTCACCAGCAGTTTGGCCTGTGCCGCCTTCCGCTCGGCAATCTCGATACGCAGGGTTTCCGTTCTCTGCTGTACCCTTTCCTCGAGCTCTGCGTTGAGTCTCTTCAGTTCATCCTGCACTCCTATCAAATCAAGATTCTTTGCCATCGCCGTTTCGTATGTGGAAAGCAGGAGGTTGAGAATCTGCAGCCTGGTCGACGTAATCAGATAGCTCTCACCCCTGTAGGAAACGGGGATGCCCTCTTGAATTTCCTCCAGGCTTTGCAGATTCTTGTTCACGTGAAGATGCTCAATGGTGGCAAGAAGTTGAATTTTATTATAGGGCTTCGTGATGAATTTGTCCGTCCCGCATTGCAGCGCTTTGATGACATCCTGCGGATCAGAAAGAGAGGTAAGCAGGATGACCGGGGTGTCCCGGAGCTTTTCATCTGCCTTGATGGTACGGCACAGTTCATAGCCGTCCATCTCCGGCATGACGATGTCCGAGATGATAATTGCCGGCCGGGATGCTCCGATGGACTGAAGGGCCTCCCTGCCGTTGGCGGCAATGGTTACGTCATAGCCGTTCTCTTCAAGTATATTCTGCAATTGCATGGCCTGGGTGATACTGTCCTCGGCGATGAGAATTTTGATCGGGTGTCGGGGATCGGGGATCTGGGGTCGGTATTCAGTCATTTTGCAGCCTCCTTCAAGTTTTCCTTACTTCCAAATCTTTATAATTGGTAATCGTCATGCCGATCCCTGCTCGGTTCGCTCGGCCCTCGGCAAGCCGGAAAGAAATTCCGCGATCCCGGCCGGTGAAAGGACATACGCGGCCGCATTGATGGTTACGGCCTCTCCCGGCATCCCATAAACGATGGAGCTTTCCCTGTCCTGGACGATGGTCACAGCGCCCTTTTCCCTCATCAGTTTCAACTCCCGGGCGCCGTCTTTCCCCATGCCGGTGAGGAGCACGCCGATCGCGTTTTTCCCGAAGAGCTCGCTCACAGAGCGGAACAGCCAGGAAACGGAGGGCCGCAGGCCGTTTTCGGGTGCGCTGTCGCTGAGAATGATCCTTCCTCCGTTTTCCACCCCCATCTGGAGACCATCCGGGGCGATATAGGCGCACCCCGGCAAGAGATGTTCGCCCTGCGCGGCAATTTTAACCGGGAGCCCGGAAGAATTGGCGAGCCAGTCGGCAAGTCCCTGGACAAACCCCACAGAGATATGCTGAACGATCAGCAGCGGAGCGGGAAAGTCTTTCGGCAGCCCCGACAGGATCGCTTCGATGGCCGGGGGACCGCCGGTCGAAGCGCCTATGGCAACGACTTTCAAATCCGGCATCACGGGAGGAATCATGCCGGCCATCGATCCTCTTGAAATTATGTCCCGTTTTTCCCCCTTCGGCCGCCTTTTGATCACCTTCACTTCCGACATCAGTTTTACGATCTGGATCAACTCTTTCGTATTTTTTTTATAGTTCGGATGTGCGACTCCCACCGGCTTCGCGATTGCATCCAGTGCCCCGGCCTCCATGGCCTGGAAGGTTTTCTCCACCCCCTTCGGGTCCCAGCTTGCCGATACGATCACAATTGGTGTAGGGGCCGTCTCCATGATGATTCGGGTGGCCTCGAACCCGTCCATGTTCGGCATGACGATATCCATGGTCACGACGTCGGGTCTTTTTTCCCTGACTGCCCGGACGGCCTCCCTGCCGTCGCGCGCCGTTCCGATGACCTGAACCGCCGGGTCGGAAGAGAGGATAAAAGTCAGAAGGTCCCGCGCAACCGCAGAATCGTCAACGATAAGCACTTTAATCATTTTCGCTCCTCACTGTTTCAGACCAGTCTCCTCAGCGTCTCCAGGAGATTGCTCTGATCGAAACTGTTCTTCACGATATAGGCGTTTGCCCCCACGTCGATTCCCCTCTCCCGGTCCTCGCGGGATCCCAGGGCGGTGACGAGAACCACGGGGAGTCGCGCCAGCTTTTTGTCCCCCCGAATCTTTTCCGTGAGGTTGAACCCGTTCATCCTTGGCATGTCCACGTCGGAAACTACGGCGTCGAATTCCTCCGTTTTCAACTGGGAAATGCCGTCGATCCCGTCCACGGCGGTCTTGACCAGATAACCGGAAGTTTCGAGGATGTTTTTCAACAACATTCTGGAGGTGATGGAATCTTCGACGACGAGAACGGTTTTTCTTGCCGTATCACCCCCGGCCTCTGGCGCTGCAGGTGCTACAGGGCGGACTGCGGATGCAGCCGCCGACTTGACCAGGTCGGAAACGTTGAGAACCGGCACGACCTTTCCCGACCCGAGAATGGTTGCCGCGGTAATATTCCTGACCCTGGAAAGTGGCTGGCTCATACCCTTGACGAGGATTTCCTGTTCGGTCAGGATCTCATCGACACGGAAACCGATCCTCTTCCCCCGGGACTCCAGGATGAGTACGGTAATGACGGGGGATTCATCCGTTCTTTCCGAAAGTTCGAGCACATCCGAGAGTTTTACAAGCGGGATCGTGATCCCTTCCAGAGACAATGTCTCCCGGTTCTCGACGGTTCGGATTTCCTCTCGTTTGATCCGGACCGTTCTTTCCACATCCGTTGTGGGAATGATGAATGGGCGTTCGGCGGCCGTCACAAGAACCCCTCTGAACGTTGCGACGGTGAGCGGCAGGGTCATTCTGAGCGTGGTTCCCTTATGGCGCTCTGTTTCGATCGATACTCGCCCGCCGAATTTTTCGATCTTCTCCCGGACAATGGCCAGCCCGAGCCCTCGACCGGAGATATCCGTAATGATCGGGCTTGTGGAAACACCGGACTGGAAAACGAGGGGTAGAGCATCCTGTTCGGTCAGCTTCCGGGCCTCTTCCTCCGATACGATCCCACGCTTGCAAGACGCCTCTTTCAGGCCCCCCGGATCGATGCCGCCTCCATCATCGGTGAGGAGAATCTCTACCCTGTTGCCCTCGCTGCGGGAAACAGCGATCTGGATCATTCCCCGTGGCGGTTTCCCGTTTTTCGTTCTCGCCTCGGGTTTTTCGATCCCGTGGTCGATCGTGTTTCTGAGAAGATGGATAAAGACGGTGCGCATCTCTTCCAGGATGCGGCGATCGATCTCGATTTCTCCCCCGCGGATCGAAAGTTCCACATCCTTGCCCTGGTCGTGGGACAGATCCCGCAACAATTTCGGGAATGCCTCGAACAGTGTCGAGAAGGGGAGCATCAGGATTTGTTTCACGTCCCCGAGCAGATTGTCCACCATCAGTCCGGTGGCATAACGATCGCGGTCGGATCTTCTCCTGAGTTCCGCCAGCTTGCTTTCCAGGATTTTCATGTTGTCATGGGTCCGCTCGCCGAACTCCAGAAGTCTGGCAAACCGGATATCGTCCTGCCTTCTTTTCCCGTCCTGCTTTTCACTCTTTTCCTGCAGACGGTGGAACTCGCAGATGACAGGGTATATCTTCGCCCACTGCTTATTCCAAAGCCCGAAAAAATGGGCCAGATCGAGTTGGTCCTCAAGATGCCTGTCGGCCATCAGCTTCAGGGTAAGCATTTCCTCGCTCTGCCTCAAAAGAGAGTCCAGCTTCTCCATGGAGATGCGAACCGTCGACATTGATTTTTTCTGCTTTCGAGCGGTTTCATCGATTTCCCGGACAGGGAACTCTGGACCGGGAGAAAGAGTTTCCGGTTCAGAAGTCCGCGGGGCATCCTCCGGGGGCGGCTTGACATCCCCAATCGCCTCTTGTGTCTCGATTTCGCCCCCGGCTGCCTGTTCCAGTTTTTCTGTAATCCTTGAAATTTCAACCGGACCGGCAGCGGCCTCCGCCGGCGGTGAGAGGGTGATGGTGTTGAGCATGTCCACCGACCGGTGCAGGGTGTCGAACAGCGAGGGAGACAGATCAATTTCCCGACGTTTTAATTCGGCAAAGACAGTTTCGAGGGACCGGCAGATGGTCTCCATGTCCGACCGGTTGACGGCGCGGGCTGCCCCTTTCAGGCTGTGGGCTTCACGGAAGACGGTTTCAATCATCCCCGCTTTCACCTGTGGCTCTAGGTCTTTTTCCAGATCGATCAGCCCCGCCGTGATGTTTTTTATGTGTTCATCCGCCTCGACCGTGAAGGTCGCAAGGAGTCTTTTCATGAACGCATCATTCTTCCCGGCCATCTTTTATCCCTTCATTGTCACCCTGAAACCTTTTGCAAAATGGTCATCACCGTTCAACTCATTATGGATTCCCACTTTCGTGGGAATGACATAAAGGAAGTGCTCATACCTTGTAGAACCTCACTATCTCCTGCAGTCTCAGTCCAAGGTTGTGAAGGTCGTGGGCGGACTGCTCGGTCTGCTTCGTGCTGGAGGCCGTCTGTAAGGCGGCCTGCCGGATATTTTCCATGGCGGAGACGACCTGGTCCATCCCGATGAGCTGCTCTTGGCTCGAGGCGGCGATCTGGATCGCGGCGTTGGTGGATTCAGTGACGCTTTCCGCCAGAACATCGATGGCTTCCCCTGCCTGCGTGGAGAGCTTCACCCCCGCCTCGACCGCCTTGCTTCCCAGCTCCGTTGCCATGACGGCCGAACTGATCGCCTTCTGAACGTCGAAGAGGATGTTGCGGACCTGGGTGGTCGCCTGCTTCGACTGCGCGGCAAGACTCCGGATCTCCTGGGCGACCACGGCAAACCCTTTCCCCTGCTCACCGGCCTTGGCCGCTTCAATGGAGGCATTGACGGCCAGCAGGTTCGACTGCTCGGCAAGATCGTTCACCGTGGCGATAATCTCCCCGATCGCCTGGCTCTGTTCGCTCAGATGGACGACCATGTCGGCGATTGATTCCACCTGCTCCTTGATGCGGTTTATCCCCTGGATGGTGTCCTCGATTGCTTTGAGCCCCGTCTGCGAGATCTCAACGCTCTTTCGTCCGAGATCGGAGACGTGTTTCGCCTTCTGCGAAGTCACGTCTGTCGTCTGTTTTACCTCTTCCACGGTGGCCGTCGTTTCGCTCACCGCCGTCGAGGTTTCGGCGGCGCCCGAGGTCAATTGAGAGACGGAGGCCATAATCTCGCTTCCCGATGACGCCAGGACATTGACGCCCTCCAGGATCTCCTGGACCTGCTGGCGGTTCTTCGCCACCATCGTCGAGAAGGCGTTCCCCAGAGCATCCGCTTCGGAGAGGGGCGCTGCCTCCACGGTCAGATCTCCCCCGGCGATCTGTTGCGCGATCTGTGCCTTGTCCTTGAGCGACTGGATCATCCTTGTGAACGCCCGGGCAAGGTCACCGATTTCATCCTGACGATTCTGATCCGTCGCCTCCACGGCCAGGTCTCCGGCGGCGATTTTCTCCGCAGTCCCCACGAGATCGACCAAGGGACGCGTCAGGCTGCGGGCAAAGAAATAGAAAATAATGGAAGCCAGCAGGAGGAAGAGGATGCCGATGGCCACGATCACATTCCTGGTGTAACGGGCCGGGGCGTAGAGTTCCTCGGTGGGGATAGAGGTGACGACGCTCCATCCGGTGGTGGGTATGGGGGCAACGGCGGCCACCTTCCCGATGCCTTTGTTTTCATATTCCGCAATGCCCGATTTCCCCTGAGCGATTATTTTCGCCAAGGGCTCCAATCCCTTGATGTCGTTAATGCTTATATTCAGGATGTTCTCTTTTACGGGGTGGTGGACATAGAGGCCCTTCTGATCGACGATGTAGGCATAGCCCGTCTTTGCGATCTTGACATTGTCCAGGATATCGGAGAAGAATTTGAGCTCCATGGCCATCACCACGGCCCCAGTGATCTCTTTCCCTTTGGGATCGTATATCGGGCAGGCCGCCGTGCAGATCACCATGCCAGTTGCCCTGGAGATGACGACGGAACCGACACTGGGTGTCCCCTTAAATGCCTTCTCTAGGTAATCCCTGCCGGCAAGGTTCAGCCCGTTGATTTTTCCGTTGTCGGATGAGGCCATGACAACCGCGTTCCTGCCGACCAGCAACATGCTGAAAAGCCGATTTCCCTCGGCCTCTTTCATTTTTGTGAGTTCTCTCTGGACAATGAGGATCTCGTTCCGGCTGCTCTTCTCGCCATTCTTCGCCACCTTTTCGGCGGCGTTGATGACGCTGGTCGTATAGGAGATGTTCCGAACCTTGACGATCTGTTCCCTCATTCCGATATCCAGGGCGGCGGCAAGGCTATCGGCTATATTGATCATATCTGCTCTCCCCATCTGGGAGATGCTCCGTGAAGACTCGTACACCGAAACGATGCCGATGATGATGATGGGAATCGCCAGAATCAGAAGCCCTCCTAACAAAAGTTTTGTTCCTAATTTGAACCGTTTCATAAACCCTCCTTTCATTTCCCCACTTCTTCATGGACGATGAGCTGCCTGTCGTTGAGAAACCTTTCCATATCCATAAGGATGAGGCCCTCTCCGGCAACCCCCTGAATATATCCGGCGTGGATGCCGGTCATCGTCGGCAGAGGCGGATTCCGATCGCTCTTGGGGATATTCCGGATCCCGGTGATCTCATCGGCGAGAATTCCCATCGCCATATCCCCTTCCTCAACAACGATGACCCTGTTGAGATTGGTGATCCCCTTTTCCGGAAGATCGAAAAACTTCTTCATGTCGATGATCGTGAGGATCTGCCCCCTGATGTTGATGATGCCCCGAATATAGTCCGGTGTACAGGGAAGGGGCGTCAGCTCAGTCAGGGGGTAGACTTCGCGGATGAACCGGGTCTCGATGGCATACGTCTCGTGGGCAAGGAGAAATGCTAATATCTCAAGATATTCTTCGGCCGCCCCCTCTCTTTCAGGTTCCCGGGCAAGGGCTTTCGCCCTTGAGCGGAGGACGACTCTCATTTCTTCGGTTGTCGCCTCAGATGACTTGGCATGAACTAATCCCGGATCTTCCGGGGCTCCATGAGATTTCCCTCCTGTCTTCTTCATGACATCTCCCGCATCCTGAATGCCTCGATGATTTCCGCAAGTCTGCCCGCCGTGATCCCGTCCGACGCAGGAATGATGTCATCGGGTTTGTATGCCAGCAGGATCTCGGCGACGTTGCCGAAATGTTTCCGGGCGTCGGCTGTTTTTCCCGCTCGCAGGGAAAGATTCGCAAGGGCAAAGTGAGCCAGGACGAAATTGCGGTCGAGGTAAAGCGCCTTTTTCAGGGAAGCCCTGGCCCCATCCCCTTCTTTTTGCTCTTCGAGAATGGTGGCGAGCAGATAGTGCAGACGGACATTGCATTTGTCCGCCAAAACGGCCTCTTCGCAAAAGACGCGGGCTTCATCGAGCTCCCCCTGGTTTGCCAGGACCTTCGTGAAGAGAACACAGGATTCCTGATTTTTGCCGCCATTCGATATGAGTTTACGTAGTTTTTCTTCCGCTTCCGGATAGAGACCGTTTTGGTAAAGAACGGCGGCCTCCTCGCAGGGCGACCGTTCTGCCTTCTCCGGTTTTTTGAACTCGGCCGGCCTTACAGGCCAAGACGGTTTTTTCGGCTGGCGGCGCTTTGCGGTTTCCAGGGGTAGTGACGGGGCAGGGATGTTTTTCTTTTCGGCAGGTCCTTCAACTTTTTGGACGGCCTTTGTTTTATGGACATCCTTTCTGTAAAATGTCGAGTCTGGAAAGCGGACCGTCACGAACGGAGAATGGGTCAGGAGCGCCGTCTCGACGGGGCTGACGATCAGAGAGCCGCCGTCGAGAAGGGACCGGTGGAAGCGTCCGACCGTAAACTCGATCTGGGCGGTCGCAAAATACATCAGGACGTTGCGGCAGAAGATGAAATCCATGGCGTTGGTGTTGCTCTGGAGCGCGGGGTAGTGATCCTCCGAGAGGTTCAGATACGAGAAGGCGACCATCTTTCTGAACCTGGTCAACAGTCGGTGACTGTTTCCGTCCGCCTTTTCGAAGTAACACTCCTTAAACGAGGGCGGGTTGGCCCGGAATGACCAGTCCGAATAGATCCCCTCCTCCGCCTTCTGGAGGGCGCCGGTGTTGATGTCCGTCGCGAGAATGGTCACATTCCAGTCTTGCAGATCCGGAATCAGCTTGTCGAGCAGGATGGCGAGCGAGTACGGTTCCTCGCCGGTTGAACAGCCGGCGCTCCAGAATCGGAGGCGCTTTTCCGTCTTCCGCCGGGCGGCGATCAAACCCGGCAGGAGGGACTGTTCCAGTATTTCAAAGGCCCTCCTCTCCCGGAAGAAATAGGTTTCGCCCACCGTAAGGTGCCCTGCGAGGATTTCGATCTGGTTTTGTGTCGGAGAGGAAGAAAGGAGCCATTCGATGAATTCCTCGACCCGGTCGAACCCGAAATCGGTCATGGCAGCTGTCATTTTCTGCTGGAGTTCCTTCCAGTTTCTCTTTGCAAAATGCAGCCCGACCCTGGCCGTCAGGTAGTCTGACAGTCTCGGCAGAAGCGCTTCGGGAATGGCGCGGCTATCCGTCTTTCCGTTCATTGGGATTCAATGCCTCCATCGCTTCGTCCAGGGTCTTTCTCTCCTGAAGTGAAAGGAACCGTTCGAGATCGTGAATGAGGACCATGCCGCCTTCCGTCTTCATGACGCCTTTCACATATCCCAGATCCGGAAGGATCTGCTCAGCCGCGATGATCTTCTCTTGCGGAATCTCAATCACGTCGTCCACGGAATCGACAATAAGTGCTACCGTCCGCTTCGCTGTGGTTGCAACAATCATCTGGTCGGCGAGATTCACCTCCCTCGGAGGCAGGCGGAAACGCATCCGGATGTCGCATACGGGAATCGGCGTTCCCTGCAGGTTGATGATACCGGTGACTATTCCCGGCGCCTTAGGCAGTGCGGTCACTTCGACCACCCGGATAATTCGCTGAACGGTGGACACGTACAGGGCAAATTTACGATCATCCAGACTGAATGTAACAAGTTTACGCAGTTTCTTCATGGGCCTTTTTCCGGCAATGTAATCAGGGACCAGTATCCAGAGGTCAGGGGTCGGGGGTCAGAGGCCAGGGACCAGAATAAAGAATTATTCCGCTTACATTCTGGATTTTGGCCTGGCATTTGTTTAATCTAATAACAACGTCTTCTCAAAAAGCGCATTTGTCGCGGATAAAGACCCTGTTAATCTTTATCCGCCAGCAATTGTTTGACCGTATCGTAGATCTTTTCGATATCCGCCACCTTGTCGAAGAAGTAATCGGCGCCCAAGGCCTGACACTTTTCCCGATACTGGGGATAAGGATAGTTTGTGAGCATGATGGCGATCGGCGGCGGGTCTTCTTCCTTTATCCGCTTTAACACATCCATTCCGTTGCCGCCGTCGTTCAGGCGGATGTCCAGGATCACCACATCTGGTTTCAGTTCGATGATGGATTGAATCGCATCGTGTGCATTCATGGTCTGCCCGGCGATTTCGACGCCGCCGATGCCGGAAATCATGGTCGCCAGTTTTTCAAGCACAATAGCTGCATCATCAACAAGAAATATCTTCACGCCAGCCCCTTTCCATAAAACGGGTGATGACCGTTTTAAAAACAATCTGTGAACAGCGGGATTGCATGGTGCAAGTATCTGAAAAACCTTTGTATCCCATCTGGAAACGGCCTGTCTGTAGGGAAATGCCGATTCTTTTGTAGGGATATCCTTACAAAAGCAGGGGTCAGGAGACAGGGGGATGGCTGTTGGCGAGATTCAGGCGAGGTGATGTTCCAGGGTATAGCGGGTCAAATCCGCGTTGGTCCTCAGGCTCATTTTCTCCAGAATGCGGACCCGGTAACTGCTCACAGTCTTGCCGCTGATGCATAAGGTATTGCCGATTTCCTTGAGAGACTTCCCGGAGGCGATCAGGCACAGGATCTGGAACTCGCGGTCGGAGAGCTTTCCGTGGAGCGATGATGTTTCAGGGGACGCCAGCTCCGACGCCAGCCTTTCAGCGAGAGATGGGCTGATGTATCTCCCGCCGCTGACAATCTTCCGGATCGCCTCGGTCAGCTCTTCCGGGACGCTGTTTTTCATGAGGTAGCCTGAGGCGCCGGCTTTGAGCACGCGGAGGGCGTACAGCTCTTCCTCATGGATGCTCATAATCAGG
Source organism: Deltaproteobacteria bacterium (assembly GCA_019313385.1). GTDB lineage: Bacteria > Desulfobacterota > Syntrophia > Syntrophales > UBA2210 > UBA2210. The sequence continues at coordinate 17,781 of JAFDBG010000018.1, read as the reverse complement.
ACCGGCAGGGTCGGGCGCTCGCGTTGCAATCGATTCAGGACTTCGAGCCCGCTGGCGTCCGGCAGTGTAATATCAAGGACAACCGCATCGCAGGCGGTCCGGCGGATGACGCGGAGGGCCTCCCGGGCATTCTCCGCTTCGCCCGTGACCTGCATGTCCTGCTGTGCGGCGATGATCTGGTTCAAACCGCGCCGCACGACGGGGTGGTCATCGACTATAATCACCCGAATCATATGACGTCTCCTTCTAGATCCCGAACCATTTTTCTCTTTTCTGCAGGCGGGATCTCAACCGTCACTGTTGTGCCTGTTCTGGGGGCTCCCGTCACGAGGATGCGTCCCCCGAATATCAGGGCGCGTTCCCTCATCCCCAGAAGTCCGAGTGACTTTGAGCTCATGGCCTTCTCTTTTTCCATACCCCTGCCGTTGTCCTCCACTTCCAGAGTGGAGGAGTCTGCGTCCGCGTGCAAGCGGACACGCACCTCGGTTGCGCCGGAGTGGCGCGCCACATTTGTCAGCGCCTCCTGAACGATGCGAAACAATGCCGTGGAAAGGTCGGCGTCCAGTTCGATATATTCGACGGATGAAATCCATTCACAACGGATGCCGGTGCGTTTCTGAAAATCGCCGAGCAGCCATTCCAGGGCCGCAACGAGGCCGAGGTCATCCAGAACGCCTGGCCTCAGTTCCATCGCGATCCTGCGCACGGTGTAGATGGTTGCGTCAGTGAATTTAATCATGGGGTCTATATCAGCGAACAAGGATGCCCTGACGGTCTCATTTTCTATTTTCAAAGCATCTTTTTTCAGCAGGGAAAAATCGATCTTCAGGCCGGTCAAGGCCCCTCCCAGTTCGTCATGAATCTCACGGGCGATCCGAGTTCTCTCCTCTTCACGCACTTCCTGCAGGCGCCCGGAAAGGGCGCGCAACCGTTTCTGGGAAGTCCATAACTTTTCCTCCGCCCGCTTGCGTTCGGTGACATCGCGGGCAATGCCACGAAACCCGGTTGGTCTCTCCCCTGGCCTTGCAATAAGAGATACAGACACCTCCATACATGTCTTGGTACCGTCCTTTCTAATCGTCTCCCGCTCAAAGCCCTTTGCGGGAATCCCGGTTACATAGACCTCGTTAAAAGTCCTAAAGATCTTCTTTGCATTTTTGGCGTCCATGAATGTCCTGTTGTTCATGCCCGACATTTCTTCTCTGGGATAACCTAGGATACGGCAAAAAGAAGCGTTAAAGAATTTGATATTGCCGGCAAGATCGACTTCAAAGTAGCCGTCTTCGATGTTTTCAAGGATGTTTCGATATTTTTCCTCGGATTCGCGAAGTCCTTCCTCCGCCCGCTTGCGTTCGGTGATATCCTTATAGATTACCTGAAACTGCTTTTCATCATCCCATAATATTGCCTTGCGGAAGACTTGGAGTTGGCGGACTTCACCACTTTTCCGGATGATGCTCACTTCGTATTCGGATGGGGCATTCCTACCTTGTTTTCTTTTTCCCCTTCTTACCTCAAGTTCGGCCTGGCTCTCCGGGGGGTATCGTCTCTCTACGGGGGTTGTTTTTAATTCCTCAATGCTGTCGTAGCCATAGATATCCAGAATCGCCCGATTGGCATACAGTGTCTCCCCTTCTTCCGTCACGATGCGCACACCCAGCGGGGATTCATCCAGCGAATTGCGAAAATTTTCTTCACTTCGGAGCAGCGTGGTGTCGGCTCTTCTCCGCTGGATAAGGATAACCGTCAGCAGGAAGCTGATGAGGCCCAAAGCCGTTTGAATAATCGCCCGGTGGGTGGCATAAAAGGATAACGGGTGATTGATCACCGTGCTGCCTTCGGGCAGGGCCGACAAAGGAATTCCGAAACGGCCCATGATCGTGTAGTCGAACATGAACTGCGAATCGCTCTCGGAAACAACCGGGATGGAGGATGCCTTTTCACCTGCCAATACCCTCAGGGCGATGCGGGCGGCATCAGCCCCGTGTATTCGAGCTCTCAGCAACTTGCCCCCGACGATGCCGAACCCGAGCCGTTGCTGGTAGGTGGAATAGATCGGAACGGGAGTGTATCGAGCAAAGAGTTTGGTGGTTTCCGATGTATCAAAGGTGCGGCCGGATTTATCGGTGATAAAACTTAGGCCAATGGCCTCCACGATTCCGGTGACTTCGGAACGTCCCTTTAGCATGGCGGGGGTGTAATGGTTGATTCCGCAGAAGACGATGGGAGCATTTCCGAAAAGTTTTTCCTGGTTGTCAATGGCGAATTCCAGGGCGGGGTCGTCCATCGCGATGACCACCGGGAACTTCCTGCTTTGGTACTTGATACGGAAAAGTTGTTTCAGTTCAGCAAGATGCCTGCCGTCGGGCAGATGTTTTAGATCCAGATATTCAATGACGGGGAGCCGGTTTTCGTCTTTCGCTCGAAACACGTCGATGATGCCGGCCTGTTCATCGTCGGACCATGCATATCCGGGATGGTATGAGTTCAGAATGAGGATTTCCTGCGGAACAGTTGCCTGCCCTGACGATTTTGTCGCTTCGGCGGCGTGCAGGGGGGGGGCAGTCAAGGTTGCGATAAACAGAATGTACAGCAAGAGGAAGTTTTTCATGTGTCGGATAACCTAAGTTTGTTAGATACATATCATAATTATTCAGGAAACAACATTGATGATTTCATAAAAAGATTGACGATTTTCGCAATATCAGTATACTCGGCGTTCACAGATTAAATACTTTAACAGGCCGGGGAATTATGGAAAATAGAGGAGAATATGTCAAGGTAAAATCAGGACTTTAGAATAAAGTGCTGATCTTGAGGGAGATGGTGCTGCAATATGGAAGAAGAAAAATGGGAAATTGCCAATGTATCTTCCGGGATGATAAACGCGAAAATCGTGGCTGGAAGACTTGAGGCGGAGGGTATTCCTGTAAAACTCCGGTACGAAGCGGTGGGTGTCATCTATGGCCTTACCCTGGATGGTCTTGGCGAGGTAAGGATAATGGTGCCCTCAATGTATTTGAAAAGGGCGCGCGAGGCGCTCGCGGAATCCTATGAAGATGATGATTATGAATACTAAATATTGTCCCAGGGACTTTCATGAATTCCGTCCAGCGGGGTTTTGCACGCGGGGCATTTTGATTCTCCCAGATCTATCTTTTCAACCTTAAATCCGTATCTTTTTATCAATAGCCTCCCACAATTTGAACAATAGGTGTTTTCTCCATCATCACCCGGGACGTTGCCGGTGTAGACATATTTGAGACCGGCCTCTTTTCCTATCTCTGATGCCATGTGTATCGTTGCCAGTGGGGTAGGGGGAAGGTTTCCCATCTTGTATTGCGGATGGAATCGGCTGATATGCCAGGGAGTCTCTGGACCAAGTGAATGGATGTACCTGGCGATGTCCCTCAGCTCTTCTCTGCTGTCATTCAGGGTTGGTATGATAAGGGTTGTTATCTCTACCCAGATGCCGAGATCTTTCATCTTTCTCAAGCTGTCCAGAACCGGCTGGAGTTTTCCCTTACAGTACTTCTTGTAAAATTCGTCGCGAAATGACTTGAGGTCGACATTCACTGCGTCGAGCCAGGGGGCGATTTCTTCAAGCGCCTCCCCGGTCATGAAGCCGTTGGTAACAAAGACATTCTTGATGCCTTCGCTATGGGCCAGCTTTCCTATATCCAGCGCGTATTCAAGAAATATCGTGGGTTCGGTGTATGTGTAGGCTATGGTCTTTGATCCTGATCTCAGTGCCCTTTCTACTATCTCCTCCGGCATGGAGCTGTGCCCTCTGAGCCTTCCATTCCTGCGAGATACCTGTGATATGTCATAATTCTGACAGAAGTCGCACCTGAAATTGCACCCAACGGTGGCTATGGAATAGGATTTAGAACCCGGATATACATGGAATAGGGGCTTCTTCTCGATAGGGTCTATGCTCTCCGCTACCGATGTTCCATATACCAGTGAGTACAGCGTTCCACTCCGATTTTCCCGAACCCCGCAGGCGCCAAGTCTTGATGGAGCTATTTTGCATCTGTGAGCGCAGACATGACACCTTACATGATCATTATTCAACTTTTCATAAAGGATGGCCTCTTTCATTTGCCGGTTCTCCTTCTTGCGGCGCCGGGCTCGGGATATCCTCCTGCGGCCTTTGCCTTTGATGCTTCTCCAAGGGGATCCTGCACGGTTATGTGGGTGTAGGTGACCGGGAAGGCAAGCCCGATAAATGAACCGAATGGATTTCTCATGGCGGGAATTCTTTCTTCAAAAAAAGAGCCGGCCGGATACCACCCCGGCGGAAAAAAGATAACGCTGCCCCATTTTATCGTGGTATCCGAAAGCGACGATCTGATGAGACGAATCATCTCGGGGACGCTTGAACGAAGAGGATAGCCATATGGATCTGAGGCGGCGTTTTTTGCTCCATAGGCTGAACCCGGAGAATACCGGTTTATGGTTCCGAGGAATATCCTCCCGCGGCATACCCTGATTGCCTCGTTTATCGCGTTCTGGAGGTTGCATTCCGAATCGGGGAAAATCAGGGTGACAATATCAAACTCGTTATCGGAAAAGGGGAGGTCTTCATAGTCACCAGGACAGAGATCGACCCTCTGTCCCAATGTTTCTCTTGCCATATCCAGCATGTGCTGTGATGGATCGGTACCTGTTACGCTGCACCCCCTTCCCCTGAAGAAACGAAGATAGTTTCCCTCTCCGCAATTCACGTCGAGCAGGCGTTCGCCATCCATGGGTTTCAGGAGGCGCTGGATCAACTCCTTTTCGCGCCTGTCCATATAATATCCGGCTGTGGAACGTGGTTCAGTTACCATAGGATTGCACCACATTTTCACCAAAACGCATAGCGTTGGCAGGTCATCTCTCTTACCCGCCGATTGAAGACATATTCGTCGCGCACTTCCTTCTATGGGTCTGCTGGCAGTTTATATTATAACCGCCTGGTTTTCTGCTGATAAGGTCTCTTATAAGGGTTTCCAGTTCGGAATTGGTGCAACCGTCACGCAGGGGGGTTTTGAGATCGGTCGTTGGCTCGTCTGAGAAGAGGCATGCCCTGAGGTGTCCGTCGGCCGTCAAGCGGAGCCTGTTGCAGGAACTGCAGAATTCGTGGCTCATGGCGCTTATGAAACCGATTTCCCCCATTGCGCCTTTCATGGTGTACAGGCATGCCGGCCCGGCTGCCCTGTCCCGACGAGTCGGTATTACGGGTTCCAGAGGGCTGAAGCTGTTTATCTTTTCTATGATCTTATCATTGGAAAGGTATCCCAGACTGTTTTCCAGGGCCGAGTCACCTATTGGCATGAATTCAATGAATCGTATCTGGTAGGGTTTGTCTATGGTAAGTTTCGCGAAATCGATTATTTCGTTGTCGTTGAAACCTTTTATCGCCACCACGTTGATCTTGATGGGTGAAAACCCGGTGTCGTATGCCTTTTGTATTCCTCGAAGCACCCTGTTGATGTCACCGCCCCTGGTTATATCTCTGTATTTGTCGGGGGAGAGGGAGTCGAGGCTGACATTTATCCGCCCTATACCGGCATTAAATATTTCTTCGGCATGGTCTTCCAGAAGGATCCCGTTTGTTGTCAGGCTGATGTCCCGCAGACCCTCCACCTTCGTGAGGGATGCGAGAAAGTCTGTAACTCCGCGTCGTACAAGGGGTTCCCCGCCGGTCACGCGCACCTTGATGATGCCCGCCTTTACAGCAGCATTCATGATCCTCAACATCTCTTCATAGCTGAGAATGTCTTCGTGACCAAGGAAAGATACACCCTCTTTCGGCATGCAGTATACACAGCGCAGGTTGCACCTGTCAGTAATTGATATTCTCAGGTAGTTGATCTCTCTGTTGTAATTATCTATCATAGCAATCAGCACTATCATAAATGTTTCCTGATTGCTATTAATCAATGGTTCCGGGAGCGCTTTTTCAGATCTGGACCGGGGTTCAATAATTGACATTCCAGACCGGTCATGCTACCGGCTTATAAAGCAAATGCGGAGACAGGTATCCGTAAATGGTAAGGTGTGGAGGGATAAATGGGGAAAAAATCAATCATAATCTTCTGGCTGTCCATCGCCGTTTTTACCATTCCCTGCGGCCCGTTGCATGCAGTGGAAGTTGAAGCACTTGTCAGGGACGCCGTTCATTACTACAGGGGAAGCGCATCCTTTTCAGTAGTTGATATGACCATACATCGTCCCGGCTGGGAACGTACTCTGACCATCAAGGCATGGACCAGGGGCGAGAAGGACAGCCTGTTTACCATTATCGCGCCCCCCAAAGACAACGGAAACGGAACCCTGAAGAAGGGGGAGGAGATGTGGATATTCAATCCCAGGGTAAACCGTGTCATAAAGCTTCCCCCTTCAATGATGTCCCAGTCCTGGATGGGCTCAGATTTTTCAAATAACGACCTGGCGAAGTCGGACAGCATTATCGATGATTATACCCATAAGATTACGGGAACGGAGATTCATGACGGAAAAAAGGTTTTTGTAATCACATCGATACCGAAACCGGATGCGCCGGTGGTATGGGGAATGCAGAAGCTCAGGGTTCGCGAGGATTTTATTTTTCTGAGCCAGGAGTTTTATGACGAAGATCTCCTGCTTGTCAAGGCCATGACAGCTGCGAAGATACAGATGATCGGCGGCAAGCTTTTCCCCAGAGTCTACAAGATGTGGAAGGCGGATACGGAAGATGAATACACAATGCTTGAATACAGAGAGCTTTTATTCAAAGAGAGTCTTCCGGGTGATCTGTTTACCCTTTCTTCGCTGAAAAACCCGGGGAGGTAAGGTATCGTGTCGATTGAGATCAAAATGGCCTGGCGAAATATATGGCGTAATTCCAGACGGTCGGTTCTGACTATTCTCGCCATCGTATTTGCCACCATGCTCCTCGTCTTCATGCTGTCCTTTCAGTTCGGCTCTTATGATACCATGATCAATACGGCGGTAAAGATTCACACAGGTCATGTACAGGTACAGGCCGAAGGGTACAGGGACAAGATGGATACCCGGCTGGTGGTGCCGGACCCCGGCGCAGTGAGTGGTGTCATTAAGAATATTCCTGAGATTGAGGCTTATACATCCCGGGCGAATGCCTTTTCCCTCGTTTCTTCCAGTGACCGGACCTGTGGTGTTCTCCTGACAGGTATTGACCCTGAAAGAGAAGCGAAGGTCTCCACGCTTAAAAAACTGGTACGGCGGGGGGAATATCTCACGCGGGAAGATACTGATATGGCCCTGGTGGGTGAACTTCTGGCCAGGAATCTCAAGGTGGATATCGGGGATGAACTTGTTGTACTGGGCCAGGGCCGTGATGGTTCAGTTGCCGCGTCGGTTCTGAAGGTAAAGGGAATTTTCAGTTCCGGGGAGGATAAATTTGACCGTAATTCGGTTCAGATGCCCCTCGGATACTTCCAGGATGTCTTTTCCATGCGCGGCGCTGTTCATGAAGTGGTAGCTCTGGGCAGTTCCCTGGAAGATGTAAAAAAGATAAAAAAGGAACTGGGGGCCGGAGTCAGGGGCATGGACAGTGATGGAAACCTGGTGATACTTGACTGGATGGAACTTATGCCCGGTATCGTTCAGTCCATAAAGCTGGATCTGGTAAGCGGGCTTATCATGTATGTAATCCTGATTGTAGTGGTCGCCTTCAGTATTCTGAACACCTTCCTGATGACGATTTTTGAAAGGACAAGAGAATTCGGTGTTCTTATGGCGATTGGAATGACACCTGGCCGGTTGATGAAATCTCTGTTCCTTGAGTCGGTGACGATTACCCTTGTCGGGATCATTCTCGGTATCATCTCCGGGGGTATGATAACATGGTACTTTCAGGTGCACGGTATCCTGATTTCGGGAGCCTCGGAACTCCTGAGGCAGTATGGACTGCCCGAGAGGATGTATCCTCAGCTTTCGATCCTTTCCGTCTCTGTTGGAACAGGTATAGTGCTGATTATAACGATTCTGACCGCCATTTATCCGGTCCTGAAGGTAAGGAGTTTGAGACCGGTTGAGGCAATGACTGCAGTTTGATTGAGGGACTGTAATGTATCTTCAGATGGGATGGCGAAATATCTGGCGGAACCCCCGTCGAACCATTGTCATTATGACCGCTGTAATTATAGGCGTCTGGGCAATGATCTTTTTGGGGGCACTGATGCGTGGGATTTCGGAGCAAATGGTTCGAAACGGAATAACAACCCTCACCGGTCATATTCAGGTGCACCATAGGGGTTTCAGAAAAGACCCCGTTATCGAAAACAGTATAGATAAACCGGAAGTTGTGGAAGCCGCCCTTTCGAAAATTCTACCTCAGGACGCCAGATGGACTACCCGTGTTCGTGTTGACGCAATTGCGAGCAACGCGAGACACTCAGGAGGTGCAACCCTTGTCGGAATTGATCCCGAACGAGAGGCAGAAATTTCGTTTATAGGGCAGGCGGTTACCGAAGGGGCGTATCTGAAGACCGGTGATACATACGGGATTATTGTGGGGCAGGCCCTGGCGGACAAGTTTGAGACAAAACTGGGCCGTAAACTGGTCATGATGTCGCAGGATACAAAAGGGGATATCGCCTCCAGGGCCTTCAGGATAACAGGCATATTCAGGGCCGAGATGGAGGCCACCGAAAAGCAGTTTGTCTTTGTCACCACAGGCGCGGCCCGGAAAATGTTGAAACTTGGGAATGAGGCCTCCGAAGTATCCATCCTCCTTACCGATTACAAGGAATCGGACGAGGTTGCCGATGCCCTGAGGGGGGTACTCCCCTCAGAGTCTTATGATGTAGAGACCTGGCGGGAACTTCTCCCTCTCGTAACGGCGGTACTGAAGATATATGACTGGTTTATTTATCTGTGGTTCCTGATTATCTTTATCGCCATGGGATTCGGCATAGTCAATACAATACTCATGGCTGTATTCGAGCGCATCAGGGAATTCGGCCTTTTAAAGGCGTTGGGCATGAAGCCCTGGTGGATTGTGAAGGAGGTTCTCGCTGAGTCCTTCTTCCTCCTTATACTCGGTATGGTGGTGGGAAACGCACTCGGTTTTCTGAGCATATTCGCTCTGACCGACACAGGCATAGACCTTTCCGCCCTTTCCGAGGGGTTGGAATTTGCGGGTATGTCCCGGGTAATCTATCCCTTTGTACTCATCACGGATATCGTTGCGGCGAACCTTGTTGTTCTTATCTTGGGACTTGTGGTCAGTATCTATCCGGCCGTCAAGGCCGCCAGGTTTACCCCCGTGAAGGCAATGGCGCACACATGAGATATTTGTAGCCTTGAACGGCTACAAATATCGGTTTACAGTTATCGGTCTCCGGTTGAAAAAATAGAAAATTGAAATCAATATCCAGAATTCTTCAGTTGTTGAGGCTCAATTATCGTTGTGTAGTTTATTGGCAGAGCAGTGAGCAGTGAACAGTGAACGGGAGATTTCATATGAATATAGTGGAATGCAGGGATGTAAAAAAGATATACCGGCAGGGGAAGGTAGAAGTCCATGCACTGAGAGGCGTGAATCTTTCCATACAGAAAGGTGGCTTTATTGCCCTTGCGGGTCCCTCGGGCTCAGGTAAGACCACTCTGCTGAACATCATCGGTGGTCTGGATTATGCCAATTCCGGCAGTATCACATTAGACGGTAACATTATCAATGAGATGAGCCAGTCCAAACTCGCTAACCTCCGGCTCAACAATATAGGATTTGTGTTCCAGGCCTACAATCTGATCCCCGTCCTTTCCGCCCTGGAGAATGTCGAGTTTGTCATGCTCCTTCAGGGTGTTCCGGCGGCAGAGCGAAGAAAAAGGGCAACAACTATTCTGGACGATGTTGGTCTTAAAGATGCCTATGGCAGACGACCTGCCGAACTTTCAGGAGGACAGCAGCAGCGGGTCGCCGTTGCCAGGGCTATTGTGTCAAATCCCTTGATAGTGCTGGCCGACGAGCCTACTGCAAATCTTGATTCAAAGACCGGTGAGGGGCTTATGGAGATGATGAGGGAAATGAATGAAAAGAAGGATGTTACATTTATCTTTTCCACGCATGATCGGATGGTGATGGATTATGCCAGGCGGCTCGTTTATATCAGGGATGGCCTGGTGGCGGATGAGCAGGAATGATGCTATCGTGAATAAACTGGGTACAGACCTCAAAATCGTCTGGTTTCTGCTGATTACGCTGTTCATATGCGGAAATGCGGACACTTCGCCGGCCCTGGCCGATTCCTGGGCCGCTCCCGCCCAGTCTGACACTTCAGAAAACCTTTTTAACAATATAGAGACCAAGTGGGGAGGTTACATAAAATGCCGTGGCACTGTTTCATGGCCCGGCGACGACTCATTTTACAGTCTCGTGGGAACTGGAACATACTATGACGGAAGTGCGGAAGGCCGCCTTAAAAACCGTCTCTATCTCGGTTCGTCGGTCTATCTTGATACACACTATGAAATCATCCTGAACGGAGGGGATAAGAGAAAAAAACAAAAAGAACTGGAGAAGCTCCCCGCTGGTTCTGTTGTAGAAAATTACCTGTCGGGCGAAGTTGAAGATGACCGCCGTCTTATGGATCTCACGAAGACGCTGGAGGACCATGATGACTATATACTCTACCATCGACTCGATCGCCTTTCCCTGACTGTTCAGCAAAGGCGGGTTGTTGCTCGTCTGGGAAGACAGGCCGTCACCTGGGGGAATGGTTTTCTTTTTAACCCGATGGATCTTTTCAACCCCTTTGCACCCACGGATATAGAGCGGGAATATAAGATCGGGGATGATATGGCCCAGGTCCAGATGTCCTTAGGGGAATCAGGCGATGCGCAGTTCCTCTATGTCCCGAGACGCGATCCGTCAACAGGGAAAGTCGAGGGAAGCCAGGATTCTCTGGCAGGAAAGATTCATTTCGCAAAGGGTACAACCGAGTTTGATATTATGGCCGCAAAGCACTTTGAGGAACAAGTCCTCGGCGCCGGATGTTTAGGGTATTTCGGGGATGCGGCATGGCGTCTCAATGCCACATGGACTTTTCCGGATGAGAAAAGCGACGACAACAATTTTCTGTCTCTTGTTGCCAACACGGATTATTCCTGGATCTGGTGGAATAAGAATTTTTACGGATTCGTGGAGGCCTTCTACAACGGTCTGGGCGATGATAACTACTCTGAATCACTAATGGACACCGGCGTTATGGAACGTCTCGGCCGCGGGGAGCTGTTCACGCTGGGTCGCTATTATCTGGGCGGGCATATCAGGATGGAGGTGCATCCATTAGTCAACATCTTTTTTACCGTTATCAATAACATGGACGATCCGTCCGGCATACTTCAGCCGCGTCTTACATGGGATATCACACAGGACCTTCAGTTTACCTGCGGTGGGAATATATTCTACGGGAGGCGGGACACAGAATACGGCGGCTTCAAAATACCGTCTACCGATATCCTGATTAAAACATCCGACAGTGCCTATATGTGGCTTGCCTGGTATTTTTAGATCCCGGCATACAACGTGACAAAGGCTTCACGTCTCTGGGGAATTCCTGCTTGTGCCGTCCATCTTATCAAATTTCTTGACAACCGTTGGAGCAGGTGTATTGTCAAATCGTTACGTCTATGTATACAGCGTTTCAAATCACACGGCAGGACATTTAAGGCATGATCAGTTGTCATCAATGTGAACATTACTATATCACCTGGGACAAAGATTTCCCTCATGGGTGCAGGGCTATGGGCTTTAAATCGGCCCAGCTGCCTTCCACCGCTGTATTGATTAGTTCCGATCAACCTTGTTTATTATATAAAAAGAAAGCACGGAAGAAAAAGGGGGCTTAAATAGCGACGGCAGATCATTCTCTGTCCATCGCTATTTCCACTTCATCATACAGTGTCCCAGAATCGATCCTCGACAGGATCAAAGGAATGCTTTGAAGGAGTAGCCTTTGTTGGTCTTACCTCTACCGAGGGCTGTCTCCCTCTCAGATGTCAATGCGACCAGGAACGACGACCTGCAGGTTTAAAAGATCGCGGCTTGCCTGACCTGCTTCCAGGAGTCTTGGGAGAAAACGATCTTCCATTGCCGTTTTGAGTCTTCATGCCCTTCACACTGTGATTACTGCCGGGATGAGAGGCCGGGTCAGCCGGTACAGCCATCGTTAATCCGTCGACGCTTTGGTATGTCAGTCTGTCGCCCAGGGTTTTTTTCAGAGAATATGCCAGGCCGGCATCCTGAGCGGTCACAAATGTAAAGGCCTCGCCGGTCTTGGAGGCGCGGCCCGTCCTGCCGATGCGATGGGTATAGGCGTCTGTTGTCTCCGGCATATCGTAATTAATGACATGTGAGATGTTCGTCACATCAATGCCGCGGGCAGCGATATCGGTGGCGATCATGATTTCATACTGGCCGTCGCGAAAGCCGGCAAGGGCCTTCTGACGTTTCTGCTGCGTCAGGTTCCCATGCAGGGAAATAACCTTATATCCCGATTTATCCAGCCGCCCGGCAACGCTTTTCGCCCGCGATTTCGTCCGCGTAAAGACCAGAACAGATTCCCTTTCCGTATGGTCAAGAAGATCTTTGAGCAGGTCGGTTTTGGTGTCCATCTGCACCGGATAAAATCGATGCGAGACGGTTTCAACGGGCGCTGTGCGGCCGATTCGAATCTCCAACGGATTTTGCAGGAGATCATTCGCCAGATGCTGCACATCGCTTGGCATAGTGGCGGAAAAAAGCAGCGTCTGACGCTTTGTCGGAATGCGCTTCACGATTCTTCTTATATCCGGCAGGAAGCCCATGTCGAACATATGGTCGGCCTCATCCAGCACCAGAACCTCTACGTGGGACAAATCAACGGTGCCGCGGTTAAGGTGATCCAGGAGACGACCGGGGCATGCGGAGATAATGTCCACACGGTCGTGCAGTTTCTTGATCTGCCGGTTGATATTCACGCCTCCATAAATGGATGCGCTTCTCAGTTGTGTCCTGCGCCCCAGTTGCTCGATGACTTCATGGGTCTGTTCGCTGAGCTCCCGCGTCGGGGCGATGATCAGCGCGCGAACGTGCCCGCGTGGCCCCTGCATGAGCCTCTGCAGTATCGGCAGAACAAAGGCCGCGGTTTTCCCGGTGCCGGTCTGGGCAAGCCCCATTACATCGCGGCCTTCCATAATCGGCGGGATTGATTTTAATTGAATGGGCGTCGGCGTTGTGTAACCCTGGGATTGCACGCCAGCAAATATTTTCTCGTCTAATGCAAACTTCTCAAAACTCATTTCTTCTTTTTCCTTCTTCTTTAAGTATTAGTGACATTTGAACCCATTTCTAATCGTTGCGGCTGTTTTGGTTACCCCGCTTCATGCGTTAATGCCGCACCGGAGTGACCGGTTGCAAACATTACACTATAGCTGGATTCTGTTACGATTAGCTGGATTTTCCTGCCGAAGTTTCTAAAGAAGAAAGGTGGGGAATCAAATAACTATCGTGATCACGCGGCACTTTCTACAGGTATATCCTATAAATAGCAAGGAAAATAGTGACAGCGACTCTTTTTCGCCCAAGGGCACTCCCCCTCTTAAGTTTACTTTGAAGAAGGCAGACTGGTTTACGCGTTTAATCGGTCACTTAAAGACCCCACAGAGTTTATCTTTTATGAAAAATATACGAATTGAAGGCTTCCTTCCTGCTATCAGTAAAACGTCGTCCTTGATGAAAATGCGTGCTTTCAAATGGTAAGCAGCTTTTGATTAACTGTATTCCATTTGACATTTCAATGGGTATCCATTAAGTCTGACAGAAATTTATCGTATTGGTCAACTTTCGGGTTTAGATTTCATTGATAACGATGCCACGGGAAAAGTTCTTTCCTAAGAAGGGCAAAGAGAACACAGGTTTTATCAAAGAGCGAACGCTGTATCCATGACGTTTACGGACGCCACAGCGGTGCAGCATGGTTGAAACGTGAAAGTGGTTGAAAAACTCGTTAATCTTGTCAAAAATACGAACATCAGCTTGAGTTTGGGAGGCGATCTTGAAATGGTTCATATGAGCCATTTCCTTTTGATATTATTGTGTTTTGTCACAGATTCACTATAAATCAAAAGACTGGGCTCTTCAAGTATTATTTGTTATAATATTAATATGTTAAACCATATTACGCCTCGTATTTGTTAACCCCGAAAGCTGAGGTATTAACTTTAACTCACCTATTTTTTGTTTCCAGATAACATCGTTTATCACGACAGAGAGAATAAGATGAAAGATCCACGCAGAACAAATCAAGAACTGCTCGACGAGAACACCTCATTAAAGCAGGAAATCCAGGAACGGAAACAATTTGAATCAGAGCGTAATAAGGGAGAGAAGGCACTGCGAAAGAGTGAGGAATATTTCAAGGCAATCATCCAGAACTCATCCGACATCATTCTTGTATTGGATAAGCTGGCAAACATTACATATGCGAGTCCCTCCGTTGAGCGTATTCTCGGCTATAGGCCGGACGAGTTGATCGGAACGAGAGTCTTGAATCTGATTGTGCCTGACGATAAGTCTATATCCATTACGAATTTTAGCCGGGCGTTGTTGATAAAGGAAAGTCCCATCCCTGACGATTTCCGCGTAAAGCATAAAGACGGCACCAATCGCATTCTTGAGGGTGTCGGTGTTAATCTCTTAGATAATCCGATCGTTGCAGGCTTCGTGATGAATGTCCGCGATATCACCGACCGCAAGCAGACTGAAGAAAAGCTTCGGGTGAGCGAGAAATTGTTCAGGAGCTACTTGGAGTATGCCCCGGATGGTGTCTACATGAACGATCTGGAAGGCAACTTTCTTTACAGCAACAGCAAGTGTGAAGAGATCATCGGTTACCGGCGTGAAGAGCTAATCGGGAAAAGCTTTTTGGAATTGAACATCCTGTCTGAAAATAGCCTGAGCAAGGCCGCCCAGTTGCTCCAAGCCAATATCGAGGGCAAGTCAACCGGCCCGGATGAGATTGACCTGATCGATAAAGAAGGGCGCCTCATACCTGTTGAGATCAGCTCCAGCGTGGTTCAACGCGAGGATCAAGGAATCGTCCTCGCTTTCGTTCGTGACATCACCGACCGCAAGCGGGCGGAGGAGGCACTGAGGGAGAGCGAGGCACTATACCACCTTCTGGCGGAGCATATGACGGACATTGTGTGGATGATGGATCTGGACTTGAATGTTACCTGGCTAAGCCCCTCAAACACTAAAGTAAGGGGTTTCGCCCTGGACGAAATAGTTGCGCTGCCGTTGGACAGGCAGCTGACACCTGAGTCGCTTAGAAAGGCAATGAATTGGTTTGGGAAACTAATACCTCTTGAGAAGGATGGACTCATTGCAGAACCCGACGGCATCATGTCAAGGGCGATGGAGTTTTACTGTAAAGGCGGCCATACCGTCTGGCTTGACTGCACCTTACAGTTCATCAGGGATGAGCAGGGAAAGGCGACGGGCATTCTTGCTGAGGGCAGGGACATCACGAAGCGAAGAAGGGCGGAGGAGGAGCTTCAGCGAACCCTCGAAAGTCTCAGGAAAGCGTTTGGAGCCACCGTTCAGGTCATGGTAGCGGCCGTTGAGTCTAGAGACCCCTATACGGCCGGTCATCAGCTCCGAGTTGCCGATCTGGCGCGTGCCATAGCCACCGAAATGGGATTGTCAAAGGACAAGATCGAGAGCATCCGAATGGCCGGATCCATCCATGACATCGGGAAATTATCCATACCCGCGGAGATATTGTCCAAACCCACCAGGTTGTCTGACATTGAGTTTTCTCTAATAAAAGAGCACTCCCAGAAGGGATACGAGATGCTGAAGGATGTGGAATCCCCGTGGCCGCTGGCACAAATCGTGTACCAGCACCATGAACGGATGGATGGATCCGGATATCCAAGAAACCTGAAAGGGAATGCAATCCTTATGGAGGCCCTCATTATGGCTGTGGCTGATGTGGTGGAGGCTATGGCGTCCCATCGTCCGTATCGGCCTACTGTAGGATTACATGCGGCACTGGAAGAGATTGAGGATAATGCAGGAACGCTTTACGACGCGGATGCTGTGGACGCCTGTCTGAGATTATTCCGGGAAAAAGGTTTTCAACTAGCAGGTGCTTGATTAGAAGTGATAATTCTCAGTATTTCCCTTTGATCGAAATCATTTGTTAGTAGATGAAAGGGCAGAACCGCTGTTAAGTATGATCTGGATTTTTATCGTATTAACTCAACTTTCGGGTTTAGATTTCAATGATAACAAGCTTGTCCTTTGAAAGACTGACATTATTAATTGCTACTTCCATTACCGCTTCAAAGAACGCCTGTGCTGTTTTTTCGCAGAAAGCGCCCATATCACGAAGGCGATCCGCTGCCAGAGTAAGGATTCGGTTGTCTGTCTGGCGTTTGTCTCATTCTGGAGGGATAAACCCTGATGTTACTGGGAATAAATGGAGGGCGATGTGGGATTCGGACCCACGACCTTTGGCTTCGGAGGCCAACGCTCTATCCAACTGAGCTAATCGCCCTTGTTAAGAATACCGCTAAAATTGACTTTTTAAAGGCGCATTATTTTCTGAAAAGTTCCTGTGTAATGCGCATAACGTGCCGGCTTCTGTTCATGCTGTAAAAATGCAGGCCCGACACGTCATTTTTCAGAAGGTCTTCACCCTGGTGGATGGCATGCTCTATGCCGTATTTCTCCACCTCCTCGCTTCTGTCGCTTGCCCGGGATAATTTATCATGCAGTTTCGTGGGTATCTTTGCGCCGCAGAGTGAGGCTATGCGAGACATCTGCCTGTAGTTGAAGATCGGGAAAATCCCCGGGATTATGGGGACGTGTATCCCAGCTGATATCGTGATGTCGCGGAATCGGTAGAAGTCCTCGTTGTCGAAGAACATCTGGGTTATTATAAAATCCGCCCCCGCGTCGGTCTTTTTCTTCAGGTTGACAATATCATGTTCCATATCCGGCGCTTCCGGATGTGTCTCGGGATAGCCCGCGACGCCTATGGAGAAATCACCGTTCAGCTTAATAAATTCCACCAGTTCGCTGGCATATTCAAAGCCGCCTTCTGTCTTGACAAAGGTCTCACTACCCTTTGGCGGGTCTCCCCTCAGGGCAAGAATATTTTCTATCCCTGCCTTTTTCAGCTTGCCAATATCCTGTAATATATCAGTTCCGGTTGCCTGAACGCATGTCAGATGTGCCAGTGCCTCTCTCCCAAAATCATTCCTGATTTTAGAGGCGATCTCCACGGTCTTTTCCCGTGTGCTGCCTCCCGCTCCATAAGTGACGGAGAAGAAATCGGGTTCCAATTCCACAAGTTCACCGATTACGCGGTATAGTTCCTCTATGCTTCCATCTCTTGATGGTGGAAAGACCTCGAATGAGAGGGCGGGTTTGTTTTCTTCAAATATATTTTTTATCTTCATAAACCATTCCAGTAATTTCTCGCAGTATAAATGTCATTTGAATGTGCTGTTGTCAATACTTTTTCTGAACTGAACAGCGAGCGCATCTCTCGCTGCTTGCGGGGGGGGGTAGCGAGCGAATAAAAAATAATTATTTTTCTTACCCCGATAAACGGGATAAGCCCCACTAAAGGGGATAAGTGCGATAACGAAGTTGCTTTATACCCTGCATTCTCGGGTTATTTTATATGCACAGGTGAAGGAGCCTCAAATGCCTGAAAAAGCTTCGCCTGCTTTTTAGTAACCTCACCCCAATGCCCTCGTCTCCCGGCATGT
>JAFDBG010000017.1 GCA_019313385.1 Deltaproteobacteria bacterium | reverse complement strand
TGCCAAAGCCAAGGCCAGGGGATATCGTACAACGAGAAACCTGATCACGATGATTTACCTCATCGGTGGTAAACTTGAATTCAGACTACCCACATGAAACAGCGAGGAACCATAAATAAACTATTTTTTGCGGGGAAAAGAAGAAAGTCGAATTCTATTGGTGGTCTACTATGTTTGCTCCTGAATGATGGTTTATCTTTGTTGTTTCTATCGCTGAACCAGCGTTTGTTCACGTTTACATTGTACAGAGAGCTGCTCATTACATTTGGGGCTTTATAAACTTGCCCTTCGATTGTTATGATATTGTCAGTTTCCAGTGTGTCCTTTTCTTCTTCATTTAAGTTCACTCCAATCACAGAAAGATGTCGAAGTACCATTCTTGCAATTTCTTGCTTTGTGAGCGCCATTATCGCCTTCCTTTCCCAGCCAGCATTACGATGAATTCAATGTTCTATTTCTCACCATGGCACAGCAAGTGCTCATAAGAACTATTCTCCACGTGTAATCTCTTCCGCTATCATTTCAGCCTGCTTCAAAACCGTTTCTGTTGCCAGCTTCTGCATATCCGGTGGATAGCCATACTGCCTCAGTGTTCTTTTTACAATGACCTTCAACTTTGCTTTGACGCTCTCCTTGATCGTCCAGTCAATTGATGCGTTTTTCTTAACCCTTTCAAATAATACGACAGCAAGTTCTCTTAATTTGTCTTTTCCCATTACCTCCTGTGCACTTTCATTGTCGGCGATGGCAGTGTAGAACGCATATTCAAAATCAGATAAGCCCATCTCCTGGGGCTCTTTATCCATCTTCTGAATGCCTTTCCCTAACGCGATCAGTTCTTCGATGACCTCCGCAGCAGTCAGGATTTTGTTGTGATATCTCCTGATGGAGTTCTCCAGCATTTCCATTAGGGATTTGCCCTGTATCAGGTTCTTTTTCGTCCTTGTTTTTATTTCCTCATTCAGCAGTCTTTTCAAGACTTCTAAGGCAATGTTTTTATGCTCCATATTCTTTACTTCCAGAAGGAACTCTTCTGAAAATATCGAAATATCCGGTTTTTTGATTCCGGCGGCATCAAAGACATCGATGACCTGTTCGGTTACCAGTGCCTTATCAATAACCTGTCTGATCGCTGTTTCAACCTCCTCATCCGTTTTGCCGGTGCCAGTACCGTCGAATTTCGCCAGTCGTGCCTTCACCGCCTGGAAGAAGGCAACCTCATCTTTTACATCCATTGCCTGTTCGTGGGGAATGGCAATGGCAAAAGCCTGGGACAAGGCGGCAACCTCGTTGATATACCGCTTTTTACCGTTTTCCAAACCTAGGATATAATCTTCCGCCGCAAGAATAAGAGAAAGTTTTTTCCCTGTGTCCGCATCGAAGTATTCTTCATAGGCAAATCCATGGAACATCTGAGAAACGACTTCCAACTTTTCCAACATCAATTGCACTGCTTGTTCCTGCGCGATTGCCGGGTCACCTTTCCCTCCGCTGTCTGAGTAGAATGACAAGGCCTTTTTCAGATCTGAGGCAATACCGAGGTAATCTACTATAAGCCCGCCGGGTTTATCCTTGTAGACACGGTTGACCCTGGCGATTGCCTGCATCAGATTATGGCCCTTCATGGGTTTATCGATATACATGGTGTGTAGCGACGGAACATCAAAGCCGGTGAGCCACATATCCCTCACAATAACCAGCTTGAGCTCGTCGTTCGGGTCTTTCATTCTATCGGCCAATGCCCTGCGCTGATCTTTGGTGGTGTGATGCCTGGAAATTTCGGGACCATCAGAAGATGCGGATGTCATCACCACCTTGATAACGCCTTTTTTCAGGTCTTTGCTGTGCCACTCGGGTCTGATGTCGATTATTGCTTTATATAAATCAGCGGCAATTCGCCGGGACATGGTAACAATCATGGCCTTGCCTTCGAAGACTTCCTGTCTCAGATCGAAGTGATTAATAATATCCTGAGCTACCCGTTGTGTCCGATCTTCGCTTCCGATGAGTGCTTCCAGTTGTGTCCATTTTGCCTTAGCTTTTTGCGTTACGGTAAATTCTCCCACTTCCAATTCATCGTCCAAATCGGCAACAAGCTTTTTACCCTCTTCGCTAAGGTTGATCTTCGCCAATCTGCTTTCGTAAAAAATCCTGACCGTTGCGCCATCATCAACCGCTTGCAGGATATCGTAAACATCAACATAGTTGCCAAATACAGCGGGGGTGTTGACATCGGCACTCTCAATGGGCGTTCCGGTAAAGCCGAGATAGGTTGCCTGGGGCAGGGCATCCCGCAGATATTTGGCAAAGCCATATACTGTCTTTTTACCAACAACGATACCGTTTTCGTCCCTGGCGTCGATGGTCTTGGCCTTAAATCCATACTGCGTCCGGTGGGCCTCATCGGCAATCACAATGATGTTATCCCGCTTGGAAAGGGTTTCATAGATATTGCCATTATCGGGCTGGAATTTCTGGATGGTGGTAAAAACCACACCCCCCGATGCAACCTTGAGCAGATCCTTGAGGTGGTCTCTGTTTTCCGCCTGAACCGGATCTTGCCGGAGCAGTTGCTTTGAAGCGGCAAAGGTATCAAATAGCTGGTCATCAAGATCGTTCCTGTCGGTAATGACAACGACAGTGGGGTTATCCATAGCAAGGACGATCTTTCCCGTATAAAAAACCATGGACAGAGATTTACCGCTTCCCTGTGTATGCCACACCACACCACCCTTGCGATCGCCAACCGGTTGTGAATGTACCCCGGAAATGCCGTAACTTTCGGGTGATTCCGTCAACATCGGCAGGATTGATTTCCTGGCTTCGTTTATAGCATAGTCCGACGCCCGCAAGGTCGATTCAACGGCTCTGTTGACCGCGTAATACTGGTGATAAGCTGCCAGTTTTTTCACGGTCTCGATGGTGATAATTCCAGTTTCCTGGCACTCTTTCTTTGATTTCTCAAAGACAATGAAATGACGTATCAGGTCCAACAGGGTTTTCTTATCCAGCATTCCCTTTATCAGGGTTTCCAGCTGGCCGATAAGCGGTGAGGCTTCAACCTTGCCGTCTGATGTTTTCCAGGCCATGAAACGGCTTAATCCGGCGGAGATAGAACCGGCTTTTGCTTCCAAACCATCGGAAATAATCATTAAGCCGTTGTAGGTAAAAAGGCTTGTTATCTCTTGTTTATAGGTCTGGAGCTGTTTGAATGCCGACCCTATGGTCGCGTTTTCATCGGCCGGGTTCTTGAGTTCAATAACCACCAGAGGCAGGCCATTGACAAAAAGGATCACATCAGGGCGTTTGTTGACATTGTTTTCGATGACGGTAAGTTGATTGGCAACGATAAAATCGTTATTTTCGGGATTTTTAAAATCAATGAGCCAGACCAGATCACCCCGGCTGTTGCCGTCCCTCTGGTAGCTGACCTTTATACCTTCGGTTAACATCCGATGGAAGGCTTCATTGTTGGCAATCAGTTCCGGGGAATTGAGCCGCTTTATCTGCTTGATAGCATCTTCCCGGATATCTTCTGGAATAGACGGGTTGATCCTGCCGACCGCTGTTTGCAGTCGCTCAATGAGCAGTACTTCTTCAAAACTTTCTCTTTCCGGTGTTTTGCTGTCAGGGGCAATGGAAGGGGCATAGATATATTGGTAACCCTGTTTTTCGAGGAGTTCGATCGCAAATTTTTCGATTTCAGATTCGGTGATTTTATTTACGCTCATTTTTTATCGCCTTTATTTTTATCCAAAAGCATTTTTACTTCGCGATCAAAATCGGAAATGTAATTTTTGTCCTGGTCTTTCTTAAAAATTTCATATTCCTTATTCGCCAAAGCCAAAGCAACCTCATGACTAATTGAACCGGCATTGGTCAGAATTTCATATTCACTGAATTTTAAAAAGGCATTCAGCTTTTCAATCCAGTCTTTCATATACATCGGAATATTACGAACAGCCTGTAATTCCGCATAATCCAGGTACATCGTAACGATGCGGTTTAGATGGTCGAGTTCCGTCTTGTTTAAATAATTTTTAGCAGTAGAAACGTCACTCGGCATAACCTTACCTTTGGGACCTTTTCGCCATGATGTTAATCCCATATTGGGTTTCGTGCCATTTGCCCGTTTGGCGACAATTTCAGCGGCAGTTTGTCCCGTAATGGCAAAGTGCAGTTTATTTTGAACAGTAGCAAAAAAGACTTTCGTGCCTTCTGCATTGCCATAATAATCAATCGAGGTTGCATAGATATCCGTAATTTTTTGGTACGCCATTCTTTCGCTTGCGCGGATATCCCTGATCTCTTCGAGCAAATCATCGAAGAACCGGGCGCTGAAACGGGAACCGTATTTAAAACGGTCACTGTCGATTGCAAAGCCTTTATGAATGTATTGTTGAAGAATAGTTATCGCCCATTGCCGAAATTGCGTGCCACGCTGGGAATTTACCCGATACCCCACGGCAATAATCGCCTCTAAAGAGTAACAAGTCACATTGCGGGCAACTTCCCTTTTTCCTTCGATTTGAACTACCGAGAAATCCTCGGCAGTTGAAGGTTCACCGAGTTCTTTTTCTTTGTAGATATTCTTCAGATGCAAAGAGATATTGTCCGCAGTGCACCCAAACAGTTCCGCCATTCGTTTTTGAGGCAGCCAGATGTTTTCATCGGCATACAGCACTTCTATATTAATTCCACCCTCAGGGGTCTGATACACAGCGATCTGATTGTCGGGGATTTTCTTGTATTTTTTCATTGTTTAACCCTCTCTCCCACCTCTCCCAAAGGGAGAGGCGCTTGATTAACATCCGAGGCGATAGAAGGGGTGGGGATGTACGGGCAACACTGCTTTTCAAGGAGTACAATAGCAAACTTTTCTATTGCGAATTCGGTAATTTTATTCATTTCTACATATACCCCTTAAAGAGCTCAACCTCGCCAATTTCAATGACCGGGGTGATTTTATCTAGAGTGTCTTCGCTAATTATTTTTTGGGGGTTGATTAATACTTTTAGACTATTTTTCAACCAATCAGAGTTCCATATTTCAGCATCCCATCCACTGATTATCTTACATAATTTCTCGTTGTAATCGAATTTGTTATCGAGTTTATATGTTATCCTTTGGAGCCAGAGTTCTAAGTAACCAGTATTAGGTATTTTTTCAAAACGTTCTTTTATCCTGTTAATAATCATGAGCTTATTAGTATCTTTATCAAAAAGGCTTATAAGCTTGCTAAGTATTGCAGATGAAATCGGATAAGTTCTAGGGTTTTTAAATGCAATATCTGTAAGAATACTAACCAAGATAACTAAATTCTCATGAGTTGTTTCTAATTTATATATCCGGTTTAGAAAATCATTGAGGGCAATAACCAGACTGCCAGAATTGGGATATTTCTGAGAAAGCGAATGGATCACAAGCAAGTGTTTCTGTAAACTTTTCCCTTCTCTTTTATGATCTATCCAATACCGCTTATCCTCCTTCAAAGAATCTTTAACAACCTCATTCGAAAAAGTTGTTTTTTGTGGACTCAGTTTCATGCCCAGATCAATCATCACTTCTGAGATAGCTTTTACAATTAGCTCTCCATCCTGAGGGTTATTCACAAACACCCTGTAATCATCCCTATATCGAATTATTTTGTAGTCTTTTATTAAATTGTTGATTTTGGTTGAAAGTAGCAAGTCCGCGTATCCTAAAACCATTTCTGCAACAAAATCCATCAAGAAACTTCCTTGAGGAATACCATTTGTCTGCCCAAACGACATGCTTTGTAAATGTATATCGATTGCATTTCCAATCAGAATATTGTCCCTGCGGTTATTCTTAGCCACATCTTTTTTATGTAATGCCCAAGCGATGGAGTGTGTATAGATTGATCCATAACAGTCGGTTATATCTGTTTGAAACAAATATTGGTAATCTAGAGCCAGTTCTATAGATTTCTGTTCTACTTCATGCCACCAATGGCTGACCATTACAGCCTTATCAGATTCTTCGGTGTCAGACTGAACAGGGATACTCATACACTGAATTCTTGGATTACTAGAGAATTTAGAAAAACGGTTAACGATAGTATGCCAGTGGTCTTCTTCTGTAATTATGTGGACCAATGATACATACAGGGCTGGATGAATAAGCTGGAAAGGTCTCCAAGCATATTTTCCGTCCTTATTATTGAGCAATTTATAGTTTACTTCATCATAGTTTCTTGGTGAGTCAGCACATTGTTTTTCGTTACCTTTTTTGTCAATTTGCACGTTGCCGTCTTTGTCTAACCGGGGGATCTGAGACCAGAAATCACTTAATTTCTTATCTTCGAGTTCTTTTGATATGTCTGTAAGAAGTTGATCAAATGTAAAATATTTGGGCAAATCAAAGCTGCAATAACTCTTGCCTTTTAGCAGAAACAGTTTTGCCTCGGAACATGACAGTTCAAGGATGTTTTTATTGGCCTGTTCTTTCACTTTGAAGCACTCCTTCATATTCCACCCTAACTTCCCCACTCATCATTTTTGGCAGAAGTGTATCGCGAAGTTTTTCGAGGGTGCGGATTTGGATATAATTGTATTCAATCTTGTTCCATGCATTGTCAGCAAACACGGAGAAGGCTTCCAGTCGTTCCTTCGGCGGAAGCTTAAATTCTAACCTCTCAATATCTGATGGTTTTAACGATGGATACGTTGATGTTGACCCTTCTGCAATTGAATGCAAATATTCTGTCATTTTTTCTGTAGTTAAGAAAATGTAAATGATGTGGGGATTAATCTTTTCACAGGTTATGACACAAAAACCGGTTGATACAATTATATCCTCTTCAGGGTATTTTATTATACCATAGTGTTTTTGATTTGGACGGACGGTCGAAATTAAAACATCGTTATGTTTAACAATACGGCGAGCTCTGCTTGGAGCATCAGTTATGTCAATTTCTTGAAAGCCTTCAATTCTACCTTCAGTCAAAGAGCCAGTGTCCAAGTATCGAATTGTTTTTAATGTGGCATCTTTGGTTATACTTGACATATTTGTTTTAACAAGGTCTCCAATCTTTACTGGTTCCCAATCCTCCTGCGCTTCTTCCACAAACCACTGCCTGAAGAGTGTTTCTGCCAGGGCTTCGAGGGTTTTGTTCTGGCGATGGAGCAGATCTATTTTGTCATCGAGACTGGAAAGGACTGAGGCAATGGCTTTCTGTTCGGGGAGAGGGGGAAGATTAATGTCTATGCTTTTTAAACCGATTATTGTTAGGGCTGGTTGCGTTGAGCCGATAGAAACCATATCTAATTCACCCTTGCCGACAGGCGAAATAATCCAATAGTAAAGAAATTGATTTAAAAGGTTTTCATTGAAATTGCGAAACCAAGTAAGGTTTCCATCTTTGAAATAGAATTTTTCGTCCTTTTGAACTATGTATGGAATACCAAGTGTTCCAACAGAAGTTAGCAACATATCTCCTTCTACAGGAACACCGAATTTTTTCTTAATGTCGTCATATTTTTCAATTGAGATATGTAATTCAGTTGAGATGGCTTTGCCATTATGCTTTTCTATAACTTCTTTTGAACGATAAAATGGAACACCTACAGGGACGTATTCTTTGTAAAAAATCCGTTTACTTGATCCAATATCAACAAGCTCACAAAGCGGTTTTTCCTTCCACTCACCCATTAAACTGTCACCTTCCCCAAATTCTCAGCAATCAAAGCATTCAACTGCCCTTCCTCTTTCAACTGTTCCTCAAACTCCGCTTTCAGCTTGGTAAACCGCTCATTAAAATCAAACTCATCTTCATCATCCGGCAAACCAACATACCTGCCCGGTGTCAGCACATAACCAAGATCCTTCACCCGTTCAATGGGGGCAGAGTTGCAGAAGCCTTTGACATCCTGATAATCCCCGTCGGGATTTCTCCAGTTGTGATAGGTCCCTGAGATGGTGGCGATGTCCTCTGCCGAAAACTCCTTGGTTCTGCGGTTGATCAGATGCCCCAGATTGCGGGCATCAATAAAGAGGATTTCATCGACTCTATTGCGGAATTTTCCGTTGGCCTTGTTGCGGCTCAAAAACCACAGGCTGGCCGGAATCTGCGTATTCAAAAACAGCTTGGCAGGAAGATTGACGATACAATCTATCAACCGGACCTCGATCAATGCCTTGCGGATATCCCCTTCACCTGATGTCTTGGAGGTCAGAGAGCCCTTTGCCAGGACAAACCCGGCCTGACCGCTGGGGCTCAGGTGATATAGGAAGTGTTGTATCCAGGCATAGTTTGCGTTTCCCGTCGGTGGCGCGCCGTACTTCCACCTGCCGTCTTTTCTGAGAAGATCACCGCTCCAGTCGCTGTCATTGAAGGGAGGGTTGGCTATCACATAATCGGCCTTCAGGTCTTTGTGGCTGTTATTTAAAAATGAGCCTTCGTTGTTCCATCTCACCTGGGAGCTGTCGATACCTCGTATCGCCAGATTCATCTTTGCAAGTCGCCAGGTGGTCTGGTTGCTCTCCTGCCCGTAAATGGAAATGTCATCCACCTTGCCCTGATGTTTTTTCACAAACGTTTCCGACTGCACAAACATACCGCCGGAACCGCAGCAGGGATCAAGCACTCTGCCTTTGTATGGCTCCAGCATTTCCACGAGTAATTCGACAACGGATCTGGGTGTATAGAACTGTCCACCCTTTTTCCCCTCTGCCAACGCAAATTCTCCGAGGAAATATTCAAACACATGTCCCAGGACATCGGCGCTTCGGGCCTTGGCGTCACCAAGAGCAACGTTACTAACAAGATCAATTAAACCGCCAAGGTTGGTGGGGTCGAGGTTGCCCCTGGCGAACACCTTCGGTAACACGTTCCGAAGCATGGGGTTTTCTCTTTCGATAGAATCCATTGCCTCGTCAACGGTTTTACCAATAGTCGGCTGCTTCGCATGGGTTCTTAAAAAACTCCATCGGGCGGAAGGCGGCACAAAAAAGACATTCTCTGCCTTGTATTCGTCCTTGTCTTCCGGGTCAGCACCGTCGTATTCGCCATCTCCTTTTAAAAGTATGCTGTGTAATTCCTCAAACGCATCAGAGATATACTTAAGGAATATCAGCCCCAGAACGATGTGTTTATATTCTGCGGCATCAATGTTTTTCCTGAGCTTATCGGCCGCTTTCCATAGCTGTTTTTCGATTGGTTCTTCGTTGGAATTGTTGTTTTTGTTCTTCGCCATTATTTCTCCAGTTTTAGTTCCATTTTAGCAACTGAGTTAACCTGAATTACATTGCTCACAAAACAGCCCTGTTCCTCTTATCGAAAAACAGGGCTGTTACATTCGGGCCAACCTCACTCCTTGATCACAATCGGTTAAAGTATGGTATTGAATAAGCATTCTAACTATAAGAAAACTGCCGATTGACTAACTCCGTTCAGCGGGTTTGTCAAGGAGTTTTAAGGATATTGAATACTTCGAATAGATAATCAATAATCTTATGACACATTCAATGGTGAAGATAATTAGATGTTAGATGGAGTTTCTTACTTCTTTTTACGCATCATGGCTTCCTGGAGTTTGGCCCCCAGTGAGCCGAGGTCCTTGGGCGGGGCATCTTCGCTGTAGACCACCGCGGCATCTTTGCCACCTGGGGCGCCGTCGAGATATTCGCCCAGGACTTCCCGGCTGTGGATGTCTTCGTGACAGTAGGCGCACAGATTCTCCCAGTTGCTGCCGTCGGGGGGATTGTTGTGGTGGTTGCCGTCTTTGTGGTGGACGGTCAGAATATGTCTGTTGGTATGGTCAAATTCTTTGCCGCACCGTGCGCATACAAGGCCATGTATCGCGATCGAGCGGTCCCGGTAGTCTTCCCCCGCCGGTTTTTTCATGCCATCTTTCAGTTCGCGCACAACGTCGCCGACAGACCGCTGTTCTTTCGGTACATCGTTCGTGACACTCGACCGTATGCGCCCTGCCCTGCCGTCAAAAGAAATCTTCGCCACTGCCTGTAATCCTCCCTGTCTGGCTCTTCTAAAAATTGTGTATCTGATGATTTGCTTATAAACAAGGAAAAGGGGATTGTCAATGGTGGAAAGGGTCAGGGAAGAAATAATACGTTGAGAAAACAGGTTCACCCATGCTTTTCTTTCGGGTGAACCGCGATTTGAGCGAATAGATTTACTTGTTTATCCAGTTCTGTACAAACCCCTTGATTTCCGTCAAAATCGGCTTTTTGATGTAGACTTTCAGGTAGAGGTCGCCGGCCTCGGCTCCCCCTCGCCCTGCTTCCCCCATTCCGGCAAGTCTGATTTTCTGGCCGTCGGTAACACCCGCGGGTACATTGATCTTGATTTTTTTGTTTCTCCCCCACTGGGTGTATTCGTGCTGTCCGCCTTCATGTGCCTTCTGAGGGCTCAGACGGACAGTCTCGGCAATATCCCTTCCCTTTTCCGGCAGCTCCATTCCGCTTATCTTTTTGAAGGCAAAACGGATTATCTTTCCCATCCCGCCTTCCAGGTGGGGGACCTGGACGGTATTTTGTTCGCCATTTCCGCCATTGCCGGGAAAGACATATCCACTTCCATTCATGCCGTTGGTTCTGAACTGAAAGGTGCTGTACCCATTTCCGTAAGATTCCCTGAATGAATCGTCAAAACCGCGAAGGCCGAATGAACGGGCAAGTTCCTCGAAAATCCTGTTTATATCGGAACCCCTGAATATGTCCTCATCGGTATAGTCCTGCCTGAATTGACTGTAAGCTGATGAACCGTAACGGTCTCTCATCAGGTCATAGTCCTGCCTTTTGTCAGGGTTTGAGAGTACCGCGTAGGCCTCATTGATGGACTTCATCTTTTCGGCCGCTTCCGGATCTCCGTTATTTCTGTCGGGATGATATTGCAGGGCCTGTTTGCGGTAGGCTTCTTTTATTTTTTCCGCTGTCACGTCACTTTCTATTTCGAGTGTCTGATAGTAATCTGTATGTTCCATTTCGTTTTATTTACCTTTAAGGATTGAGTCTTTCAGTAGCGTGCTCTCTCTGTGGGCCACAGGCGTCTCACGCTGCTGAGTCTCAATATAAGCACGATTTGCCCCGTGGCAATGTATTAATACGGCTCCGAAGCTTGCCTGCGAAAACTTTTCTTTGCGATTTCGGTGCGAAAGATATAAACGAATTCAGTTGGGGAATAGCACATATGAATAAACCTTCATTACGGAAAAACGCGGGAAAAGAACAGATTGAAAACGGAGCGGCGTTGAGGGCACAGCTTGCCCCCATTATTTTTCTTACGACGATCTTCTTCCTTAATTTTACCGCCAGGATTATCCTTTCACCACTGACCCCTGCCGTCGAAATGGATATGGGACTCGGCCACGGCGAGGTAGGATCCTTCTTTCTGTTTATCACATTCGGCTATGTTGTCTCGCTGGTCGGGTCCGGTTTTATTTCCTCCCGCATCTCCCACAAACTGACGATCGCTGTTTCCTCCATTGCGATCGGCCTCGTCCTGCTGGGTATCTGCTTCACCGAAACCGTATGGGGTATCGGCGTGTGTATGCTTATTCTGGGACTGGCTTCTGGAGTTTATCTCCCCTCCGGTATGGCGACCATAACGCATCTGGTTAATCCGCGCCAGTGGGGAACGACGATTGCCATCCATGAACTGGCCCCGAATCTGGGCTTTGTGATGGCTCCGCTTTTGGCAGAGGCGCTCATGGTATGGTTTCCATGGCGGGGTGTTATGGTAGTGATCGGTCTTGCCTCCATTTTGTCAGGAATCTTCTTTTTATTATTCGGACGCGGCGGGGAATTTACGGGTGATAAACCGGATTTCGATTCAATCAGAGCTCTTCTGGTAAAACCGTCCTTCTGGGTCATGATTGTACTGTTCAGTCTGGCTCTGAGCTGCTCCGCTGGAGTATATTCCATGCTTCCCCTCTATCTTGTCGTCGACCACGGAATATTAAGGGTTGAGGCAAACACCCTTGTCGCCATTTCGAGGGTTCCAACCCTGATCATCGTCTTTTTCGTGGGCTGGGCCGTGGATCGTTTCGGCGCGCCGAAGGTAATGAATGTTGTCTTCACTCTCACCGGGATTACGACTATTCTTCTCGGTCTTGCGAATACGTCATGGATTAAACTGATTGTTCTTCTTCAGCCGCTTTTTGCCGTCTGTTTCTTCCCTGTGGGATTTGCCCTGCTCGCAGTGATTGCTCCTCCCCAGAGCAGGGGCCTGGCGGTGTCACTTGCCATACCTGTCGCTTTTATGATCGGAGCGGGGCTCGTTCCGACGGTTATCGGTATCCTGGGAGACGCGGGACAGTTTGAACTCGGGTTTACTCTTCTCGGAGTCATTACATTTTTCGGCAGCCTTATGGTGTCATTTGTCACATTGCGGGATCATACCGGAAAGATATTATGAAAAGGAGGAAGCAAATATGATTCATCATATCGAAGGAGGTTATGCTAACACCTATCTCATTGAGGGGAAGGAAGGCCTCACAGCCGTTGATGTGGGGTCCAATTTGGCCGCTGAGATGATACGAAAGATCATTACTGAAAAGTACGGCGAAAAAGAAGGCGGGCTCAAGCTCATAACCGCCACCCATTTTCATATCGACCACATCGGCGGGATCGCCAGACTGAAGGAAATGTTCCCGGAGGCGGAAATCAATTTTTTCTCCATGGTGTCAAAATACATCTCGGGAGAGGAGCAGCTTGCGATTCCTCCATTCTCCCGATGGGTCATGGGGCTCGTGCCCGTTATGACACGAATAGGGCACCAGTATCGCAATTATTGCCAGAGTTTTGCCAGCAGAAAGGCGGGGATTCCCCTCCCCTTCCTCCGTGATCATACCCGTATCGGATACAAGCCTGAATGCGAGCTTGAAGAATCGCATGACATACCGTTTCTTCCGGGCTGGAGGCTGATCGAGACGCCTGGTCACACACCAGACAGCGTCTGTTTCTACAACGAGAAGGATAAGATACTTATTTCGGGAGATACGATCCTGAACATGGAGGGTACGGGGGAGCTGAACCGCTTCTGCTGCAGTATCGAGGATATAGAAACCTCATTCAAAAAGCTCTCTTCTATCTCCATAGAAGCCATCTACCCGGGTCACGGAACCCCGATTGTGGGTGCGAAAGATCTAATGGAGAAGGTTAAAGTGATGGATTCGAAAAAAAGTGGGCTTTAGGAATAATCTGGTGTTTTTTAGAATTGTCTCGGATGATAAATTTTCTTCACTTTCGCGGTTTAATGATATAAAGCTTGGAAGCGTATCTGCGCAGTATTTATGAAAAAGGGGGTAAGGTGTGAATATAGAGGAATTAATCGACAAAGTCAGAACATCTAAAAATAAGGCCCTGACTGAAAGTGAATCAAAACAGATTCTTAGGGAATATGGTGTGCCGGTTGTCAGTGAAACTATCGCCTTCAGTGAAGATGAGGCTGTGGAGGCCGCGCAAAAGACCGGATTTCCGGTGGTACTTAAGGGACTCGGCGCCACGCTGCTGCACAAAACCGAGAGGGGTCTTGTGCATCTTAATCTCACTGATGCGGAAACAGTCAAGAACGCGGCTTTTATGATCGCTCAGGAGGCCGGGGATGAGCTTGAAGGATTACTGGTACAGCCGCAGGTTCAGGGAAAGAGAGAATTCGTCACCGGTCTGTTCCGGGATAAGCAGTTCGGACCCGTGATCATGTTCGGTATCGGTGGCGTCTTTACCGAGGCGTTATCAGACGTTACCTTTCGCATTGCCCCGCTGACAGAGACCGACGCGGCGGAAATGCTCGATGAGATTAAGGCGAAGTCGCTCCTGGGAGAATTCCGGGGGGAAAAGGCGGCCAACCGGGACGAGTTGATAAAGACACTGATGGGACTGTCGCGGATAGGTATGGAGATCCCTGAGGTCTCGGAAATAGATATCAACCCCCTCGTGGTTACATCCGATGGCAATGTCGTAGCCGTCGACGCGCTGATTGTACCGGGGGAGATACAGGCCGAAAAAAAATACCTTCCACCAGTAGCCCCCACCGTTATACATTCATTGTTTTATCCTAAATCTATTGCCTTTGTCGGCGCGTCAGGGGTCATAGGAAAATGGGGGCATATGCTTGTCGTAAATACGATAAGCGGCGGATACAAAGGTAAAGTATATCTGGTGAACCCGAAGGGGGAACCCATAGCCGGGCGTCATGTCTATAAATCGGTTGTCGATATTCCGGGTAAGGTTGATCTGGGAGTCGTTACAATACCGGCGAAAATGGTGCTGGATCTGATTCCTCAGTTCAAGGAGAAAGGCATCAAAAGCATGCTTATCATCACCTCCGGATTCGGAGAGTCGGGCAGTGAAGGGAAGGCCATGGAAGAGAAGCTCGCCACAGCGGCAAGAAAAGCGGGCATAGTCATTCTTGGTCCCAATACCATGGGCATCTGCAACCCACACAGCAATTTTAACTGTCTCAGTGTCGCCATAAAACCCATGGCAGGTTCAACGGCCATAGTTTCCCAGTCAGGAAATCTGGGTATCCAGCTCCTCGCCTTCGCGGAAGAGCAGGGCATCGGAATCAGGGGGTTCAGCGGATCCGGAAACGAGGCTATGATTACGGTTGAAGATTTCATTGAGGGTCTTGAAATCGATCCCCTCACAAAGATTATTATCCTCTACGTCGAAAGCGTTAAAGACGGCCGCCGCTTTTTTGAAGGCGCTAAGAGAACAGGAAAGAAGAAACCTATTGTGCTGCTGAAGGGGGGACAAAGCGGAGCAGGAAATCGCGCCGCGTCGAGTCATACAGGGGCACTGTCCTCAGACTCTCGTGTATTTGATGCCGTATGCAAACAGGCGGGTATAGTAAAGGTGGAACGGTCAATGGAGCTTCTCGATCTTGCCTCCGCGTTTTCTTCCCTGCCTCTGCCGAAGGGAAATCGCGTCGCTATTGTTACTCTCGGCGGCGGCTGGGGGGTCATAACCGCCGATATGTGTACACAGGAGGGACTCGAGGTGCCGGACCTTCCAGATAGCATGCTGGAGCGTATGGACAAAATTCTTCCCGCCTACTGGAGCAGGTCGAATCCGGCAGATATTGTGGGTGAACACGACAATACCATACCGTTAACAGTGATGGAGGAATTTCTGAAATGGGATGGCTGCGACGCTGTTATAAATCTTG
The DNA here is from genome assembly GCA_019313385.1 of Deltaproteobacteria bacterium. Lineage (GTDB taxonomy): Bacteria > Desulfobacterota > Syntrophia > Syntrophales > UBA2210 > UBA2210. The sequence continues at coordinate 14,030 of JAFDBG010000017.1, read as the reverse complement.
GCCTGCTGGGAATGAAAATATTCGTGAAGCGCCTGGGCGAATCAGTTCGCCTGGCAGATCCCAGCTATTCCGAAGAGTTTCTGAGTGAAGGGATGAAGCTCCTCGATAGCGTCGAAGAAGATTATATCGCCAGTGTGGCACGCCTGATAGAAAAATATAACAAACCCATTTTGGGTGTAAGCCTCCTCGAGGATGAAAAGCATCATACCGTATATAATGTTGAAAACTGTAAATTCAAAAGTGTATTCTACCCGAACCCGGAAAGGGCGGTAACGGCCCTCGCCAAGATGTACGAATATTTCAGATTCCTGAACAGATAATTGAAGTACGAAGGAAGACTGTTCTCGGACAACTGGAATCGCCCCTAACCACCAATCCAAGTGTGAGCAGCGGAGGGTTCAACCTCCTTTTGCTGTTCATGCAACTTGGGGGGTGACATAATTATATTGCATTAACAAACCTTCTTTTTTGTCTTGACTATGGGAAGGGAAAATTTAACTTCTTACGAACGCATTAAGATTAGTCTATTAATTTTCAAGGATAAATCGGATTTTTTCTTCTAAAATGCTTAAATCAGATTCATTTTTTGTGAGGAATTTGAGAAGATCAGATTCAGAGATCTGTTGGAAACGGACTAAAAATATTGGACATACACCCAGAATCATGGAAAGGCAGACTCGTTTCCTCCACAATTCACCAGGTAAAATAGGTGGTATCCCACCACCGAACAGTTTATGCATTTCCGCGGGAGCCTCTCCAATCTGATGAGATTCATTTTTGATCTCCGGTTCTTCCGGTGTAATAGACATTTTTTCTATGGCCTTCAAGGATTCAAGCAATGATTCGTTTTCCGGCAATCTTTCAGTTACAGCAACCGGATCCAGGCCAAAACGGCGGCAGCTTTCTGACAGTGGGAACACATCTCTCCCACTTTTCTTTGCCAGCGCTAGAAACCCCAGATGATCTGAAAGGAATATATTATCTTCGACTCTGGAATTCTTCCGGGGATCGTGCCATGTAAACTGGACAGAACTCATACATGGCGAGGGGCAGTGATAGCATGCCATATCCCGCCATTTTGCTTTTTTTATGACCCCCTTCAGATTCTCTTTGATTCCAATCTTATCCAACATAGTAAGAAATCCTTCATTCTTACGTCCTTCATCCTCGAAAAGCTTCCTTTCCAGTGTTTCATTGTGCTTAAGGTTGTCTTCGGTGAAGGGAAGGCCACCAGTTCCATTGAAGATAACTCCCTTGAGATTTTTGGAGGCCATCAAGAAGGCCAGGCCCGCTTTATCCAGACTGCCATTAAAGCCTATTGAAACAGAAGCTCCCGGGATCCCATTGTCAGCGGCGGGGCCCGTCAGCAGGATTGATCGGGAATCCATTATTTCCTTCTTCAGTCTCTGTAAACCCTCAGGGATATCAACGCCTATGAGATGTTCCGCGGATAAGATTCGGATGGTTCCCTTATCGATATGCACTATCTTGGGTAAGGAAGCACTTCCTTTGACCACCAGGAAATCAATGCCTGAAAATTTCATCTCGGGACCGGTACGCAGCATAAGAGGAACGTGGCAGAGATTCCCGAATCGTGGCGATAGAAATGTTGCAACCGCAAGACATGAAGCGGGGGCAAAGCTGCCCGTCAGGGGGCCAACACCAATGACCAGAGGAACATCCTCTTTATATTGATTGAAAAGATCTTCATTTATTGCTGCTCCGCCGATTTTTTCCTCGACAATCTGCTCGTCCAGAGAAATTACTTCTGAGGATAATTCAGAGAGGTCTACTATTCCAACCTTCATGTTGTAGAGATTGTTGAATAGTTTCATAGTTCAATATTCCCAGGTATCGTTTTTTGCCATCTGAATCTTATCTTTGCCGCGCCGTAAGGGCATCGGTCAATGCATCTCATACATGTAATACATTCGGTCATCGGTATCTCCGGTGATATGCCTTCTCGCAACTTATTCGCGTCAATAATTCCCATGGGACATACTTCCGCGCATTGAACACAGGAAAACTTTTTGCACTGATTTGCGCCGATGACAATTTTTATCAGACCGATCTTTGCAAAGAGCGCCAGGATAGCCCCTACCGGGCAGAAGTATCTGCACCAGACACGCCTTTCTGTTACTTCCAGACCCGCCAGCGCAGCCACTATCCCCATATTGGCACCATTAAGCGTTCCCGCCGCCCCATGGGAGCGACAGATTGAACCTATCGGGCATATGGGACAAAAAACCTGGAAACCGAAAGCGCAGCTTCCTCCAACAGCTCCGATAAGAATTCCGTACTTCGCCATCCTGCTTTTGAAAAATGACGGTAATCCGATCTTCTTTGGTGTAATTTTATCGACAAGATCGAGAAAAAAGCCGAAGGGGCAGATCCACCCGCAGAAGAATCTTCCCGCAAGTATGGTTAATCCGATGATCAGGAAAGTCGACAGAACCCAGACGAGCACGACGACGCCTGACGACGCAATATTCTGTAGGACTCCCGCGGGACAGGATAAACTAAGCGCACCAGCTTTCAGGGAACAGAATGTTCCGATCAGAACAACGACCAGAAGGAGAAATGAAATAGTCTGAACGAACCATCTCAGGCCTTTTATCCACCTGAAACTTTTTCCTTTTGTCAAGATAAGGGCGCCGGATGGACAATATTTAACACACTGTGGATCGCCATCACACAAATCGCATTTATTAATTTCTCCCGTTATTGGATCTTGAAGCGGCGCGGCTTCCGGGCAGGCAATTGTACAAAGACCACATGCAACGCAGAACAGCTTGTTGATACGGACAATTCCGTCTTCCCCCTTTTCAATCGCCCTGGTGGGGCAGGCTTCTATACACAGAGGCTTGCGGCAATGCTGGCAGAGGATCGCAAAATTCTTGACACTGTCCTCATCTCTGAGCACTTTTATGCTTGCAGAAGCAGGGGCTATTTTAGAGACATTCCTTAAGGAACAGACCATCTCGCAGGTGCCGCAACCGGTACATTTTTTAGGATCGAACAGGATGCCGGGATGAAGCCGCGGCATAAAGTGATCGGGAAAGGTTTTCTTCTCTTCCGGGCGTGGCCTGAGATCCTCAAGAGTGATACTATTGTTTTGTTCGTTTGTTTGTTCCTGCATCACAGTACCTATGTATTACGTAACATGTAAACCTCCCTCTTGCATGAGGGGCAAAGCTCGAGAACGTCCAAAACATTAGGAGGTTCCTCTCTCAACCTTTCAAAGACAAAGTTTTCTACGGGAATTGATACAAACTGCCTGCCGCAACGGGTACAGTGTTTTAAATCTTCAACTATGTTTTCTTCGATTGCTATTTCCCTGAGACCTCGAATCAGATCACGACAGCTAACCCCCTGTGGACAGACATCAGTGCCGGCATTACATTCAGTGCAATACCATATATTTTCGTCCGTAATGATGTCGTTCCCGGTCAGGGCTTTTTTAATCACTCCCCGTGGTGACATTTCGATGGAAAAATTTGAGTACATTTCCGCCATGGGACATACCGCAACACACCTGCCGCATTCCACACAACTGTGAGCGCCGGAAGATCTTTTCGCTTCGGCAATCATGTCTTTACCGTTAGCCATCCTGTGATTCCTTCCTTACATCCGCGGCACATACCTTGAATTCTGGTATCTTGGAACCAGGATCCAAGACCGGATTGGTCAGCATATTGGCTCGTGCCTCTGTAAAGTGAAAGGGCGCGAAAATATAGCCCTTTGAAACACGTTTCGTTATCCGGGCGGTTGTTATAATACTTCCCCTGCGGGTTGTTATCTTTATTTTCTCCCCGTCCTTTACGTTCAGATGAGCAGCGTCTTCCGGGTTGATCTCGGCATAGGCCTCTTCTACCTCCCTGTTCAGGAAAGATGAGCGGCGCGTCATCGTCCCTGTATGATAATGGGAAAACATTCTCCCTGTACCCAGATAATAAGGATAACTCTCATCAGGCAGTTCTTTGGGTGGAGTATGCTCGGGGATGACGAAAAGTCCTTTGCCTCTCGTAAACCGGTCTTTATGAAGATACTGTGTGCCGGGATGTTCTGAATCAGGGCAGGGCCACTGCAGTCCTTTCCGCTCCAGTCTGTCAAAACAAATCCCTCCGTAGGCCGGGGCCAGAGACGCGATTTCATCCATGACTTCCGAGGAGTTTTTATAAGAAAAATCAAGATCCAAAGCTTTCCCGAGAAGGCATAAGATCTCAAAGTCTTCCTTTGCGTTTCCCGGAGGATCAGCGGCTTTTCTTAAGAGCTGAAATCTTCTCTCCGTATTGGTGTACGTTCCGGACTTCTCGGCAAAACAGGAGCTGGGAAATATCAGATGCGCGAATTTTGCCGTCTCGGTGAGAAAAATATCCTGAACGATGAGAAAATCAAAGGCTTTCAGTGACTCCAAAACATGGTTGGTATCGGGATCACTCAATGCGGGATTTTCCGCCATGATATAGGCCGCGCGTATATTCTTACCTGCCAGACCGATAATCTCTGTAACGGTAAGGCCCGGCTTATCGGAAAGTGTGCTCCCCCAGGCGTTTTGAAATTTGTCTTGAATTGCCGAATCGCTGACACTCTGATATCCGGGATATACATTGGGCAGGGCACCCATATCACAGGCTCCCTGGACATTATTCTGTCCTCGAAGAGGATATATACCAGAGTGTTCTGTTCCCACATGACCGCACAACATGGCAAGATCGCAGATGGTGAGGACATTGGCTGTCCCGCAGGCATGTTGAGTGATGCCCATGCAATAGATTATGGCGGATTCTTTTGCTTTCGCGTAAATCTCTGCCACATTTCTGATAATTTCTTCATCTATACCGCATTCTTCGGCAGCCCGTTTGACAGGCCATAACTGGAGGAATTCATTCAGATTCTCAAATCCTTCCATTCGTTCCCTGATAAAATCCTCGTTGTGCAGTCCTTCGTCAATAATATGTCTCATCATGCCGCACAGCAGCGGAATGTCCGTTCCCGGATTTATACGGAGGTGGATTTTAGCGTTCCGGGTTACTGCCGTTTCACGTGGATCTACGGCAATGATTGTAGCACCCTTGTCGGCAGCTTTATAAATTTCTCCCATGATGATCGGGTGACTCTCCGCTGTGTTGGAACCGATGGCGAAAATGCACCCAGCCCCGGCTAAATCGGAAATAGAATTCGTCATAGCCCCGCTGCCAAGGGCCTGTACCATGGCAACGGTAGTGGGGGCATGACACAGACGTGCGCAATGATCCACATTGTTTGTTTTGAAGGCCATTCGTATCAGTTTCTGGAAAAGGTAATTTTCTTCGTTGGTACACTTGGCGGAAGAAAGACCGCCTATGGAATCGCCGCCATATTTTGCGGCAGTCTCACGCAATTTCGAGGCTGCCATCGGGATGGCTTCATCCCATGGGATTTCCTGAAACGTATCACCCTTTCTCAAAAGAGGCGATGTCAACCGGTCGGGATGGTTGATAAACTCGTGGGCAGACCACCCCTTTATGCACAGACTGCCTCTGGAAACGGGGTGTTCCCTGTCGGGGTACGTAGCAACGGCAACGCCATTTTCGACCTTGATAATAAGGCCGCAACCGGTGCCGCAATAAGGACAGATGGTCTTGATAAATTCAGGATTCATCTTTTTCCCCCAGCGAGTTTATCCATGCAGGATATTCCCTGTCCGTATCGGGTTTTTCAAAAACACTGGAAAGAACGGGTGATCTTGTCTCAGGATCAATTCCCGCCTCGTACCCGTATTTTTCACGGAGCGTTTTGCGCATAGAAAGTTGCAGATAGAGGAGGGGGATATTGACAGGACAGGCTTCCTGACAGGCCCCACAGGCAACACATGTATCCGAAAGGTGAAAGGCACGTATAAGATGGAATGTTACCGTTTCAGTCGGCACGACACCCCTTTGTACCCAGACATCGTCTTCCAGTTTGCAGGGGTCACAGATACAGATAGGGCAGGCATTACGGCAGCCGTAACACTTGATGCATCTCTTCAGCATATCAGCCCATCTTTCCATCCTTTCTTTGTCATTGCCGGTCAAGAACTTCTGGACTCTTTCATCCTGAAAAGGATCTACCCCTGAAACCTTCTCTCCCGCATCGAGTTTCTCTGGATAAGGCCTTTCGCAAAGACATATAGCTGCCTGCTCCTGACTGCAGGCAATTCCAACCGTAAGAAGATTTTCTTTCTCTATCTGATTTCTCTTTATCAGCTCAATCAGGGCCCTTTCGTCACATCCCCGACAGATTACAGCCAGTTTGTAATTTTCCGGTGAGGAGCGTAAAATTCTCATAGCGAGCTTAGCCAGCAACCATTTTGGCTCAAGAACAAGATTGGCTAATTCCGCAGGATCTTCAAACAGATGAGGCTGGATAATGTTCCATTCATTCTTCATTAAGCCAAAGACACCTCCGGCCTTTTTCTCTTCAAGAATCTGTCTTGCTATGTCCTTTGTTTTCTCTAGCATCATCAACTTATCACTCCAAACGGCGACAACCAGGGATCAAGGGGTGGCAGTAAGATTAACTCATCAAAGAAATTCTTTATTATTTCTTCAAACTGATAATCTTCATGTGCGGTCCCAAAGCTGAGCAAAAGCCTGCTGCGCCCTATACCTGTTGTGTCCAGAAGATCTTGTAAAAGCTCCAGTCTTTTAATAGCAGTGTGGTTCGCGTTATTATAACGACACCCTCCTATGTGACATCCCAGAACAGCTATTCCATCAATTCCCCCAGCCAGCGCTCTCAGGATGGCATCGGTTTCAACAAGGGACGCGCATTCCACCGGAATGATACGAAACTGGGAGGGAAGAGAAGTCCTCTTCTTCCCGGCAGCATCAGCTCCGATAAAACCACACCACTTGCATGCAAAAATCAGGATTCTGGGCTGGTTCATTTTACCCTCTTTCCGTATTGTCTATATCCTGTTTTGACATTGATAAATAAATAAACATTAATAACAAATTCCAAAGCCCCGATGACAAAAAAGTCTTTTGGCATTTTTCTAAAACGCCATTTTTATCATTTCACCCACCATGCGATAATTATGCTCGGGAATCTGTACACTCCCGTTGGGACATACGGAAACACAGCTTCCGCATGCCTTGCATTTCATCATGTTAACAACGCTGATATATCTGCCCTCCATCTTTTCAAGATGACAGGCGTTAAAGGGACAGGCAGCAACACAATTTCCACAACCCGTACAGGATTCGGTAACAACCCGGGCATGGCCTGCTTTCAGACCGGGGACCCGGCTGAGTGTTGATGCGGTAATTTTACTCTGTCTTAAATAAGAAACTGCCTTCATGGCTGCCGCTTTTCCCTGTAATATCGAATTATCTGAAGAAACGGGCCATCTCGCGGAACCGCATATGAATATTCCATCCGTTTTCGTTTCCAGGGGATGCATCGGATAGATCTCCGAGAAAAATCCATAGCGGTCAACTTCGATATCCATCATCTTCGCCAGTTGCGCATTATCATTATTTGGAACAAGGGGAGTACTTAAGACCACCAGATCTGTCTCAATCTTCCTTGTAATACCGGTTATCGCATCATAAACTTCAACGGATTCAACATGATCACTGCCTATGATCCGAGGGGGGTGTTCCTCTTCAAAACGGATAAACTGTACGCCACTCGCGAGTGTATCCCTGTAATATTTTTCCAGGGTGTTCCCCGGTGTCATGATACCCCGGTGGAGAATAAAGACTGACGCGCCAGGGACATCTTCAGCAATCCTCGAGGCATTTTTAAGACTGATTGGACAACAAATAGTTGAACAATACGGTCTTTTTTTATCTCTTGCGCCAACACATTGTATAAAGACAGGTTTTTTCGTTTCTAATGATCCATTCAGGATTTGTCTCTCAAACTCCATCTGTGTGATCACGTTCTTGATTTCACCATAGCCATAAAGACCGGTCGGGAAAAATATCTTTGCGCCTGTCGCTATGATGATAACTCCTGACTTGATGGAACTATCTTTCTCCTGAGATGAAAAGTGAACGGTGAAATTGCCGGTGTCCCCTTCGATAGAAGCGATTTTTGATTGCGGATAAAAGGTAATGAGGGGATTGTTTTCAACCTCTCTAATATATGGCTCCAGTTTGTTAGATGCATCTTCATTGCCGGGATAACAGCGGGAAATCAATCTAAGCATTCCACCGGGGGCTTTTGATCTTTCAAGAATGTTGACCTTAAACCTCGTTTTTGCGAGTGATATGGCAGCGGCGAGACCCGCGGGGCCTGCGCCTATTATAAGAGCGTTCGGATGAACGGTTACAGACATGTCGTCGGATAGTTCTTTATGCTGAAGGGCAGCGATGCCTATATTTATAAGATCTTTTGCTTTTTTTGTTACGCCTGCGGGATCGTCGCCGTGAATCCAGGCACATCCTTCTCTTATATCCACCAAGCCGATTTTATGCCGTTCTATGCCCTCTTTGATAAGAGATTCGACGACAAGATTACCTCTCGACAAGATCGAACAGGCGGCGATCAATACCTTCTCAGAGTTGCTCTCCTTTATTCGGGAAACGGTCTTTTCTATATCGGTTTCGAGACACAGGGAATCAACAGTCGATATGAGGACAATAGAAGGATTTTTTGATAATTCCTTCCTGAGAAAATCAAAATCGACAGTATTATCAATTTCTCCGAAACATTTGCATAGAAAAACAGATATGTTTGCCATAGTTCACTCTACCATTGATCCGATTCTTTATTGATAACTCTCATTGCGGTAGCGGACGCCTGGATAACTGACTCGGCGACATCTGCCGGTTCCAGACCGAAGCCGCATGCGAAATCTGGAGTTTCGTCTGACTCTGTAATAACAAACCCTTCTTTGTTTATTTGAGGTACTACTGTTTTTTCCGACTGTTCCGAACGGAGCTGAATCAGGGAAGGTTGAATATTCCCGTTCAAGATCACAATATCAAATCTTCTAATCTCTCTTTTTTGTGTTATCGTATTTTCAAATTGTACCGCGATCCCTTTACCGCCGGGCAGTGGATGGATCAACCCCGGTCTTCCCCGGACAAGATTGATGCCGGCACCTTCAAAATCTCTCAGGGAATATCTGTAATAATCGCGCCCCACAGTTCTTAAATCGGTATAAAAGATCCAACAATCGATCCCTTTATTTCTCCTTTTCACCCACTCGGCCTGTTTGAGTGCATGCATGCAGCATACGGCAGAACAGGAGGGGATCATCCTCAAATCCCTCGCCCCGGCGCACTGTATAAAAGCAATGTTTGCCGGTACCGCGCCATCTGATTTTTTAATGATAGTTCCCCGGTTGGTTCCTGCTTCTGCGGTCCACTCTTCAAACTCCATGGATGTCATGATATCAGGGTGGGTTCCGCTCCCGTATTCCTTGAGATGATGGATATCGGCCTCTTTGAACCCGGTCGCCCATATGACATAACTCACAAGAAGATGTATTTCTTCTTCTTTCAACTCCATATTAATAGCATCCGAAGGGCATACGTTCGTGCAGTTGCCACATTGTGTACATAAAGCTTCATCAATCACGAAAGATGGCGGGTTTAAGTGCTCCCATTCAGAGTGGATGGCGCCAACCGGGCACTCCTTCTCGCATCGTCCGCAGAAAACACATTTTTTTTCATCTATGTAACGGGGACTTCTCAGAATGACGGCTGAACAATTGCCGTTTTCTTTTTCCAACCCTTTCACGTGGGATAGAGTATGGACGGTGATTAAAGAATGTTCCATGCATTTTTTGACATCTGTCCAGAGAGGACAGAAGGCACAGTGATCAGTCGGATAGAGTTTGTCCAGTTCCGACACCTGACCGCCAAGATGACTCTTGTTCTCAACCAAATGAACGGTGTGACCCGCATTCGCCAGATCCAGGGAAGCCGTAATGCCCGCCACGCCACCACCGACAACCAGCACGGCATTTTTTTTAGTATTTTGAGTATGTTCAAAACCAGTCATTAGCAGTCGATCCTTATCTCTTTAATACAAAATTAAAGGCCGTCTTTCTCTTGCTCCTTATTTTATAATCCCATAGTGTTTAGCCAGTTTCTCCATCCTGCCTGCAAACCATGTTTTGAAATCAGACTGAGGAAAATCATACGGCCCTACTCGATCTTCAAGTTGTAAAACAAACCGATTTCTGGAAGGATCAAACCTTTTTACCTTGTCGTAATGCACAACAATAGACTTAGGGTCGGTCGGACACCTTTGCTCACAGGCGCCACAACCCGTACAGTTTTCCTCTATGACAACGGGAAATCGCCTCTTTTCCAGCTTGATAGCATCATATTTGCAGGCCTTATAACAATTTTTGCATCTTCTCGTTTTCTGCCAGGATAGACATGTGTCGGGATCGATCACTGCATTTCCGATATCAATCTCTTTTTTAGGGACCTTCTTGATGGCTTCGGTGGGGCATATTCTGACGCACTCCATACACATGATACACTTCTTCCAATCGAGAACCGGCGTACCGAAATTTGTTATACCATCAAGAATACTTGCAGGTTTAAGTGCGTCGGCAGGACACACGTCTATGCATCTGTAGCATCGGGTACAATATTTCAGGAATTCATTCTCAATAAGCGATCCTGGTGGACGGGGTAGTGCTTTTGCTCCAGAGACCTTGAAGAAGGTAAAAACGATTCCCGATATGGCACCGCTGATGGTTATATGAAGTACGTCCCGCCGTGATAGTTTCATGTATTACGTACTCCTGTCTGCTTTGGTTCCAAATACGGCAATGTAATAAGTTTTAAATGGATTATTACGTTGGCTCTATAAAAGGATTTTCTTTCCCATTTTGTATTTTTATGAACGGACATTCAGATAACTTGTGTACATGCTCGTTAAGACAGGTATCGACAAAGTGCAGAGAAATCATGATGCATATTTATATATTGTCGTGAATTTATCAATTTCCTGCCCGGGAAATAATCGGGGCAGGCTGATCCCTGCCCCGATTATACATCATTTGCCTCAAAAATTTCCTTACAAATTTTTCTTGGCCGCCTTGATATCGTCAATGAGAAATGCGAGTCCAAGATCATTCAAGGTTTTTGTTGTGGGGACGCCGTTGCTGTCCCATCCGAAGAACGTATAGTAATCTTCCTGCATTTTTTTCGTATCGGCCTCGGTAAAAATAGCTCCTTTCTTTGGGCCCTCAGGCAGAGGGTCGTGTGTCATCCGGTATGGCAGAACATCGTCCTTCCGGCTGATTCCCTCACGCACATCGAAGCAGCGCTCCAAAGTTCGGATTCGCCTGCCTGTTTTCATCAGATCATCTTCCGTCATACTCCATCCACACAGCGGATTCAGCATGGCAGTGAACATATCGAGTGACCAGTAACCACCGACAAACGAACAGCAGACAAGCGAATTGTGCAGACATCGTTTGGCCTGACCTGCGGGGCTGTTGGATTCATGATGATCACCGCCGCACTGTCCCATGGCATAACTGACAGCGCGTGGTTTATCCCCCCTCGGGTCATGAGCGGCCATCTCTTTGCCCTTTGTTTGGACGGCCCATTTCTCGGAACCTTGGCCTATCTCCTGTGACATGGCGACAACGCCTTTAGAGAGCAGCTTGCCCGCTTTCCCGTTCTTGTACGCGATCTTTTTCACCATCTCAACGACGGCATCCGCGTTTCCCCATTCGAGATCAATGCCGTCAAGATCAGCCTTTGACAGGACACCCTTTTCGACACATTCCATGGCAAAAGCGATACACCCTCCGGTTGAAATGGCATCGAGACCAAGGGCGTCACACAGTTCAATCGCGGCCATCATGCCGTCAAATTCAGAAACGGCGACATTACTGCCCAGAAGGCTGCCAGTTTCATATTCGGGTCCCTCGGCTATGAGGCCACTGTACTTGCCGCCTCGAATAACACCAAGCTTCTGGCAGTGAACGGGACAGTGCGTACAGGCCACATGCCTCTTCCAGAACCGCCTGTTTGCCTCCTCGGCACCTATATATTCGATGTCCGGGAACCAGGTGGTCTGGTAATTTTTCGTAACGAGTGATCCGGTACCCCAGTTTTTCAATTCAAGCAGGCCAGCAGTACCCCATCGTTTGATGCCTTGCCAGCCTTCATGATCAACGGCATACTGCTTTCCCGCTTTTGCCGCTTTCAGAAATTTATCGCTGTCAACCGTGGGAACATAACCGCTACCCTTGATAGCAACGGCTTTCAATTTCTTGTTTCCCATAAGCGCGCCGGTGCTCGTTCTGGCAGCAGTCCGGAAACGCTCTATAATAAGAGCGGCATACGGGACTTCATTCTCGCCAGCAGGACCGATGCAGGCAACTCTGATCCGGGGATCTTTTAATTCCTCGGAAATCATATCTTCCGTTGTGGCAGTATCCTTGCCCCATAAGTTACTGGCATCTCTGAATTCAACCTTGTCATTCCGGATGTAGAGCCATACAGGCTTTTCCGATTTTCCTCGGATATAAATGCCGTCCCAGCCGGCCCACTTAATCTCGGCACCTATATGTGCACCCACTTCGGCGTGACTGAGCCGTTTCGTATATGGACTCATATGGACTACGCTCATTCGAGTGGACGGACAATATGTTCCATCCAGTGGGCCCGCACCGAGATACAGAAAGCTGTTTTCGGCTAAAGGATCCTGATGGGCTTTATATTCTTTTAGAAGAAAGTGATCACCCATACCCGCCCCACCGAGAAATTGCTGATATGTCTCATCCGGTACGGTACGCGTTTTAAATGTTTTTTTTGACAGGTCGATTTCCAGAACCTTTCCAAAGTTTCCTCCTCGTGGTGTTGCCATTATATCTCCCTCCTTTCCCCGGTTTCATTCGGATAGAAGAAGTTGGTAATCTGATCCTCAGCCGCTTCCTCCGGTGTTACATCGCGATATGCCAGGTTCACACCGAAACCGACTTTATCTCCCATAATACAGGGTCCTTGAGGATTACCCGATTGTGCCAGGCAGGCTTTCACGCATTCCGGATCGCCGCCGCAGAGATCGCATGTCAGAGGGAGCGCCGTATCGGGATGTGCTCGCAGGAACTGGGCCGGGCATGCCTCCAGGCACTTATGACATTTGGCACCGAGACATGTGTCATTGTTGATCAGCATACCGTTCGTTTTTTCATCTCTATAGATAGCTTTAGGTTCAACGGGACACGATTCAATGCAGGGCGCATCTTCACACTGCCAGCAAATTACCGGGATGTCGACGATCCCCTTATATTTGTTGACGTGCACTCTCGCAGCTTCCGGTCTGACAACACCTTCGTGGAACAGGGAACAGGCAAATTCGCATCCCCGGCATCCGGTACAGTTCTGGCGTTCGACAAACAGATGCCTGATTATTTTAGCTGGTTTTGCCGATTCCGCAGCCTTGGCAGTGACGGGTTTTACGACACCAACAGTTGCCAGTGCAACGGCACCTCCCGCAGCAACGGCAGCTCCCTTGAGAAATCCACGACGGGATGTCTCTCTCTGAAAAACCTCAGGATATTTCTTCTCTTCTGTTTCCATGGAATAACCTCCATCCTGATAGTTTGTTAGTCTTTATTATCAACAACTTCGTTTTATTACGAAGAGGTTGATGCTTATGGTGAAAGGCTAATAGCTGTAAATATCAGGGGGATTAACACCTAATTCTGCCATTCACCTGATTCGAAAATGCGAGTTTGAAACCTTTTACCTTTGAGATTGAGGTTTTGCCGCTTCGAAATGTAATTTGACACCTCCCTTCTGTTTTTTCGTACTTACTTTCTGGACAGTAAGTCGTTAAAACGTCAAAAAAATTCAGATGGACACTTGATCACCTTGATCTTAAAATGGCCCAGCATATTGTTACGACAACACTTTGTCGTTATGCTCTTTTTGGAGAATGCATAGATTAAAGACAGTAGTTCATAAGGAAAAACAGGAGGTATGGATGCGCAAAAAGGAGAATAATTAGAACGATTGTTCTTTAGAGGAGCCCGTGAATTAACCATCGCATTATCTCCTATTGCGGAGCTC